>JANREL010000001.1:0-9816 GCA_030758355.1 Polaribacter sp.
TTTCTATGATTTATCAATCAAACGAAATCCTTCTCCATGAATATTTAAAATTTCTACATTTTCATCATCTTTCAAATATTTACGCAATTTTGCGATGTAAACATCCATACTTCTTGATGTGAAATAATTGTCATCTCTCCAAATTTTTGTCAAAGCCAATTCGCGAGGCATCAAATCATTTTTATGGATTGCCAACATTCTCAATAATTTACTTTCTTTTGGAGACAATTTAATAGGCTCAACAGATGCGGTAGAGGTCAAATAACGCAATTTTGAATTGAATGAAAAACCTCCAATTGTAAACTCAAAAATTTGATCTGATTCCGAAGTTTTATCCGATTCTTTGCGTTGTAAAATTGCTTTAATTTTGTGCAATAATACTTCTGAATCAAATGGTTTATTCAAATAATCATCTGCACCAACTGCATATCCTTTCAAAACATCTTCTTTTAACGTTTTGGCTGTTAAGAAGATAATTGGAATTTCTTTGTTGGTTACTCGTATATCTTGAGCCAATGAAAATCCATCTTTACGAGGCATCATAACGTCTAAGATACACAAATCATAATCGCTATTTTTAAACATTATCAATCCTTCAATACCATCTTTTGCAAGCGTAACATTGTAGTCATTTAATGATAAATAGTCTTTTAATACGGTTCCAAAATTTGGATCGTCTTCTACTAATAAGATTTTTTTACTTCCCATTTTATATTTAATTTAAAGGTAATTTAACTGTGAATATGCTTCCTTTTCCTTTTTCGCTCTCTACAAATACTGTTCCATGATGTTTTTCTAAGATCTCCTTAACGTAAGCCAATCCTAAACCATGCCCTTTTACATCGTGAATGTTTCCTTTTTGCTCTCTATAAAACTTGTCAAAAGCCATTTTTTGAGCTGCTTTTCCCATTCCTATTCCTTCATCTTTTATTTTAAAAATGAAAAATTTATTGGTACTTTCGGTATAAATATCAATTTTGGGAGCGTCAACTGAATATTTAATTGCATTTTCTAATATATTTACAACTACGTTCAATAAGTGAAATTCATTTCCAGAAATCTCTGATGAAATCGCTTGAAAATGCTTTTCAATACTGCCACCTCTATCATCTATCAATAAACTCACATGATTGATAGCATCTTCAATAATGTCGTGAACGTCAACAGTATCCTTACTGAATGTTAATTGATTCTTTTCCAATCTTGAAATTCGCAATACATTTTCTACTTGAGAATGCATTCTTTTATTTTCATCGCGAATCATTTTTACATAACGCAACACTTTTTCAGTATCTCCAATAATTTTTGGATTTTTGATAGAATCTAAAGCCAAATTGATGGTAGCAATTGGTGTTTTAAATTCGTGGGTCATATTATTGATGAAATCAGTTTTTATTTCTGATATTTTTTTTTGTTTGATTAATTGATACAACGAACTTGAAAAAGCAATAATAATAACAAAAATGAAAAATAAAGACAACAATAAAATGGATGAAATTCCAGATAAAATATGTTCATTTTTGGATGGAAAAGTCACAAACAAATTATATTCTGGTTTATTTTCTGAATCATACAATAGTGGATATTCATAACTTTCGTTAATATTGATTGTATAATATCCTGATTTTAACTTCGTTGCTAAACCTTCATTGGTGTAAACGCCATATTTAAAATCTAAATGAATGTTATTTTTAACGAGTTCTTCTTTAATAGTAGCATTTAATTCTCTGTTACTTACTCTTTTGTTTAGGGGATTTACTCTTTTAAAATCTTTCATTATCTGAGTAAACTGACTTTTCTCTAAACTTTTCATTCTTCCTAAAAAAGAAAAACGTTCAACATCTTCGGCATTGAAAATATTGTCTGGACTTTTGATGAATTTGCTTTGAAAAAAGTCTTTTTTTCCAGTAACTCTTGTAAAAATTATTTTTTCATCATCTAAAAAATCTAACGGGATTTCAAAATTTTCTTCTAAAACAGTAGTTCCAAAAGTGATTTTAGTATTGTTTGCAGTATCTATTTGCTGAAAAAGATAATTTTTTACTTGTGCATTATCAGCAAGCGTTTTGTGTTCTAAAATATCTTGGATTTGAATTTCAATAAGTCTTTCCTCCTTTTCATTGATTCTTTCAGCAACTCTTCCCAACGATTTTTGAACATCATTTTTAAATTGTTCTTTTCTACTTTCAACGGCATTATTAATCCAATAGAGTTGTACAGCAATGATTCCTATTAAGGAAATGCTCATCAATACTACAATGAAAATAAACATCTTTTTACCCACGTATCAAAGTTACGTGATAAAAGAGTTGAAAATTAAACTTTCTGATAAATATTAACTGAAATAACCTAAATTTAAGAGTGTTTTAACAAATTCGTTGAAAATACTTAAATAGTTATGCTTTTTTCTGTTAAAATATTATGAATATATTTCACCTGATTTTCGGTATGTTCTATAGTATCATTGATAATTATATAATGTGATTGAAGCATTTTTATTTCTTCATTCAATTGATTTTTTATCCTACTTACAACAGCCTCATTTAAGCAATGATCTCGTTGCATAACTCGCTCAATCCTAACTAATAGGCTTGCAAAAACAGTGATAATAACATCACATATAAGATTGCTTTTACTTTCAAATAAAATCGCATTTTCATAGATAATTAGTAATTTATCTTGATTTAGCTTTATGAAATTTTGAAAATGATTGCGAACTTCAGGATGTACGATTGAATTGAGAATTGCTAATTTTTCAGGATTTTGAAATACTATTTTCGATAAAAAATCTCTTTGTAATTCTCCATTTTGATAAGTTTCATTTCCAAATTCAAGAATTAATTTATCAGCAATTATTTTGGATGAATTCATTAACTTTTTTGCTTCTTCATCAGCAGTATAAATTGCCGTATTTGGATATTTTGCTAACAATTTTACAACTGTAGATTTTCCACTTCCAATGCCTCCTGTGATGCCAACAATCATCTTTTATTTTTGAATTAAGAAATCAATTTTTGTAGGAATGATCTTGATATTTTCAACAAAATCAGGTTTTAAAACTATTTTTGGAATCAGATACCCTAAGTCATTTTTGGTTGCCATCTCATAGTCGCATTCTATCACAAATGAAGCTTCTGAAACTCTAGAAAACTGAGATAATGCAACCACAAAAGTCACCAAAACAGTTTCTGAGAGAGTTGTTATTTTTATTTCTGATGGTAGATTTACAATTTTAAATGGAACTTTTAAACTTCCTTCTGTAAACTTGTCAACTTTTGCTGAGATTACTGCTTTTGAAGTAGTTAACTTTATCGTTTTACTCTTAGAATGTTTTAAAATAGCGACACTATTTGAAAAATTTGCTTTTACATTGGTAAGCTTCAAACTTTCTAATTCAAGAAAATGTATGGACTTTAGTTGATTTTCGTCACCAGAAATTACAACTGAATCTGGAGTTACTTTCACATCCCCAAAAAGATTGTACCCTACTTGATAATTGATGTTCAAATTGGGTTTTAAAGGTACTTTTTTAGCGTGTAAGAAACCCATTTTTATATAAAGAGTATCTTTTAAAATAGTTTCAATCACAACTCCTGACATCAATTGTTGTTTAATAGTTGATAATTGATTTTTTGGTAAAATATAAGTTTTAGTGGGAGATTTTTGCACAAATTTTGATACATCTAAATTAATTTTTTGATCAAAAAGTTGTGACCAAAAAAGTCGAAATCCAGAACCATTTACGTAGCAAGCTAATCTTTGTGGAGTTGTTTCTAAAAGGATATTTTTTTGTGGAATATTGATAAAATTCACCTCGTACGAAATAACCGTTTTGTATTCTTTGGAAAAAGTAATCAACACCCAAATCAAAAAAGAAGCCACTAAAAATCCAAAAAATGATTTCGATATAGTTTGTGTCGTTTTCAAAAGCCAATTCTTAAATTAATACAATCGAATATACCTATTTTTAAATAAAAAAGTGAACTTTTTCAAAAAAAAGAAAAAGTTCACTTTGATATGTTGAAGTTTAATAAAATTAACTTACTTCTGAGTTGGTGTATTTTTTGCTCAATTCCATTGAAATTGAAGAGCGCTCAAACTTGATTTTTCCTGCGGCTGTTTCAATTGTAACTGTATTGTCAGATTCGTGGATTTCAGCAATTTTACCATGAATTCCACTAGAGGTAACGACTCTTGCGCCTTTCTTAATCCCGGCCTGAAACGCTTTTTCTTTCTTTTGACGATTCATTTGTGGACGAATCATAAAGAAATACAATACTAATATCATTGCTAAGAAAGGAAGCATGCTTGTTAAACCTCCTCCTGTTTGTAAAAAAATAATTGAAAACATGCTTAATTTGTTTTTGGAATTACAGAACCCTTCAAAGTTAAAATTTCTCTTCCTGATTCAGTATTGGTTGTTAAAGTAATCGTTTTATTTTGTCTATTTGGTTTTCCAGAAGTGTTGAAAGAAACTTCAATATCTGCAGATGCTCCTGGTTTTATTGGTTCTTTTGGCCAAGTTGGTACTGTACATCCACAAGATGCTTGTGCATTTGTAATGATTAAATCTATTTTTCCAGCGTTGGTTACTTTAAAAGTGGTTTCGACAATATCCCCTTCATTTACTGTTCCAAAATCATACTCAACTTTATCAAAAGCGATAGTTGCAGCACCTTTTTGAATTTCTGTATCTCTTGATTTTGCTTGTTCTAAATTTTCTTCATTAATTTTTGCTTTCGCGTCATTAGTTGTGCAGGAAATAGTTACAAAAAATGCCGTAAAAAAGATTGCTAAAATGGCTGTTTTTTTCATGATTTTAAAATTTTGGTAAAAGTAACATTTTTTTTTATTGTGTATTATAATAATCCTCTTCCTATTTTAACAATTTTCTTATCCTTTTCATATTCTTTTGAAATTTTGTCTAACACACCATTGATAAAATAACTGCTTTTCTCAGTTGAATAATCTTTCGAAATTTCAATATATTCATTGATGGTAACTTTAACGGGAATTGAAGGGAAATTCAGAAATTCAGTGATTGCCATTTTTATTAAAATCATGTCAACATCGGCAATTCTGTCTGTTTCCCAATTAGGAGTTCTATCTGAAATTTCTTTCTCAAACTCACTCATTTTTAACATTGTTTTTGTAAACAATTTCGCGACATACTCCTCATCATCCTTGTCTTTATACAAACTTCCCATCAAAAAATTTGAATTGTTTTTAGATTTACTCAATGTTCTTAAAACCCAAGTATTTACAAACGGAATATCATCCACCCAAGTGATCATTTTGTCTTCAAAATACTCTGCTAATTTTTCATTTGGTGCAATAATTTCTCTGAAAAAATCAATCACAAAAGAGCGATCCATATTGAAAGAATCTTCAATAGTATCTAAATAATTTTTATAAATTTTGCTGTTTTGCAATTCTTCAAAAATTATCTTTACATATTCATCATCTAGCTCCCAATTATTCAATTTGTTGATTTCACAATAACTAATCAAACTCACACTATCTTTGATTGTATTGATTAATCTGTTGTTCAGAAATTTGGTATTAGGTTTTAAATCTTCTTTTGTAGCAAGAATTTTCTTTTTAGATAGCGCTATTTTTTTCTCAGCAAGCTTTTGTACTTCAATAATTAACAAGAGATTTAATACATACAAGTCAAACATTTTAAGAATGCTAAACTTCAAAAATTTTTCCTCTTTCACAATATCACCGCTTTGAGATTGCTGCATAGCATAGATGGATTGCATTACTTTAACTCGAATATGTCTTCTGTTTATCATCTAAAAGAACTTAAATAAAATGCGTTTTTCGCGATGCAAAAATAGTACTATTTTCTTTTTTGAATGAAATCTTTTTAATTCTTTTTTAAGAATTCAATTCGCAATGAAATTGGTATCTTCGTGCTCTATTTTTACATCAAAAAAACACTTTTGAGAGCATTACAACATTTAAACAAATATTTAGCGAAATACAAATGGCGAATTTTAATTGGATTGTTGATTACAGTTCTCTCTAAAATATTAGCGCTCAAAATTCCTCAAATCATAAGACAATCCTTGAATGTTATAGAAGAATATCAACAAGGAAAAGTTACTGATCTTGTTTTTGTAAAAAAAGAATTGTTATGGAATGTATTAATTATCATTAGTGTCGCTTTGTTAAGTGGGTTTTTTACTTATTTAATGCGACAAACCATCATTGTGACATCAAGATTGATAGAATTTGATTTAAAAAATGAGATTTATCAACAATACCAGCGTCTTTCATTAAATTTCTACAAGAAAAACAGAACTGGAGATTTGATGAATAGAATCAGTGAAGATGTTTCAAAAGTACGCATGTATGTGGGTCCTGCAATCATGTATACTATGAATATGTTGGTGCTTTTTATAGTTGGTTTCACACAAATGCTAAAAGTGGATTTGAAACTAACGTTATACACTTTGATTCCTTTTCCTTTTTTAGCGATCTCTATTTATTTTCTTAGTACGATTATCAATAAACGAAGTACAATTGTTCAGCAATATTTATCAAAATTAACCACCTTTACACAAGAATTTTTCTCAGGGATTAATGTGGTAAAATCTTACGGAATTGAACAATCCATTATCAAGGAATTTGATAAGATAGCTGATGAAAGCAAAGAAAAAAACATTGATTTACAGTTTGCAAATGCCTTATTTATTCCATTAATGGTTTTGTTAATTGGTATTAGTAATATTATTGTAATTTATGTTGGAGGAAATTTATACATTGAAGATAAAATTCAAATTGGTGTTGTAGTTGAGTTTTTATTGTATGTAAATATTCTCACCTGGCCTGTGGCAGTTGTAGGTTGGGTTACATCAATGGTGCAAGAAGCAGAAGCCTCTCAAGCAAGAATAAATGAGTTTCTGAATGAAGTTCCTGAAATCAAAAATTACAATAATGAATCTTTAGAAATCCATGGAAAAGTTACTTTTAAAGATGTTACTTTTACTTATGAGGACACGAATATTACAGCTTTAAAAAACATCAATTTTACGATAAATCCAGGCGAAACTTTAGCGATTTTAGGAAATACAGGTTCAGGAAAATCAACCATTATTGAATTAATTTCAAGATTGTATGATGTTACTGCCGGGTCGATTTTATTAGATGATAAACCTATTAAAAAATTGAATTTGAATGAAGTAAGAAATCAAATTGGTTTTGTTCCTCAAGACCCATTTTTGTTTTCAGATACAATAGAAAATAATATCAAATTTGGCAAAAAAAATGCTAGTGAACAGGAAATTATAGAAGCTGCAAAAAATGCGGTAGTCCATGAAAACATCATCGATTTTGTACATGGATATAAAACTATTTTGGGTGAACGGGGTGTAACTTTATCAGGAGGACAAAAGCAGCGAGTTTCCATTGCAAGAGCGATAATTAAAAATCCAAAAATTTTGATTTTTGATGATTGTTTATCCGCAGTTGATACCGAAACTGAAGAGCGAATTTTAGCGAATTTAGAAAAAGTTTCAAAAAGTAAAACGACATTTATAATCAGTCACAGAGTCTCATCAGCAAAAAATGCTGACAAAATTATTGTTTTAGAAGAAGGCAAAATTATTCAACAAGGAACTCACAATCAACTGATAACCGAAAATGGCTATTATAAAAACTTGTATGAACAACAACTTTTAGAAAAAGAAATATAAACTTTATGAGAATCAAGTAAAATATTTTATTAGATTTGTACATATCATAAACGAAATTATAACACTATTTAAAAAGAATTATGGCAGAGAGAGTTGAACAGGAAGAAATTTTTTCACAGGTTTTAAGAGCAGGAAGAAGAACGTATTTTTTTGATGTAAGATCTACAAAAGCAGATGACTATTATTTAACTATTACTGAAAGTAAAAAATTTACACACGATGATGGTTCTTTTCATTATCAAAAACACAAAATTTACCTTTACAAAGAAGATTTCAATGATTTTCAAGAAATGCTCACAAAAGCAACTGATTATATATTGAATGAAAAAGGTGATGAAGTCATTAGTGAGCGTCATCAAAAAGACTTTAAAAAAGAAGATGATGATCAAAATGAAAACGAAGAAATAAAATCTTCAACCAGTTTTACTGATATTTCTTTCGACGACATTTAAAAGAATCTTCAAGTTTATCAGCCACTGAAATAACAAAATTTACTAAATTTTTTTAATTCAAGTTTTATTTACACTAAGAAACCGTGAACATTTTGTTTACGGTTTTTTTTATAAAACCAATTTCATTGTTTTAGATTTAGAGACAGTTTCTTGCCATTCTTTTTCAGGGTTACTATCTTTTGTAATCCCTCCACCGACAAATAAATTTGCTGTATTATTTTCGATTTTCATACAGCGTAAATTCACAAAAAGTTGTGTTTTATTAGAATTTGATTCTTCAGAAATTACATTCATTTCTCCCAAAAAACCTGTATAAAATTCTCTATCGTAATTTTCGTTTTCAAGAATAAATTTTTTAGCAATATTTCTTGGCAAACCGCAAACAGCTGGGGTTGGATGCAAACTTTTAATCAACTCTTTTAAAGTTGATTTTGATGGATCTAATGTGCCTGAAATTGCCGTTTTTAAATGATATAAATTTCCTGCTTTTACAGTTTCAGGATTTTTAATTTGTAAGCTTTCAACCGTATTTTTAAGTTGATTTTCAATAAAATCAGTAACTAACGATTGTTCTTCTAACTCTTTTTGTTGCCAAACAACAGAAGCTAAGTTGTCAGCAACTTGTGTACCGGCCAAGGACATGGTTTCGAAACGAAGATTTTCAACCGTTAAAAGTGTTTCAGGAGTTGCACCTAACCACAAACCTACTTTCGGATGAAACCATACATATACAAATGCATTTTGGTAATTTTGAAGCAGTTTTTTAAAGACTGAAACAAAATCAAAATTTTGTAATTGAAGCGTTTCTTTTCTAGAAATTACAACTTTTTTTAAATGTTCATTCTTGATTTCATCAATAGCTTTTTCAACTATTTTTTGGTGATTTTCTCTCTGATATTCAGTTTCAAAAATCTTATATTTTAAAATTGGTTCCTCAATAAAATCGACTCTTTCTGTAAAAAAATCAGATTCTTTAAAAGTAAAAAAAATAGGTTTTTCTTTTGCATCAAAAGGAGCAAAAACAAATCCACTTTCAGAAAAATCATCTAGCAAAAACAACGAATCATTTTTGGAGAACAAAGCCAAAACCTCTTTTGTATTCGGCTTTCTATAAACAACAAATGGTTTATTTTCTTTATAAGAAGCTGCTATTTTTGAGAAGATTTTCAATTCAAGCTAAGGATAAATTGTTCTTTAATAAAATCGAATCTATTCCAAATGTTTTCGTGATCACCTCTTTTAATTTGATTCAATTCAAATTGTTCTTTTGGAAATTGAGCAGCCAATTTACCGGAATTTGCAAAAGGAAATAAATGGTTATTCTCGCTATAAATGGCTAAAATTTCATTTGAATTCTGGCTCCATTTTTTTTCAAGATTTTTCAAATTATTCTTATGAGAAAGTTTTTCTTTGGCAGCTTGTCTCCAAATTGGATAAACAAACCAATGAGTTAATTTCCAACGATAAAAATTTAATAACCATGATATTACTTCTGTATTACTAAAAACTGCTGGCGCTAGTAAAACTTCTTTTTTATAACGTGTTGTGTCTGGTAAAACGATAGGGCCACCATAAAAGTATCCTACAACAACAGTTTTGTTTTTTGGCAAATCTTTGGTGATACTTTGCAACATATCTCTTTCAAAAGCAATGGATTCTTG
>JANREL010000001.1:9916-12354 GCA_030758355.1 Polaribacter sp.
AATCAACACACGAACCTATCGTTTCATGAACAAAAACGAAAGTTGACAAAACAATATCATTTACAATTAACAATTTTCTGTATATCAGATTTTTAAAATTACAGTAAGAAATTTTTGGTGTCAATTTTAGATTTTCAAATCCACTTAAAATAGCTTTGTCAAGTTTTAATAATGTCTGGAAGTAAAAAAGTGCATAAATAATCGCAAATAATATGATTGCTAAAATTGTAAAAACTTTTAAAAAACCCTCTAAAAAAACATAAATAGACATCTTCTACTTCTTATCCAAAACAATATTTGTGAGCTTACAAATAGATATTAGATGTTTCTCATCATCAAATATCTTAATTTCCCACAAATGAATTGTTTTCCCTTTGTGAATTTGCTTAGCAACTCCATAAACCACACCTTCTTTAATACTTTTTAAATGACTGATGCTCAGCTCAATTCCTTTTATAATTTTTGTTTCTGTATCCACAAAAAGTGCGGATGCACAGCTACCAACAGTTTCTGCTAAAGCTGCAGTTGCGCCTCCATGCAACAAGCCGTAAGGCTGATGCACACTACTATTTACAGGCATTTTTGCAGTCAAAGAATCTTCAGTAACATCAACAAACTCGATATTTAAAGTTTGCATCAATGTATTTTTAGATAAACTATTAAAAGTATGAAGTATTTTTTGTTTGTCCAATTAATTTGAAATTTAAAGGTGTAAAAATACACATAAATTATCGTATTTTTGTTACGTTTTTTTATAGAAGTTTATGTACAAAATTCGAGCAATCCTAGACACACAAGAAGATATTATCAGAACTATTTTGGTTAATGACATTATTAACTTAGAAGAATTACACCTAATTATTGCAAAATCTTTTGGCTTTGAGGGGGATGAAATGGCATCTTTTTACAGATCAGATGAAGATTGGAATCAAGGAGAAGAAATTCCATTATTTAACATGGCTGATGCTGGAGAGGATATCTCTATGGAAAACTGTATCCTCAATGAAACCTTGCCAGATGAAAACGATAAGTTAATTTATGTGTACGATTTCTTAAATTTGTGGACTTTTTATGTGGATGTTGTAGAAATTTCCAATGAAAAAAGAGCAGATTTACCAAAAACAATTTTAGCTGTGGGTGATGTACCAAAAGAAGCTCCTGAAAAACATTTTACTGCGGATGATGTTGAAGATGAATTTGATGAATTTGGAGATGATGACATGATTGATGAAGATTTTGATAGTTTTGATGACATTGAATACACTGAATACTAGATTTTTAATTTGTTTTTAAAAATAATTTCCAAAAATTTTTCAGTTTATTTTTGTAACTATATGATTTATAAATCGTCTTAAATACACAATTAACTAAAAACTGCTTCTTGGAAACAATACTTTCAATAAAAAATCTTGATAAAAAATATGGTGCTGTTCACGCAGTAAATAACCTTTCATTTGACATCAAAAAAGGAACTGTTTACGGGATTTTAGGTCCAAATGGTAGTGGAAAATCAACAACTTTAGGAATTATTTTAAATGTTGTTAATAGAACATCAGGAGAATTTTCTTGGTTTGATGGCAAACTTTCTACGCATGAAGCATTAAAAAAAGTGGGGGCTATTATTGAGCGTCCTAACTTTTATCCTTACATGACTGCTACTCAAAACTTAGCATTGATTTGTAAAATCAAAGGAATTTCAACTGAAAAAATTGATGAAAAATTAAAGACTGTCAATCTTTTTGAAAGAAAAGATAGCAAATTCAAGACTTTTTCTTTGGGAATGAAACAGCGTTTGGCGATTGCATCTGCCTTGTTAAATGATCCTGAAATTTTAATTCTAGATGAGCCAACAAATGGTTTAGACCCTCAAGGAATTCATGAAATTCGTCAAATTATCAAAAAAATTGCAGTTAACGGAACAACCATTTTATTAGCTTCTCACCTTTTGGATGAAGTAGAGAAAGTTTGTTCGCATGTGGTTGTCATTAGAAAAGGAATCAAATTATATAGTGGCCGTTTGGACGAAATGACCGCATCCAAAGGATTATTCGAATTAAAAATCGAACAAGACTCCCATAAATTGATTCAGATTTTGGAAAATCATAAAGATATTGAACGAGTTTCTCAGGACCATGAAACCATTATTGCAATATTGAAAAATGATATTTCTGCATCCGAAATCAATCAATATATTTTTGAAAATGGACTCGTTTTATCGCATTTAGTAAAACGCAAACCAAGTTTAGAACAACAATTTTTAGACTTAACAAACAACAACTAATCTTCAAAAAATAGTTCATGTTCAGACTACTTTCCATAGAATTTCATAAATTAAAATACAACAGGGCAAGCAAAGTGCTATCTGTCATTTACTTTGGATTATTAACTTCAATTGCACTAATTGCCGCAATAAAATTTGAGTTTGGTAATTTTAAATT
>JANREL010000002.1 GCA_030758355.1 Polaribacter sp.
TTAATTCACATGCAAAACGAGTTTTGAACTTGGCAGCATCATAGTACGTTACAGGTGCAGCTCCACTAACTCCATTAATTAAGCCATTCCAATATTCTTCTATCGTATTGCCGATTGGCGTTAATGCACCAAGTCCAGTGACAACAACTCGTTTTAATTGCATATAGATATTACTTTTTTGCGCTTTCTATGTAGCTAATTGCCTGACCAACAGTTCCAATATTTTCTGCTTGATCGTCTGGAATTTGAATATCGAATTCTTTTTCGAATTCCATAATCAATTCAACAGTATCCAATGAATCTGCTCCTAAATCGTTTGTGAAGCTAGCTTCTAATGTTACTTCGTTATCGTCAACGCCTAATTTGTCTACGATAATCGCTTTTACTCTTGATGCAATGTCTGACATAATTTTTTAGTTTTTAAAATATAAATCGGGGACAAAAATACAAATCTTATTAGTTTTATCTAATTTTTGTCGAAAAAATGATGTTTAAAAGTAAATAAAAATAATTTAACTTCTAAAAAAATAGCTCTTGGTTCATAATTATTGCTTTTTTTTGTAATCTCTTATGAATTATATGATACGAATTGTTGTTTTTGCCTCTGGCTCTGGAACGAATGCCGAAAATATTATCAATCACTTTAACAACTCTGGCAAAGCAGTTGTAACAAATGTACTTTGTAACAATCCAACTGCCAAAGTTTTTGATCGTTGTGAAAAACTGAATGTCCCATGTTCTTTGTTTGAAAAAGACACTTTTTTCAAGGAAAATACAGTTCTTCATTTTTTACAACAAAAAAAAACGGATTTTATCATTTTAGCAGGTTTTTTATGGAAAATACCCAAAAATATTTTGTCCGCTTTTCCTAATAAAATTATCAATATTCATCCTGCATTATTACCAAAATATGGTGGAAAAGGAATGTATGGAATGTTTGTACACAATGCAGTAAAAGCAAATAACGAATCTGAAACTGGCATCACAATTCATTATGTAAATGAAAATTATGATGAAGGTGCGATTATTTTTCAAGCAAAAACAGCGCTTTCATCAGAAGACACACCGGATACAATTGTCGCAAAAATTCATGTTTTAGAGCAAAAACATTTTCCAAAAATAATTGAAGAAGTAATTCTTAAAAATGAGTAAACGCAAATTTTATGTGGTTTGGAAAGGAAGAAAAACTGGCGTTTTTACTTCTTGGAATGTTTGCAAACAGCAAATTGATGGATTTGAAGGGGCTCAATACAAATCTTTTAGCGATCTAGAGGAAGCTGAAATTGCATCCAAAGGAAATTACAACGACTATAAAGGAAAAGACACTCAAAAACCTGTTTTATCAACTTCTGAAAAAATAAAATTTGGAACACCTATTTTAGAGAGTATTGCGGTAGATGCAGCTTGCGCTGGAAATCCTGGAGTCATGGAATATAGGGGAGTTTTTACAAACAACAAACAAGAGATTTTTAGAAAAGGGCCTTATAAAAACGGGACTAACAATGTGGGTGAGTTTTTAGCGTTGGTTCACGGAATTGCATTATTAAAATCTAAAAATCAAGAAAACATTTCTATTTATTCTGATTCAAAAACCGCAATTAGTTGGATTCGTCAAAAAAAATGCAAGACAAAACTTGAGTTTAACGAATCAAACGCAATTTTAAAAGACTTGATTTTAAGAGCTGAAAACTGGCTAAAGCAGAATAATTTTAAGAATCCCATCCTAAAATGGGAAACCAAAGCTTGGGGAGAAATTCCTGCTGATTTCGGGAGAAAATAATATTACAAAATCATTGTTAAAGTTTTCTTAATTTTTTTTAGATTTGAATTTCTAATCATTTCTACCAAGATAAATGTTTCAATCTAAAATTATAGTTTTATTTAGTATCGTATTTTTATCATTTTGTAGCTGTACAAAAAGTTATGAAAATGAGCCTAACTACCTTTTAAGAGTTTTATCACCAGAAAAAACAGGAATTTATTTCAATAATTCGCTGACAGAAGATGAAGCGCATAGCATCATTAATTACATTTATTTTTATAATGGTGGTGGGGTTAGTGTAGGTGACATCAATAATGATGGCTTACCTGATATTTATTTTGTTGCAAATCAAGGATATAACAAATTATATCTTAATAAAGGAAATCTAAACTTTGAAGATGTTACCACAACTACTAACGTTGGTGGCTCTTCAGATTGGAGTACAGGATCTACTATGATTGATATTAATAATGATGGATATTTAGATATTTATGTCTGTGCCGTTTCTGGTTTGCTAGATTTTAAAGGTCACAACGAATTATTTATCAATAATGGTGATGGTACGTTTAGCGAAAAATCAGCAGAATACGGACTTGATTTTAAAGGCTATTCAACACAAT
>JANREL010000003.1 GCA_030758355.1 Polaribacter sp.
AAGTCTTTCAATTTCAGCTTCTAAAGCACCAAATTCTCTTTTTTCTTGAGAATTCAGACTGATTTTTGCAGACGAAGATGCTGTTTTTTCTATGACAATTTTCTCTACTTTTTCTCTAGGAATTGAATCCTCATAAGCTCTAAAATCGGAATAATTTCCAGGAAAAGTTTCTACAACTCCTTCACCTCTAAACACAAAAAGTGCGTCTACAATTTTGTCCATAAAATAACGATCGTGTGATACAACCAGTAGATTTCCAGGATAATCCAATAAGAAATTTTCCAAGACATTTAGAGTAACTACATCCAAATCATTTGTAGGTTCGTCTAAAATTAAAAAATTCGGATTTTGAATCAACACCGCACACAAATACAATCGTTTTTGTTCTCCACCTGAAAGTTTTTCAACAAAATCATATTGCTTTTTTTTATCGAATAAAAAGCGTTCTAACAATTGCGACGCTGATATTTTTTGACCTTTATTTAACGGAATAAATTCTCCAAATTCTTTGATAACTTCAATGACTTTTTGTCCTTCTTTGATGACAATTCCCGATTGTGTATAGTAACCAAATTTAATAGTTTCTCCAACCATTACTGTTCCAGCATCTACCGGATTTTTTTCAGTAATAATGTTCAAAAAAGACGATTTTCCTGTGCCATTTTTTCCAATGATTCCGATGCGTTCTCCGCGCTTAAAAACGTAATCAAATCCATCTAAAATTTTCTTTTCACCATACGATTTTTTTAGTTTGTGTAATTCCAAAATCTTACTTCCCAAACGCTCCATATTGATTTCCAATTGCACTTTATGTTCGGTTCTGCGTTGTTGCGCTTTTTCTTTAATTTGATAAAAATCATCAATCCTAGATTTGGATTTTGTAGTTCTAGCTTTGGGTTGTCTACGCATCCAATCCAATTCTTTTTTGAATAAATTTTTTGCTTTTTCAGTAGTAACTTGCTCTAATTGAATACGTTCTTCTTTTTTTTCTAGATAATAGGAGTAATTTCCTTTATATTTATAAATGTTTCCTTCATCCAATTCTATGATTTCATTACACACACGTTCCAAAAAATAACGATCATGCGTTACCATAAAAAGAGTGATTTTTTCTTTCGCAAAATATGCTTCCAACCATTCAATCATTTCTAAATCCAAGTGGTTTGTTGGCTCATCTAAAATCAAAAAATCAGGTTTGTGAATCAATACAATTGCCAATGAAACGCGCTTTTTTTGTCCTCCAGAAAGTGAAGAAACTTTCTGACTTAAATCGTCAATTTTTAATTTTGATAAAATTTGTGTGTATTGCGTTTCAAAATCCCAAGCATTGTATTGCTCCATCAACTCAAAAGCGGCTTGATACGCATCAGTATCCTCCAAATTTTTCAACGCTTTTTCATACTGATTTACAATAGAAAGTATTTTATTTTCGGTAGCAAAAATGGTTTCTTCAATCGTTAAATCGGGATTTAATACATCATTTTGAGATAAATATGCCATCGAAATTTCTTTTCGGGTCACAATTTTGCCTGTATCAGGAGTATCTAATCCAGCAATAATATTCAAAATGGATGTTTTTCCACTTCCATTTTTCGCTACAAAGGCTACTTTTTGATCTTTATTGATGCCAAATGAAATGTCTTCAAACAACACACGTTCTCCATACGATTTCGAGATATTTTCTACGGATAAATAATTCACTTTTATAAAATTTCAGCAAAGAAACGAAAAATTGAGCGCATTAACCGTAAACACTTGATGTGTTTTGTCTTTAAAACTTTGGGAACTTTGTGAAAAATTTGCGTCTTTGCGGTTCAATTTCTTTGATGTATTTGTCTCTAAAAAGTATTTTTTGTATCCCTCAATTAATAGTATCTTGCATCAAAATTTGAAATTTTAAAATATGAAAATTATAGTTCCTATGGCAGGAATTGGTTCGCGTTTAAGACCTCATACGCTAACTGTTCCTAAACCACTTACTGTAATTGCTGGAAAACCTATTGTGCAACGTTTGGTGGAAGACATTACAGGTGTTATCAATCAAAAAATTGATGAAATTGCGTTTATTATTGGTCCAACGGCAAAAGGTTTTCCTGCAGATACTGAACAAAAATTATTAAAAATTGCAGCTGAATTAGGTGCCAAAGGAAGCGTGTATGTGCAAGAAGAAGCTTTAGGAACGGCACATGCTATTTATTGTGCCAAAGAATCTTTGAGCGGACCTTGTGTTGTGGCGTATGCAGATACACTTTTTAAAGCAGATTTCACGTTAGACACGAATGCTGATGGCGCAATTTGGGTTAGTAAAGTAGACAATCCAAGTGCTTTTGGCGTGGTAAAATTGCAAGATGGGTTTATCACCGATTTTATTGAAAAACCAAAAGATTTTGTATCTGATTTGGCAATTATCGGAATTTATTTTTTCAAAAGTGGTGAAAAATTATTGGAGGAAATCCAATATTTAATAGACAATGATTTGCGTGAAAACAATGAATATCAATTAACAAATGTGTTAGAATCTTTAAAACAGCAAGGTGCAAAATTCATTCCAGGAACAGTTTCTGCTTGGATGGATTGTGGCAAAAAAGATCCAACTGTTGATACCAATAAACAGGTTCTTGGTTTTGAGTATGCAGATGGAAATAATTTGGTTTCAGAAGATGTAGTTTTGAACAATTCAGAAATTATTCAACCTTGTTTTATTGGAAAGAATGTGGTTTTAACCAATTCAAAAATAGGGCCTTATGTTTCGTTAGGCGCTAATAGTGTCGTGAATAGTTCAACCATCGAATATTCTTTAATACAAAGTCATGTAACTATTTTAAATGCCGACTTAAACAATGCAATGATTGGAAATCATGCCATTTATAACGGAAAATTTACCTCTGTAAGTATTGGAGATTATTCAGAATTGACTTAAAAATGACTCAAAAAATAGTGATACAACATCATCCAACAACTAAAAAGGTATTTTTGCTGCCTTTTTTATTGTTTTTTGTGTGGGTATTACTTAGCAATTCCAAAGTATTTTCTCAAGATAGTATCCCCGATAAAAAAGATCTAACAGAAGAAAAAACGATTAAATTCCAAGAGTTTTTTTTCAAAGCATTATCAGAAAAATCTATTGAAAATTACCAAAAAGCAATTGAAAATTTAGAAAGTTGCAATCAAATTTTAGAAAATCAAGTAGCTGTTTTTTTTGAGTTTTCAAAAAATTATGTTGCATTAAATAATACCGCTTTAGCCAAAGAATATATTCAGAGAGCTTTGCAAAAAGAGCCCGAAAACATCTGGATTTTAAAACATTTGGTGGCGATTTGTGAACGAGAATCTAATTTTTCAGAAGCAGTAAAATATCAACAAAAAATAGTAGCCCTTTATCCAAAAGAGAGAGAAAATTTAGTGCGTTTGTATTTTATGAACAATCAATTGAAAGAAGCTGCAGCTTTGTTATCAACGTTAGAAAAAGAAACAGGATTGTCATCCGAGTTTATTTTTTTTAAAAAAAGGTTGGATAATTCCGAAGTTCCAGATGTACAAGAAATAAGATTAGAGGATGTGGAAGGTTTAAAACTTCAATATGAAAATGACAAATCCTATAAAATTTTGGAAAAAATCTTACAAAAATCTGAAAATAATTTTCATGATTTATTAAAGTTTGGCAAAGAAGGTATCACACTTTATCCTGAACAACCTTATGTGTATTTACAATACAGCAAAGCGATGAATCACCAAAAAGAGTTTCAAAAAGCGCTAAATTCTCTTAAAAATGGCTTGGATTTTGTGATTGATGAACCTATGGAAATTGATTTTTATACTGAAATTGCGAGAGCATACAAAGGTTTAGGAAATACCATTGAAGAAAAAAAATATTTACAAAAAGCAATCAATTTGAAAAGTTAGCACATGAGGTTTTTTATATATTGTGTCATTTTTTTATTTATAGTCACTTCTTGCAAATCCACTAAAAATATGCTTGATAAAACTGCAATTGCCTCTGAAACTTCCGCAAAAAAAGTGGTAAAAAAACATGTGGATACAAATTTTGATAAGAGAACAATAGATGCAAAACTAAAAGTGAATTTTGATAATGGAAATACAAATCAAACGTTGTCAGTGAATTTGCAAATCGAAAAAGACAAAGTAATCCATATCAAAGGCACTAAATTTATTACCGTTTTTAAAGCGAAAATAACACCCACTTCCGTGAGTTATTATTCTCCTTTTGCAAAAAATTATTTTGAAGGAGATTTTTCATTGCTTGAAGAATTATTAGGAGTTGAAATAAATTTTGACCAATTGCAAAATTTATTTTTAGGACAAGCTTTACAAAACCTAAAAAAGGAAAAGCAACAACTAGAAATTTTTAATAACACCTATGTTTTATCTCCTGAAAAACAATCAGAATTATTCAATATCTTTTTTAAAATCAATCCCTCATATTTTAAATTAGAAGGTCAAACAATTATAAATGATGCTAAAAATATTCGTTTAGATATTAATTATAGTGGATATAACGTTATTGAAAAAATACTTTTTCCTGGTGAAATTAAGATCATTACAAAAGCAGCAAATACAGTTACCAATATTGATTTAATTTACAAATCAGTTGTTTTTAACACCTCGTTCAATCCTCTTTTCGAAATTCCAAAAGGGTATAAAAGAATAGAATTCTAATGAAAATCAAATCAGTTTACTTCCATTTATTTATTTTTTTGTTGATCAGTTTTTCAAGTTTTGGACAAACAAGAAAACAATTGGAAGAACAGCGGAAAAAATACCAAGCTGAAATTTTACAGCTAAATAAATTGCTTTTTAACGAACAAAAAAAGGAGCAAAATGCTATGGATGATTTGAAAGATATCAAACAAAAAATTGAAGTTAGAAATAAATTAATAACTACAATTCAGCAAGAAGCGTTGTTATTATCCATAGAAATTACCGAAAAACAACGCGAATTAAACAGGTTAAATAAAAAATTAACCAATTTAAAGGCAGATTATGCTGACATGATTTACAAATCATACAGAAGTAAATCACAACAAAGTAGGCTGATGTTTATAATGTCTTCACAAAACTTTTATCAGGCTTACAAACGGTTAGAATACATGAAGCAATATACTTCTTTTCGAAAAAAGCAAGGAGAAGAAATTGTAATACAATCCACGGAAGTAAAAAAACTTTTTGATGCATTAACCGTTCAAAAACTTGAAAAGGAAACCTTGTTGGCTTCTGAGGAGGAAGAAAAAAAACAGATAGAATTGGATAGGCTAAAACAAGAGAATTATTTAGCAATCATCAAAAAGAAAGAATCTCAATACAAAAGAGACATTCAAAAAAGAATTAAAGATGAGAAACTAATTGTAGCCAAAATTGATAAATTAATTAAAGAGGAAATTGAAAGAGCCAATAGGAAAATTATCAAAAAGGATGTAAAAACAACTAAAAACGAGTTTTTTTTAACTCCAGAGGCAAAAGCATTGGCAAACGAATTTATAGCCAATAAAGGAAGACTACCTTGGCCAGTGACAGAGGGTATTGTAGTTCGTAAATTTGGAGATCAACCTCATCCAACATTCCCTGGAATAACCATTTCAAGTCCAGGATTGCACATCGTTACAAGAAATGGAAGTTATGCAAATACCATTTTTAACGGTGAAGTAATGAATGTATTGGTGGGTACAGGAGGTGTAAAAAATGTATTGATAAGACATGGAAATTTTATCACCTCATATAATAATTTAGAGAATTTATTAGTGAAAAAAGGAGATAAAGTAGTTACTGGTCAACGAATTGGACAGATTTTTACAGATAGGTTATCTAACAAAACAACACTTATTTTTGTAGTGTTTAGAAATACTACTCGGTTGAATCCTTCTGAATGGATTTTATCAAGGTAATCCCACATAACAACACTTATTTTGTAGTGTCTAAAAACACCACTCTTTTGAATCTTTTTGAATCTATTTTAACAATACAATTCGTGTTATTTTGATTGAAATTTGATATTTTTTTGTAAAATAACTGAATTTGGAATAGTTACAAATTCATTTTCTTCAGTCTTAAGTGTAATGAAAAAGGCTCCAATATCTTTTATTTCGCCACTAACATTGTTGTCTTTTTCTAAGATAGTAATGGTGTCACCAATTTTTACGGGATAATTTACAAAGAGAATTATGCCTGCTGTAATATTTGATAAAATTGACCATTGAGCAAAAAAAGCAATTCCTAAAATAGTTAAGAATGAAGAAACAAATAAAAATAATTCTTCTTCATTTACACCCCAAATAAAAGAAATTATAATCACAACAGAGGCATAAATTGACAGGGTTATTATTTTATTGACGAGTATCACTCTATTTTTTTGAAATCCAAATTTTTTTTGAACTTTGGTAAGCGATTTTGTAGCTAAAATTCGCAATAATGTTCCTAAAGCAATCACAATAATCGATTCAATAGTTCTAAAATTCAAAAAAAAATCTTGGACTTCTTTCATTGGATAAAATTTAATTTTGTACTTTATTCTTACAAGTAGCTTTTTTTAAAAGCCATTTAGTTATTTAAATATTTTTTTAAATTTCTTATAAGAACAATGCCTTAAGTTCAGTTGCTTCACTAGGTTTTAATTTTCCGGCTAAAATTAAGCTGAGTTGCTTTCTTCTCAAAGCGCTATCAAATCGTTCTTTTTCTAGATCTGTTTCTGGAATAATTTGAGGTATTTGCACAGGCTTTCCTGTTTCGTCAACTGCAACAAACGTATAAATTCCCTCGTTTACTTTTGTTTTTTGTCCTGATTGACGATCTTCAATCCAAACATCTACATAGATTTCCATCGAAGTATTAAAAGCTCTAGAAACTTTTGCCTCTAAAATTACCACACTTCCTACAGGAACAGATTTGTTAAAAGCCACATGATTTACAGAGGCAGTAACTACAATTCTTCTCGAATGACGTCTTGCTGCAATACTACAAGCTCTATCCATTCGTGCCAATAATTCACCTCCAAAAAGATTGTCTAAATAATTGGTTTCTCCCGGTAATACTAAATCCGTAAGGATGGTCAAAGAATCGTTTGCTTTTTTTGCGTCCATTAAAAAAATTTCTGCAAAGATATGTATCAACTAATTAAAAAACTAGTTTTTAATTAGTAACCAAGCGTCTTTTGAAGTAGATTTTTGAATTTTATATAAGTAATTTGTTGCTCTATTTTTGTCAGAAAAACTCGCAAAAACAACTTGAGTTAATCCCCATTTGTTGACTCCTATGATAGCTGCGTCGTAACCCTCTGCTTTTAATTGAGCCACTTTTTTTTCGGCATTTTCATGAATTTGAAATGCGCCTGCCACTACATGAAATGGTTTTGGAAGTTCCTTAGCAACATTCAAATCAATAGTTGGTAATGGATTCGAAATTACAAAAGTAGCTGTTTGAATTTTCTTTTCTAGGGCTTTTTGTTGTTTTGCAAATACTTCTTTCTGAAGAGATGCTTCGTAGTTTGAATACAAAGAAACTCCTAGAGCTACCAAAATTGCAGCAGAAGCAGCATATTTTACAAAGGATTGAATGCCTTTTTTATCTTTTGTAGTTATTTGTGGAGTGAAATTTTTAACTTCTTTTTGTGGTCTTTCTATAGTCAATGCTTCAAAAGAATTCAAACCGAAAGCGTCAGTTAAAAAATTCACTTGAACTGTAGGTTCAAAAGTTATTTGACGATTTTCATTCAATTTTAAAATACCTATACCTTTTAAGTCAATAGGTTTTATTTGAATTTCATTTTGCCATTTAATCACAGATAAAGCAATTGCATTGGATGCTTTCTCAAAGGAAATATTTTCAATAGAGGCGATATAGTTGGCCAATAATCCATCATTATTATTTAAATTTCTATTGAAAGAAAGTTGTTTTGAAGGTGGGAAAAACTGATGCGTATTTTCACTAATTTTTGCACTAATTCTTTTGGTCACAAAACCGCCAAAGTCAGGTACAATCACACAATCATATCTGTATAACAAATCTTTGATGTAGGTTGCTAAATTCATAAAACAAATATAGTTTTTTTGATTTTTTATGGAAGAAATTTTATAAAAATTTATCAACAAAATTCAATATATTGTTGGTTCAAAAAAAAATACATTGGAAAAAGAAAAATTATTAGCCGTTTTACGGCTACAAAAAAGTAAGGCTATTGGCGATATTTTAGCCAAAAAATTAATTATCGCAGTTGGTGATGTTGAGCAACTTTTTAAAGAAAAACCCTCAAGACTTGAAAAAATTCATGGAATTGGAAGTTTTGCAATACAACATTTGTTCGATAAAGAAAATAGTAAATTGGCTGAGCAAGAGTTGGTTTTTATAGAGCAAAATAACTACGAAGCCATTTATTTTTTAGATGATGCATATCCTCAAAATCTGCATCAATGTATTGATAGTCCTATTTTATTATTTAAAGACGGTAACATTAATTTACAAAACAATAAAATACTATCTGTTGTAGGTACAAGAAATATGACCAGGTATGGAAAGGATTTTTGCGAACAGATGATTGAAGAATTAGCGGTTTACAATCCGATAATTGTAAGTGGTTTTGCTTATGGTGTTGACATATGTGCACACAAAGCTGCCATAAAAAATGGGTTGCAAACCATTGCAGTATTGGCTCATGGATTTGAACAAATTTACCCAAAATTGCATAAAAAGTATATGTGTCAAGTAATGGAAAATGGCGGATTTTACACGGAATTTGGGTTTAAAGAAAATCCACTAAGAGAAAATTTTTTAAAAAGAAACCGCATTGTAGCAGGAATTTCTGAAGCGACTATCATTATAGAAAGCGCAGAAAAAGGGGGTTCGTTAGTTACAGCAGATATTGCCAATTCGTATAATAGAGAATTGTTTGCATTACCTGGAAGAACTTCGGATTTGTATAGCAAAGGCTGTAATAACTTGATTAAAAATAATCAAGCAGTACTGCTAACATCAAGCGGCGATATTGTAAAAATGCTGAATTGGGATGTGATTTCAACACCTAAAAAAGTCATTCAGCAAGAACTTTTTATCACGTTAACAGATCAAGAACAAACCATTTACAATCATTTAAAAGTGAAAGGAAAACAAATGTTAGATCAAATTTCGTTGGATTGTAACATTCCTATGTATCAATTATCATCGGTTTTATTGCAAATGGAACTCAAAGGAATTACAAAACCTTTGCCAGGAAAGATGTTTGAACTTGTATAATAATCCTTATTTTTGAACCAATTCAAAAAAACAATCATGTCTTTTGACGAAAAATTAATATCAAAAAAAAAACCAACATTTCCTGTCAGTACTTTGTTAAATGACTATTTAACAGAACACAATAGGAGTATCAAAATCCCTATTTTTTATGATGATTTGTTGCGTTTTCATGGTTGTGTGGTTGTGTATGATAAAAATGATGACGACACACTTTGGGTAAGAACGTATTTTTCGGAATTTGAAAGAAAAGAAATTGATTTGTGTTTAAAAAAAATATATACATTACTTCATTCTGACGGAAATGAAGAGACCATTCCTTTTTTAAATGTTGATGCCATAGATTATTGCACTTTCGGGAATTCAAAACCATTTAGAATCAAAATCAGAAATATTTTAAATGACAATTACACCTATTTTTATGTAAAAAAAGCAGATGCTTCTCGTGTTTATGGATTGGAATTAGAACATATTTTATCTCCACACAGCATCAATTTTTTAATTTATAAAGACACGTTGATTGAAGAGCACATTGCAGGAATTGCTGGTGATGTTTTTATTAGAGATTTTTTACCAAAGTGTTCTGAATCTGAAAAATCGCAAATTGCTAAAGAGTTTGTGAAGTTTAAAGAGCGTTGTTTAGTGCGTTTATTGGGCGACATGCGTTCATATAATT
This sequence comes from Polaribacter sp., assembly GCA_030758355.1. Taxonomy (GTDB): domain Bacteria; phylum Bacteroidota; class Bacteroidia; order Flavobacteriales; family Flavobacteriaceae; genus Polaribacter. The sequence continues at coordinate 9,911 of JANREL010000003.1, forward strand.
ACGTCATTGCTCCAACACACGATTTTGACCAAATTGTGTATAAAATAAGAGCGATTGATTTTGATCAACAATCATTTGAGGGAAACTTAAAAGTGTATGATTTACAGTTTATGAGAGAAAATCGAGCAATGATTGAAATGATAAATGAAAAATTAAAAACCAGTTCTATCATTCAGTACAAAATTGAAGAGCGTTCTTTCATGGCAAAGCGAATGATTATGTATCCAAACAGAATTGATAGTTTGTTAAATTGTATGAAAAATGATGTTATTTCATATCCAGAAAATATCAAAACACTTAAAAAACAAGTAGAGGATTATACCAATGATCCTAAATTTAGCGAATGTGAAAATATGGGTGATATTTTAGAGAGTATTCTTGCTTTTGTAAAACGAAATTATTTAAATATCAGCAATAAAGAATTGTTTTAAATAGTATGTTTTACAGGAATTTTCATCAAAAATGGACAATTACGAACCCTATTTTGAACAATACCTCCCCTTTGTTTTAATGAAATAAATCTAAATTTGTTCGTTTAAATATTTATTAATTGATTTTTAATCAAAAATGTGGATATTGCAGGCAATGAATTAATGATCAATCAATCAAACTAAACTAATTATTATTCTATGACAGCAAGTTTCGAAATGTTAGATTACGCCATTTTTATAGCCTATGCTATATTAATTTTAGGCGTAGGATTATGGGTTTCTAGAGACAAAAAAGGACATCAAAAAAACGCAGAAGACTACTTTTTAGCCAGTAAATCCTTGCCTTGGTGGGCTATTGGCGCTTCCTTAATTGCAGCAAATATTTCTGCAGAACAATTCATTGGGATGTCAGGCTCAGGTTTTGCCTCAGGTTTGGCAATCGCCTCTTATGAGTGGATGGCAGCAATAACCTTAATCATTGTGGGTAAGTATTTCTTGCCTATTTTCATTGAAAAAGGCTTGTATACCATTCCTGAATTTGTGGAGAAAAGATACTCTACCAATTTAAAAACTATTTTAGCCGTTTTTTGGATTGCATTATATGTTTTTGTAAACTTAACCACCGTTTTGTATTTAGGATCATTAGCTCTAGAAACTATTATGGGAATTCCGATGATGTATGGAGTAGTTGGTTTGGCATTGTTTGCAGCTGCCTATTCTCTATACGGAGGACTTTCAGCGGTTGCTTGGACGGATGTAATTCAAGTAGTATTTTTAGTTGTAGGAGGTTTGGTAACAACCTATTTAGCCCTCAATACCGTTTCTGACGGACAAGGAATGTTTTCAGGATTATCTACTATTTATGAAGCAGTTCCTGAACGTTTTGCGATGATTTTAGATGAAACAAATCCTGAGTATAAAAACTTACCCGGAATTGCAGTATTGGTGGGAGGAATGTGGGTTGCTAACCTGTACTATTGGGGTTTTAATCAATACATCATCCAAAGAACCTTGGCTGCAAAATCATTAAAAGAAGCGCAAAAAGGGATTTTATTTGCAGCAGGTTTAAAATTGGTAATTCCGTTAATTGTAGTGATTCCTGGAATTGCAGCCTATGTAATGGTGAACGATCCTGCAATTATGGCACGTTTAGGCGCAGCAGGATTGGAAAACTTACCAACAGCAGCACAAGCAGATAAAGCCTATCCTTGGTTATTACAATTTTTACCAACAGGATTAAAAGGAGTAGCGTTTGCAGCTTTGGCAGCAGCCATTGTATCGTCTTTGGCTTCGATGTTAAATTCAACCTCAACGATTTTTACGATGGATATTTACAAACAATACATCAATAAAACAGCTTCAGACAAAGCGACTGTAAATATGGGTCGAATTTCTGGTTTTTTTGCCTTGATTATTGCCTGTATTATGGCGCCATTGTTAGGAAATTTAGATCAAGCGTTCCAATTTATTCAAGAATATACAGGCGTTGTAAGTCCAGGTATTTTAGCCGTATTTTTATTAGGATTATTCTGGAAAAAAACCACCAACAAAGCAGCAATTATTGGAGCTTTAGTTTCCATTCCTATTGCAATGTATTTTAAAATAGCACCTAAAGGATGGTCAACGAGTGCATTTTTTGTAGATGTACCTTTTATGGATCAAATGGGTTATACCTTATTACTAACCATGGTTGTAATTGGTTTGGTAAGTTTCTTCCAACACAAAGGTGCAGATGATAAAAAAGGAATTGAAATTACCAAAGAATTGTTTAAAACAAGTCCATTGTTCAATATTGGCTCGT
>JANREL010000004.1 GCA_030758355.1 Polaribacter sp.
TATACGAATCAAAATACAAATACGATTCAGGTTCAGGCTGGCCTTCATTTGACAGAGGCATAAAAGAAAATATTGAGTTGGATGTAGATTACAAAATTGGCTATGCAAGAACTGAACTCAAATGCAAAACTTGTGGAGGACATTTAGGACATTCTTTTGATGATGGTCCTCAAAAAACCACTGGAAAACGACACTGTATAAATGGTATTGCATTGGAATTTATTCCTAATAAAAAAGAATAATTTCAGCTAATTTTCAATAACTTATTTAATGATTTTGAATCATGGACAAACTAGTAATTGCTGATTTAATCGAAGAAAAATACCAAGAATTGTTTGATTGGCTTAATCAACAGCCTGGTGAAAATTGGGAACAAGGTCCTGAAGGAAAATGGACAACAAGTCAACATATTTTACATCTTGTAAATAGTTTACAATTGTTAAACAATGTACTCAGTTATCCTCGATTTTTTTTAAAATATAAATTTGGATTGAGCAACAGACCTTCCAGAGAGTATGATGCTGTCGTTAAAAGATATCAAGAAAAGTTGGAAGAACACAAAGATAAAACCATTGCTTTTAATGAAAATTTAAAAAGTCCTTTGCTAAAAGACCGTATTCGTTTGTTGAATAGATTGCAAATACAACATAAAAAATTGCAATATAAAACGCGAAAAATAAACGATGTTAACTTAGACACGCTTGTCATTCCTCATCCATTAATGGGAAAAATGACGGTTAGAGAATTGATCATGTGGGCAGCATATCACACAGAACATCACACAACAATTCTTAAAAAATTATATTCAGGAACACAAAAATGGTAATTTACATTTATTTGTCTGATTGTAACAGATTTTCAACTCATAAATTATGAATAAAAATCAATTTTCAAACAAATTGAATCAGCATGAATTGTTATATTTGTGGCTCTTAAAAAAGGAAGTAACTTATGTTTAGTAATTTAAGTGATAAATTAGATAAAGCCTTACATACGCTTAAAGGGCATGGAAAAATAACTGAAATTAACGTTGCCGAAACACTTAAAGAAGTTCGTAGAGCATTGCTTGATGCCGATGTTAATTTCAAAATAGCCAAAGAATTTACCAAAAATGTTCAAACAAAAGCCATTGGACAAAATGTGTTAACGACCCTTCAACCTGGTCAGTTAATGGTGAAATTAGTCAAAGACGAATTGACTTCATTAATGGGTGGAGAAACTGTAGGGATCAATTTAGGCGGTTCTCCAACAGTGATTTTAATGTCTGGTTTACAAGGTTCTGGAAAAACAACTTTTTCTGGAAAATTGGCAAATTATTTAAAAACAAAAAAAACAAAACAGGTACTTTTAGTAGGTTGTGATGTCTATAGACCAGCTGCTATCAACCAATTGCAAGTTGTTGGCGAACAAGTTGGCGTGGAAGTGTATACTGAAATTGATAATAAAAATCCTATTGAAATTTCATTAAACGCCATCAAATATGCCAAAGCTAATGGTAAAAATGTAGTTATCATAGATACTGCTGGACGTTTGGCAGTTGATGCTGCGATGATGACCGAAATTTCGGACATTCATAAAGCAGTGAATCCGGAAGAAACCCTTTTTGTAGTGGATTCTATGACAGGACAAGATGCCGTAAATACCGCAAAAGCATTTAATGATATTTTGAATTTTGACGGAGTTGTATTGACCAAATTAGATGGTGATACACGTGGTGGAGCTGCATTGTCTATAAAATCAGTCGTTGATAAACCCATCAAATTTATCGGGACTGGAGAAAAAATGGATGCGATTGACGTGTTTTATCCTGATAGAATGGCCGATCGTATTTTGGGAATGGGAGATGTGATTTCATTGGTAGAACGTGCGCAAGATCAATATGATGAGGAAGAAGCTAGAAAATTACAAAAGAAAATTGCTAAAAATCAATTTGGTTTTGATGATTTCTTGACACAAATTCAGCAAATCAAAAAAATGGGAAGCATGAAAGATTTGATAGGAATGATTCCTGGAGCTGGAAAAACTATGAAAGATGTAGAAATTGATGACAATGCTTTTAAAGGAATTGAAGCAATTATTCATTCCATGACTCCCTCAGAAAGAAGCACACCTTCTTTGATTGATGTTACCAGAAAAAAGAGAATCGCCAAAGGTTCAGGAACCACCATTCAAGAGGTAAATCAATTGATGAAACAGTTTGAACAAATGAGCAAAATGATGAAAATGATGCAAGGTGGTGGTGGCAAAAAAATGATGCAAATGATGCAAGGAATGAAGTAATATTTTTTT
>JANREL010000005.1:0-7203 GCA_030758355.1 Polaribacter sp.
GTGTTTAAATCGCAGCTTTCATCAATTCTCTGTTCATTCTTGCAATCACGTCTAAAGAAATTCCTTTGGGACATTCCACTTCACAAGCACCTGTGTTTGTGCAGTTTCCGAAGCCTTCTATGTCCATTTGTGCAACCATATTTTTTACACGGTCTGCAGCTTCCACTTGTCCTTGCGGCAATAACGCATATTGTGACACTTTTGCACCCACAAACAACATTGCAGATGAGTTTTTGCAAGTAGCCACACAAGCTCCACAACCAATACATGTGGCAGCATCCATAGCTGTATCTGCTGCGTGTTTTGAAATTGGAATTGCATTGGCATCTTGCGTATTTCCTGAGGTATTTACAGAAATATAACCTCCTGCATGTTGAATTCTATCAAACGCAGATCTGTTAACTACTAAATCTTTAATTACTGGAAATGCTGCTGCTCTAAAAGGTTCAATGGTAATAGTATCACCATCTTTAAACATACGCATGTGTAATTGACATGTTGTTACACCTCTGCCAGGTCCATGAGCTTCTCCATTGATGTACATAGAACACATTCCGCAAATGCCTTCTCTACAATCGTGATCAAAAGCTACTGGCTCATCCCCTTTAGCTACTAATCCTTCATTTAAAACATCAATCATCTCTAAAAAGGACATGTGTTCTGATATATCAGTAACTTTATAGTCGACCATTTGACCCTTAGATTTTGAGTCTTTTTGTCTCCAAATTTTTAATGTTAAATTCATTTTATTTGTGCTTTAAGCTGTTAGATTTAGACAATTAACAAAAGGCTAATAACTAAATGCTAAGAGTAACTATTATTTATAAGATCTTTCTTTTACCTCAATATTTTCGTATTCCAAAATTTCTTTGTGTAACACAGCGTCTTTTGGTTCGCCTTTGTACTCCCAAGCAGCAACATATTGGAATTCTTTTCTTCTTTGTGCTTCACCTTCAGGAGTTTGGTATTCTTCTCTAAAATGACCACCTGCAGATTCTTCTCTTTGAAGAGCGTCCTTTGCGAATAATTCACCCAATTCCAAGAAATCTGCTACTCTTCCTGCTTTTGCCAATTCTTCATTAAATTGTTTGTCTGAACCAGGAACTGAAACATTCTTCCAAAAATCATTTCTCAATTGCGAAATTTCTTCAATGGCCTCTTTCAATCCAGCTTCGTTTCTAGACATCCCGCATTTATCCCACATGATTTTTCCTAATTTCTTGTGATAATAATCTACAGAATGTGTTCCTTTATTGTTGACGAAAAAATCGATTCTATCTTTTACTGATTTTTCAGCTTCGTCAAATTCAGGTGTATTTGTAAGAATTTTCCCAGTTCTAATATCATCTGCTAAATAATCTCCAATCGTGTAAGGCAATACAAAATATCCGTCAGCCAAACCTTGCATCAACGCAGAAGCTCCCAATCTATTTGCTCCATGTTCTGAAAAATTGGCTTCACCAATTGCATAACAACCAGGAATTGTGGTCATTAAGTTGTAATCAACCCAAACACCACCCATGGTATAATGTACTGCAGGATAAATCATCATTGGAGTTTCGTATGGGTTTTCATCGATGATCTTTTCATACATCTGGAATAAGTTTCCATATTTAGCTCTAACAATTTCTTGTCCTAATTCAATAATTTTTTCTTTTGATGGATTTACTAAATTGTGAATTTTTGCTTGCTCTGTTCCATAACGTTCAAACGAAGCAGCAAAATCTAAGTACACAGCTTCACCTGTTGCATTGACACCAAAACCAGCATCACAACGCTCTTTTGCAGCTCTTGAGGCTACGTCTCTTGGTACTAAATTACCAAAAGCAGGATAGCGTCTTTCTAAGAAATAATCTCTTTCATCTTCCGATAATTCTGTAGGTTTTTTCTTTCTTTCACGAATTAATTTTGCGTCTACTAAGTTTTTAGGAACCCAGATTCTTCCATCATTTCTCAATGATTCAGACATCAACGTTAGTTTTGATTGATAATCTCCAGAGCGCGGAATACATGTTGGGTGAATTTGTGTAAAACAAGGATTCGCAAAAAAGGCTCCTTTCTTATGAACTTTCCAAGCGGCAGTTACGTTTGAACCCATCGCATTTGTGGATAAGAAATATACATTTCCATATCCTCCAGAAGCAATTACCACTGCATGTGCAGAATGGCGCTCAATTTCGCCAGTTACTAAATTTCGTGCAATGATTCCTCTTGCTTTTCCGTTAACAATTACCAAATCCAACATTTCATGTCTGTTGAACATTTCGATTTTACCACGAGCAATTTGTCTATTCATAGCAGAATAAGCTCCTAATAATAATTGCTGACCTGTTTGTCCTTTTGCATAAAATGTTCTAGAAACTAGCACGCCTCCAAAAGAACGGTTGTCTAACAGTCCTCCATAATCACGTGCAAAAGGCACCCCTTGAGCCACACATTGATCAATGATATTTGCAGAAACTTCTGCCAATCTATAAACGTTTGCTTCTCTTGAACGATAATCTCCTCCTTTTACAGTATCGTAAAATAATCTGTAAGTTGAATCTCCATCTCCTTGATAATTTTTTGCTGCATTAATTCCTCCTTGAGCTGCAATTGAATGCGCTCTTCTTGGAGAATCTTGGTAACAAAATGTTTTTACATTATAGCCTAATTCTGCCAATGTTGCAGAAGCAGAACCTCCAGCCAAACCTGTTCCAACAACGATAATATCAATATGTCGTTTGTTGGCAGGGTTAACTAAGTTGATTTTGTTTTTATAATCAGTCCATTTATCTTTTAATGGGCCTTTTGGAATTTTAGAATCTAAAGTCATAGTGTAAGATTAATGGTTAAAATGGTGAAAAAATGCAATAAAAATAAATCCCAAAGGAATAATGATTGCATAAGCTTTACCAACGTTTTCAAGTTTTTTTCGTAAGGTTGCTGCTCCTACAGATTGAAAAGCAGAAGTAAATCCGTGTGCTAAATGCAATCCTAAAAACACAAATGCTAAAGCATAAGCTCCAACCCGAATTGGACTTTTAAATTTGTCTGTTAAATCTTCATAATAACGCAAACCTTCCACCCCTTCCATGGTTCCTGACCAATAATCGCCTTTGATGAATTTGGTATTGATTTCTGGAAACCAAAAATCGATAAAATGCAATACAATAAATGCTAAAATAACAACACCACTCCAAATCATATTTCTACTCATCCAAGTAGCATTGGCAGCTCCATTGTTTCTTGCATATTTTGTTTGTCTTGCGTTGTTGTTTTTGATTTCGAGTATAAAACCCATCACAAAATGAAACACAACTCCAAAAATCAATACAGGTTGTAAAGCAAATTGAACCAAAGGATTTGTTCCCATAAAATGAGAAACTTCATTGAACAACGCTGGACTAAAAACCGATAATGTATTGATAAAAAGGTGTTGCAATAAGAAAATCATTAAAAAGAAAGCCGAAAGTGCCATCGCTACTTTTCTTCCTATTGACGATTTGAAAAATCCGCTCATTGTAGTTTAGTTAAAATTTTGACGACAAAAATACGGCGAAACGAATTGCTTTTCAAAGAAATTACAACGTTTTCGAAAGTATTTAGAACAATTTTAAATAAAATTTAAGGAATTTGATTTGAAGACACTAAGCACTTGTTATTTTTCCATTTCCATTTCAAAGAATCTATTGAAATTTTTTGCCCATCACATGTTAAAAAATTACCAATTACATCCTTTTTGATGATTTTCATTTGTCCTTCATGAATGGCATTTATCACTCTGTAAATTAAGCCTGATTTTGAAATATCGCTATTTTTTGAAATCAGTGACAAGCCTTGTTCATTATTATAAAAATCCATTATTGAAGAGATTTCGTCAGGTGCAATTCCGTCTTCTAATTCTTGATTTTTAAACATTAAGTAGTTTTCTTTTTCATGAGCTTTCCCCAAAGATTTTGCAGCCGATTTTCCTATTTCTTTGCGTAATCTTGCCATCCAATATGCATGCCTAAACGCATCTAGTTGACCTCCCGAGCCATCACCATCTAAAACGTTATTTTTGCCAATAGAATCGGCAATGTGTGTTACTTCAACAGAAATTTCGTAAGCCTTTTTTGCTTTTAAAAAATGCAACAAAACCCATTTTTTTTTGGGTTCTGAAAGTGCAAAAAAACTTTTGATGTCAGTTTGTGCTTGAATTGAAATTGAAAAAAAGATAAAAATTAGCGTTTTTTTCATAGTTAATTCCCAATACTTGACAGGCCTTAAAAACCTATCAAGTATTTATCTTATTTGATTTCAAACGTTGCTTTTTCATCTCCAATTTTTAAAGTGTATATTCCTTTTGGGAGGTAAAAAACTCCATTTTTTGCTTTTTCTAATTTGGTGTTTTTATTAGCATCTTCATAGGCTTTTTTTCCTTTATCTGAAAAAGACACATCCAATAAAACTTCATTGTACCCTTTGTCAATATTTACAGCAATTGTATTTACAACAACTTCATTTGATAAAACTTCAATATTCGTTTTTCCTGATCCTTTGGCATAAAAAGGAATCTTCAATTCTGGAATAAATACTTCAGACCAATCATTTCTTGCAGAACCCCAATTGTTTCTTTTTTGAATTCCTTCCATTTGAAAAATATGGAATTTTTTATTCATCAAATCTTTCGTAAACAGTTGTAGATTTCCAATTTCAGCTTTGTACAAACTACGACCATGAGTTCCTAATATCAGGTGTTTTGCTGTTGGTTGAATCACCAAATCATGCACAGCAACATTGGGTAGATTTTTGTTGAAAATTTCCCAAGAATTGCCTTTATCAAAAGAAATATAAGCACCATTATCTGTACCAACATATAAGATATTTTCGTTTGATGGATCTTCTTTAATCACATTTACTGGCGAAGTCGGAATGGAATTTCCAATGTTTTTCCAAGTTTTTCCGAAATCTTCAGATACATAAACATACGATGTAAAATCATCAAATCTATAACCATTTAAGGTTGCATAAACACGCTCCTTTTGATGTGCTGAAGCAATCACTCTTGAAACCCATAAATTTTGAGGCAAATTGTCCGAAATTTTTTCCCAAGAACCACCTCCATTTTTGGTGACATGCAACAAACCATCGTCAGAACCTGTGTATAACAATCCGAATTGAAATGGACTTTCAGAAATGCTTGTCAATGTTCCGTAAGCAACATTTCCTTTTTTGCCTCCAGTTGTCAAATCTTCAGAAATAGTCTCCCAATCATCACCCTGATTCAAAGAGCGATGCAATTTATTGCCTCCTAAATATAAAATATCTTGATTGTGTTTTGAGAGTAAAATGGGGGTTTGCCAATTAAATCTGTAAGGAGTTTCACCCAATGTATGTTTTGGTTGAATGTAGGTGTTTTTGCCTGATTTTCTATCTATTCTGAAATAATTTCCAAATTGATATCCTGTGTAAACAATGTTTGGATTTCGTTCATCTACCTGAACTTGCATACCATCTCCACCCATAATGGATTCAAACGGATTTTGTCCTGATTGATGCCAACGTTTGTCAATTCGGGTATTGTGGCTTCCAACCCAAACTCCATTGTCTTGTAAACCACCATAGACTTTATAATCTTTTTGACGATCAACATACACTGCATAAAATTGTCCTACAGAAGGATCATTTAGTTTTGCCCAATTTTCCCCATCATCGTACGAAAGATTCAAACCCCCATCATTTCCATTCAATAAATGTCCTGGTTTTTTTGGATTTACCCACAAAGCTTGATGATCGGAATGAACATTTTCGCGGTTAATCCCTACAAATGTTTTGCCTCCATTTATTGATTTTAAAATGGGAACACCCAACACATAAATTTTATTTACATCCTGCAAGTCCACTCGAATTTCACCAAAATAATATCCGTAAGAAAAATACAATCCGTCAATATTTCCTGTGTGTGTTTTTTTCCAAGATTTACCTCCATTTGTAGTTTTAAAAACCTCAGCACCAATTACTGGAGTATCAAAAAGCATGGCATTAGCATCTTCCAAATAAAGTGCTAAATCAATTGGTTTTACATTACCAACTCTCACCATTTGTTTTACATTTTCTGCCCTGTATTTTTCTTGAAATCCATTTGTTTTTAAGTAAAAATTCAACTCTTTGTCTGATAATGATAAGAAAGCATCAGTAGTCATGGCTTTAAAATCTTCTTTGATCAAGGATTTTGAAGTTGATTTTTTAACACTATCTGGCTCTCTAAACTGGCTATCATGCAATGCATACACTGTGTTTTCATCAAAAACTGCCAAGCCAATTCTTCCAACACCATCACCATTGGGAAATCCGTTATTATCGGAAATTTTTATCCAAGTATTTCCTGCGTCTGTACTTTTGTAAATGGCTGAATTTTTTCCGTCTCCGTCAAAATCCCATGCTTTTCGACCTCTTTCCCAAGAAGCAGCATACATAATATTGAAGTTGTTAGGAGCAGGTTCTACATCGATAATTCCTGTATTTTCATTGATGTATAATGTTTTTTTCCATGTTTTTCCTCCATCAGTCGTTTTGAAAATTCCACGTTCTTCGTTAGATGAATACAAATGTCCAATAACACCCACAATTACTTCATCCGCATTTGTTGGATTGAGAACAATTCTACTGATGTGATGCGAATCTAACAATCCCATATTTTTCCATGTTTTTCCCTTGTCAGTAGATTTTAACATTCCAATTCCGGCATACGAAGAACGGGAAGAATTTTTTTCACCAGTCCCAACCCAAATTGTTCCGGATTTCCAATCAACAGCAATGTCACCAATATTTTGTGTTTCTGAATTGTCCATAACAGGCGTAAAAGTGATGCCATTATTATTCGTGTACCACAAACCACCAGAGGCATATCCTACATAAAACTCGGTAGGATTATCAGGATTTACAGCTACATCAGCAACTCGTCCACTCATGATATTAGGACCAATATTCTCAAAAGGAATATTTTTTATAAGTGATGTTTGTAAAAGTTGCTCTTTTTTGGATAATGCCTCTTTTATCTCATTTGCGGGTGTTGGTTTTTGCTGCCCAAAAACAATTGATGTAAAAAATAAAACGAAGAAAAAAACAGTAATTTTCATAGAGTAATTATTGATTAGTTGGTAATTAATTTCAAATATCTTAAAATTATATAATTTTTTGATTAATTTGACGAGAATTTAACAATTAACTTTTAATATT
>JANREL010000005.1:7303-11740 GCA_030758355.1 Polaribacter sp.
ATTATATAATTTTTTGATTAATTTGACGAGAATTTAACAATTAACTTTTAATATTATGACGATAGTATCTACATAATTATTTTTAGAGCGATCTCAGATATAGTGTAAATGTATTAATGATTGATGGTGCTTATGGGCTTTTAATAAGCATTATTATAGGTGTTGGAGGAATTTCTAGGGTGGTTGGGCATTTGGTGGATTAGGTATTAAAATAGGAAGTGGTGTGGAAAGGGATATCATCAGAGGTGCTTCTGAAGCAATTATCATTTTATTTATTTTAGGACTTTTTTAAAGCGGAATTTCTAAGAAAAAATAATTCAATCAGGCTGTTTTTTACAATTTAAAGAGGTTTAAAATCACTTTTTTTATGGGAATAAATACCGATTTTGAATAAAAATGTACTATTTGTCGTTTTATAACCAAGATTCAACCTACTTTTGTTCCAGATTTAGAACAACAAAAATCGTTGTTTTTTAAAAATTATTTATGTTATTCAAATCTTTAGGATTAACAGCTGCATTTGTAAAAGCAGTTGAGGAAAAAGGATATACAACTCCTTCTCCCATTCAACAAAAAACAATTCCACATATTTTACAAGGAAAAGATGTATTAGCTTCTGCACAAACTGGTACTGGAAAAACAGCAAGTTTTACATTGCCAGTGTTGCAATATTTAACAGAAACCAAACATCCAAAATTTGGTCCTTTACGCGCTTTGGTTTTGACACCAACAAGAGAATTAGCTGCCCAAGTGTATGAAAATATCAAAGAATACAGCAAATATACCAACATAAAATCAGGAGTGGTTTTTGGTGGCGTAAATATTGTTTCGCAAAAAGCAATGCTCAAATATGGAGTGGATATTTTGGTGGCAACTCCAGGAAGATTGTTGGATTTACATAGTCAAAATGCTGTTTCATTCAAACGAATCGATGTATTGATTTTGGATGAAGCTGACAGAATGCTAGACATGGGTTTTGCAAGAGATTTGAACAAAATCATCAGTTTTATGCCAGTAAAACGTCAAAATCTGCTATTTTCTGCAACTTTTTCTCCTGAAATTAGAAAATTAGCAGAAGGGATTTTAAACAATCCTATTTCTGTCGCTGCTGAACCACAAAATTCAACTGCCGTAAAAGTAACACATAAAGTGTATAAAATCGATAAAAACAAGAAATCGGATTTTATGATTCAACTCATAAAAGCGAATGATTGGAAGCAAGTATTGGTTTTTACACGCACAAAACATGGTGCAAACAAATTGACAGAAAAATTGATAAAATCAAACATTTCTGCTGCTGCCATTCATGGAAATAAAAGTCAAGGTGCAAGAACAAAAGCTTTGAAAAACTTTAAAGAAAATTCTATTAAAGTATTGGTGGCAACTGATATAGCTGCTCGTGGTTTGGATATCCCATTATTACCTCATGTAATCAATTTTGAATTGCCAAACGTTCCTGAAGATTATGTGCACAGAATTGGAAGAACAGGAAGAGCTGGTGCTGCTGGTGAAGCAATTTCATTGGTTTGTAGCGAAGAAACGGAATATCAAAATGAGATTGAAAAACTACTCAATGAAAAGCTAGATTCAGAAATTGTAAAAGGTTTTGAACCCACAGACACTGCAGAGCCAAAAAGAGCTGCAACTCAGAGCAAAAGTTCGTTTGGAAAAAAGAAAAAACCGTCAACTACAGCAAATCCTGAGGTAAAGTCAACAAAAAAGAAAGCCTTTTTCAGTCGAAATAACTCTGGAAATTCAGTTGCTGAAAAGAAATTTAAAAGAAATTAACTGCCAGGAAGCAAAGAATTATCACAAAGTTCCTGAAAGATTTTAAAATCTTAGTGTACGTTGCTTTTACTTAATGACTTTGTGGTTAGGTTTTCACATCAAAAAAGCATGGCTTCTTTGTGGTTAAACTCAAATTTTGAGTTGCTAATTTTATTCCTACCTTTGTATTTCAAACTTTTTTGATATGAAATACCAAGCTATAAATTCAACACTTTTCATCAAAAATCGTACAAATTTTGTTTCGCAAATGAAACCAAATAGTTTGGCGATTTTCAATTCGAATGATATTTATCCAACAAGTGCAGATGGCACCATGCCTTTTGAACAACATAGAGATATTTTTTATTTGAGCGGTGTTGACCAAGAAGAAAGTGTGTTGATGCTATTCCCTGATTGCCCAAATCCTGAATTGCGTGAAGTACTTTTTGTACGTGAAACAAACGATCACATTGCTGTTTGGGAAGGTGAAAAACTAACCAAAAAAGCCGCTTTTGCAACTTCAGGAATTCAATCTGTTTTTTGGTTACAAGATTTAGAAAAAATATTATTTGAAATAGCTTCATACTGCGATACTTTTTATATCAATACCAACGAACATTATCGTGCAAAAGTAGAAACAGAAACACGCGAAGATCGTTTTACAAAATGGTTGTTGGCTAAATATCCTGCACATGCTGTGGCAAAAAGCAATCCGATTTTGCAACGTTTGCGTTCTGTAAAAGATCCTATTGAATTGGATTTAATGCAACAAGCTTGCGATATCACTGAAAAAGGTTTTCGCAGATTGTTACAATTTGTTAAACCAGGAGTTTGGGAATATGAAATAGAGGCAGAATTGCTGCACGAATTTGTTAGAAATCGCTCTAAAGGTTTTGCTTACACACCCATTATTGCTTCTGGGAATAATGCGAACGTCTTGCATTATATCGAAAATAATCAGCAATGTAAAGCTGGTGATTTATTATTGTTGGATGTTGCCGCAGAATATGCCAATTACAAAAGTGATTTAACGAGAACAATTCCAGTTTCTGGGCGTTTTTCTGACAGACAAAAAGCAGTTTACAACGCTGTAAATCATGTAAAAAAAGAAGCTACAAAATTGTTAGTCCCTGGTGTTTTTTGGAAAGAGTATCATCTAGAGGTTGGTAAAATTATGACTTCAGAATTGATAAAATTAGGCTTGATAGATAAAGCAGACGTTCAGAATGAAGACCCAAAATGGCCAGCATATAAAAAATATTTTATGCACGGAACAAGTCATCATATTGGTTTAGACACTCATGATTATGGATTGATTCATGAACCAATAAAAGTAAATATGGTGTTTACTGTTGAGCCTGGAATTTACATCCCAAAAGAAGGTTTTGGAATCCGTTTAGAGGATGATGTTATCGTACAAGAAAAAGGAGAACCTTTTAACTTGATGAAAAACATTCCGATTGAAGCAGATGAGATTGAAGATTTAATGAATCAATGAAAAACAAAAAGCGGGTTTTAAAACTCGCTTTTTTTATGCCAAAGATTGAATAAAACGAATCGTTTGCACATTGAATGTTACTGGTTTTTCAACATTCACAACATGACCACAGTTTTCAATCACAAAAATTGTAGAGCTAAGATGTTCAGAAACAATGTGTCTGATCGAGGGCAAAAACAAATGATCTTCAGCGCCCATGATGTATAAAGTTGGAATTTTAATGTCTTTCGCTCTAAAAAAACGCAACAGCGGATTGATTTCCGCTGTCAATTTAAACCAACGTATAAACTCTTTTTGATATAACTTTTTTGCTTCATTTACAAACAACAACCTAGAGTTTTTATGATTTCTCTTAGGCATAATGATAAATGCAAACAGCTTATACAATAGCATGTAAGGAACTACCGACTTAAAAACAACTCCCAATTTCATTAATACTTGAGAGCGGAAATTCAATTTGATAATTGCACCTCCCATAATCATGCTTTTCACTAATTCTGGTCTTTTTTCTGCTAAATTTCGAATCAAAATGGTTCCTAAAGAAATCCCAATAAAATGCGATTTTTGAATTTTTAGATGTTCAATAACCTCAACAATGTCATTAGTAATTGAATCAAAAGTGTATTTTGAATTGAAAGTATCTTTCAATGTAGGTTTACTATTTCCGTGACCACGCAAATCTAAAATCAACACATTGAATTCTTTTTTAAAATCGCGTACTTGCTTGTACCAAATAGAACTACTTCCTCCTGCACCATGCACAAAGGTAACCCATTCTGTGGCGTTTGTATTTGGATATGAATAATAGTGTAGCAAATATTGGATTTAAAAAAAACAAAAATAGGAATTTTATTACTGACTTTAAAATTGTGAAAAATTAAGAAAAGTAAATTTGTGTTAAATTAAATTTATTATGGTCCCAGAAATTCACCAGTACAAAAACCAATAAACTTGGCAACACCCAACCCATATTATTATTCGCTAAAGGAATGATATTTTTAATCGTTACGAGATATTTTTCATCAATAATAAATCCTAAAAAATCAGGAATACTGAACAGAAATGTGGTGAAAACAACTGCTCTAAAAACTATTTTTGACCCAAACTTATCTGGAATAACATTCAATAGAATCAACACAATTGTAATTGGATATAAAAACATCAAGGCAGGG
>JANREL010000006.1 GCA_030758355.1 Polaribacter sp.
TCCAGGTGCAGGACCTCCTCCACAAATAATTGCAATCGATTTCTTCATAAAAAAAAGACGTTTTTTAAAGTTTTAAAAAAAGCCTACATGTTGTGATTATATTGTAGGCTTCTAAAATTATTATCTTGCAACTCTACCAGATGCATCACCTCCCATAAGTTTGGTAACTTCATCTACGGTTACTAAGTTCGCATCTCCTTTTATGGTGTGTTTTAAGCAAGATGCAGCCACTGCAAAATCTAATGCGTTTTGATCATTATCTGGATACGTTAGTAATCCGTAAATTAAACCTCCCATAAAACTATCGCCACCACCAACTCTATCAACAATATCGGTGATTTGATATTGACGTGTTTGTAGCATTTGTTTTCCATCATATAAAACTCCAGCCCAAGTATTGTGTGATGCTGAGATAGAACCTCTTAAAGTGGTAATTACCTTTTTAGCTTTTGGAAATTTTGCCATCATTTGTTGACATACAGATAAGAATGCTTCTGCCTTTACATCATGACCATGTGTTTGAACTGCTAATCCTTCAGGTTTGATACCAAAATGCATTTCTGCATCTTCCTCATTTCCTAAGATGATATCACAATACGAAGTTAACTCAGTCATGATAGCCTCTCTATCTCCTCCAAATTTCCAAAGTTTTGCTCTGTAATTTAAATCTGTTGAAATAGTAATACCCATTTTGCTTGCTGTTCTTACAGCCTCCAAACAAACATCTGCTGAACTTTGAGAGATTGCAGGTGTAATGCCTGTCCAATGAAACCATTCTACACCTTTAAACACTTCTTCCCAATTTACCATACCAGGTTGAATATCTGCCATTGCTGAATGCGCTCTGTCATAAACGACTTTAGAACCTCGAGAAACAGCCCCTGTTTCGAGGAAATAAATTCCTAAGCGATCACCACCCCAAACAATTTTATCAACACCAACGCCTCTTTTACGCATTTCCATCATGGCACATTCTCCAATATCATTTTTTGGTAAACGAGTTACAAAATCTACTGAAATACCATAATTTGCTAAAGAAACTGCTACGTTAGATTCTCCTCCACCATATACAACATCAAAGTTATTAGCTTGTGAAAATCTTAAAAATCCTTGTGGAGCTAATCTTAACATGATTTCTCCAAATGTTACTACTTTACCCATTTTAAACGTTTTAAATTATATAAATAATACTTTGGTTAAACGTTTAAGCAAATTGTGAAAAATAAAATCAAAACCTATATATACGTATTTGTTTTGATTTTTTAATTAAACAAAGTATCTTTGTTTAAACGTTTAAGCAAATATATAAAAATTTGGCAAATAAAAAGAAAACTACGATAAAAGATATTGCAAATGTGTTAAATATTTCTGCTGCTGCTGTATCAAAAGCCTTACATAATGATTCTAGGATAAGTGAAAAAACAAAAAAAGCGGTAAGACAAGTTGCAGAGAATTTGAATTATCAGCCAAATCATTTGGCTAGTGCTTTACGAAATGGTAAAAGTAAATTAGTAGGTGTTATTGTTCCAAGAACCAACAGTAATTTTTTTTCATCTGTTATTCAAAATATCGAAGAAATTTTAAATAAAGAAGGGTATAACATTATTATTACTCAATCAAACGAATCGTATAAAAAAGAATGTGCTAGTATAGATACCTTGTTATTTACACAAGTAGATGGAATTATAGCATCTATGGCAAATGAGACTGTAAATTTGGATCATTTTGAAAAGATAAAAGCAAAAGGAATTCCACTGATAATGTTTGATAGAGGTGAAAATGATTTAAATGTAGATTACGTTGGTATTGACGATTATTACAGTAGTCATTTAATTGTAAATCATTTGGTAGAACAAGGTTGTAAAAGAATTGCTCATATAGGCGGTTTTAAACATACTAGAATTTTTAATAATAGAATTCGAGGTTATATTGATGCTCTACAAAAACATAATTTGCCTTTAGATAAAGAACTTTTACTTGAAAGTAATCTTACAATTGAAGACGGAAGACAAAAAATGTCACACCTTTTAGCGCTAAATAAAAGACCAGATGCTGTTTATGTAGCAGGAGATTATGCTGCACTTGGAGCTTTGCAAGTTTTAAATGAATCAAAAATTAATGTACCAAATGAAATTGCTTTAGTAGGTTTTGGAAACGAACCTTTTACTGGAATGGTTACTCCTACTATTTCTAGCATTCATCAATTTAGTGAAGAAATTGGTAAAAAAGCAGCCGAAACTTTTTTAA
>JANREL010000007.1 GCA_030758355.1 Polaribacter sp.
TGCAGGTTTGATGTATCAAAGACCTTTTCGAAGTCCACATCACACCATTTCAAATATTGCGTTAATTGGAGGTGGAAATAATTTACCTCAACCTGGCGAAATTTCACTCTCGCACAATGGCGTGTTGTTTTTGGATGAATTGCCCGAATTTCAACGTTCGGTTTTGGAAGTAATGCGTCAACCTTTGGAAGATCGTGAAGTTTCTATTTCTAGAGCCAAATTTACAGTAACCTATCCAAGTAGTTTTATGTTGGTAGCCAGTATGAATCCAAGTCCGAGTGGTTATTTCAACGATCCAAATTCGCCTATGACTTCATCTCCACATGAAATGCAACGCTATTTGAGCAAAATTTCAGGACCATTATTGGACAGAATTGACATTCATATTGAAGTAACTCCTGTACCTTTTGAAAAATTATCTGACGAACGAAAAGGAGAATCTTCTGTCGAAATTAGAAAACGGGTAACTGTTGCAAGAGAAATTCAAACTGAACGTTTTAAAGACACTGAAAATTTACACTACAATGCGCAAATGAATGTAAAACACATTCGAAAATACTGTAAATTGTCCGAACAAAGTAAGGAACTTATTAAAACAGCCATGGAAAAACTGAATCTTTCTGCAAGAGCCTATGACCGAATTTTAAAAGTATCTAGAACCATTGCGGATTTGGCAAACTCCGAAAATATCCATCCAGAGCATATTGCAGAAGCCATTCAATATCGCAGTTTGGATAGAGATGGTTGGTTTGGGTAAAATCGTTTGTATTTCAACTCTTCTTTCCAATCGTCAACAATTCATCCCATTGTGTGGTAAATCTAGGGCTTCTATGCTCTTTAACAAGCGCCCACTCTTTTTCACGATTACCAACAGTTGCCAATTTTACTTTGTTTTTGCCATATTTACTGTTGATTGCATCCATCGCTTTTGATAAATTAGCATTTCCAATTTTGTTTTCTTGATGAAATAAACTCATCTGCACTTCATTTTCAGGGATCAAATGATGCAAATGAACGCCCACTTTTTTATACCGAAAACCCGGTTTGTAAATTGCCTTTAATCCTTTTATGGCTTCCTTGGTAAGTGTTATGGTGTTATTGGTAGCCGTATCTAAGGTTATAAAAATATTTTTAAAGTATTGATGTTCGTTTTTGCTAAAGTGATTCGTTTGTAAAAAAACCTCCAAACAACGCGCTGCAGAGCCTTGTTGACGCAATAAATCTGACACTTCTGCTACATAAAAACTAGTGGCTTCTTCAATCAAATGATAATCTGTTAATTTTTGTCCAAAAGATTTTGCAGTACCAATTCCTTTTTTGATATCTGGAAAAATTGTCATTTCTAAACACGGCTGATTGTTGAGTTCGCGCCACAAGCGTTCGCCCACAACTGTCATTTCTTTACGCACCCAAACAACAGAAAGATTTGCAAAATCTAAGGCATTTTTAGCCCCTGTTTTTTCTATACGAATGGCGTGTTTTCGTCCAATTCCCCATACATTTTTCAACGAAGTTACTGTCAATAAATGTAGTCGTTTTTCTTCAGAATCTACCACATAAACTCCTTTGTTTTCCGGAACTTGTTTGGCAAATTTATTTGCTATTTTCGATAAGGATTTGGTTTTAGCAATGCCTATTCCAACAGGAATTCCTGTATTTTTTAAAATAGTTTCCTTTATTTTATTCGCAATTTCACTCAACTCGTCTTCACGATAATGAGAGACATCAACAAAACTTTCATCAATACTGTATTCTTCTATCAAAGGAGAAAATTCGCGCAATGTTTGCATCACACGTTGAGACATATCAGCATATAAAGTGTAATTTGATGAAAAACAGGTTACGTTATTACCTTCTAATAGTTGCTTGATTTTAAAGACAGGTTCAAACATTGGAATTTGTGTTAATGCCTTTGCCTCTTTATTTGCGGCAATGACACAACCATCATTATTGCTAAGAACAACGACTGGTTTTCCTTGTAAATCGGGTCTAAAAACTTGTTCGCAAGAGGCATAAAAACTATTGCAATCTACTAAAGCAATCATAGCGTGTTTTTTATGATATAGGTAATCACGCCCCAAAGTTGAAGTTCTTCTTTTGAATCCGAGTCAATTTGGGTGATGTTAAAACATCCATCTTGAATAATAACAGCTAATTGATTGTTTTTTGGCGTGAGTGATTTGTCAATAATCAACACATCTTTTTCAAAAATATTTAATTTGCCAAAGCTATCATCAATCACTCTTACATAAAAAGTTGCTGACGGATTTGAAACTAAAACATCGTTTAAATCAATTCTTGGTTCTGTATAATGTGTAGCAGGACTCGCAAAACCAGTTTGAGTTGAACGTACGACTCGAAAGCTTTTCTTTGTTTTTTCTACTAGTTTTACTTCACCAAATTCCATGCTTAAAATTACTAGAAAAAAAAATATCTGAATGTTAAAATTAAAAAAAAGAATGAACAAAATTATTCTTTGCCTTTCTTTACTTCCAATGAATCACATTTTCTTTACCAACTCTCTCTAAAGTTTGGCAATCAGAAGTACGTTATCATTTGTAAACTTATCGAAACAATTACTAAAATTATAAGCTTTATTATTGTTTGATAACCCAAAAACAACCTTGTTTTTTGTCCTTTAAAAAAGAAATAAAAAATACCCTTCCAATAATGCAAGGGTATGTAAAGTTGTAAAAATTATAAAAATTAATATCTGTAATACTCAGGTTTAAAAGGACCTTCTGTAGTTACACCAATATAATCTGCTTGATCTTGTCTTAATTCAGTAAGTTCTACTCCAATTTTTTCTAAGTGTAATTTTGCTACTTTTTCATCTAAATGTTTTGGCAACATATACACTTCGTTTTTATAGGCATCTTTGTTTGTCCACAATTCAATTTGCGCCAATGTTTGGTTGGTAAATGAATTTGACATTACAAAACTTGGATGACCTGTTGCGCAACCTAAATTTACCAAACGACCCTCTGCTAATAAAATAATGTCTTTTCCATCAATTGTATATTTATCAACTTGAGGTTTGATTTCGATTTTTGGACTGTTGGCATTTAACCAAGCAACATCAATTTCGTTATCAAAATGACCAATATTACATACAATTGTTTTGTCTTTCATCATTTTAAAATGCTCAGCACGCACAATATCTCTGTTTCCTGTTGTGGTAATTACAATATCAGCATTGCCAACAACGGTTTCTAAACGCTTTACTTCAAAACCGTCCATAGCAGCTTGCAACGCACAAATTGGGTCAATTTCAGTAACAGTTACAATAGAACCCGCACCTTTAAATGACGCTGCTGTACCTTTGCCAACATCACCATAACCACAAACTACGACTCTTTTTCCTGCTAACATAGTGTCTGTTGCTCTACGAATTGCATCTACTGCAGATTCTTTACAACCGTATTTATTATCAAACTTTGATTTGGTTACAGAGTCATTTACGTTGATTGCTGGCATTGGCAACGTGCCGTTTTTCATACGCTCATACAATCTGTGAACTCCTGTTGTGGTTTCTTCTGACAAACCATTGATGCCTGATGCCAATTCAGGATATCTGTCCAAAACCATGTTTGTTAAATCACCACCATCATCCAAAATCATATTTAATGGTTTGCGATCTTCACCAAAAAATAGGGTTTGCTCTATGCACCAATCAAATTCTACTTCGTTCATTCCTTTCCATGCATACACAGCAGTTCCTTTTGCAGCAATTGCAGCAGCAGCTTGATCTTGCGTAGAAAAAATATTACAAGAACTCCAAGTAACTTCAGCACCTAAAGCTTGTAATGTTTCAATTAAAACCGCAGTTTGAATTGTCATGTGTAAACATCCAGCAATTCTTGCACCTTTTAAAGGTTGTGCATCTGCATACTCTTCTCTTAAACTCATTAATCCTGGCATTTCTGCTTCTGCCAGTTCTATTTCTTTTCTACCCCAATCTGCTAAGGAAATATCTTTCACTTTGTAAGGTATATATGCTGTTTTTGTGCTCATATTCTGTATATTTATGGTCTATTTTTGCGAGTGCAAAGTTACGAACTCCATTTTAAAAATATGCCACTTTACAAAACATTAACGATTAACGAAAAAACAAAAGTTGTTATTTGGAAAATTGAAGAAACAATTGAGGATTTACTAAATGGCATTTTGCTTTCTGAAAATAGTGAAACCCGATTGCATTCTATGAAATCGGAAATCCATCAAAAAGGGTTTTTAAGCATCAGACATTTATTGAAAGAATTCAACATAAAAGACATTGATTTAGAGTATGATGAATTTGGAAAACCACACTTAAAAGACGGACGATTTATTTCGATGACACATTCTTTTCAGTTTACTGGAGTGATAGTTTCTGAAGAAAAAAGCGTAGGAATTGACATTGAAAAACAGCGTGAAAAAATTTTGAAAATTGCACATAAATTTACGCCAATTGAAGAGTATAAAACCATTGCAAATGTTGCTACTCTAACTCGAAAATTAACCATTGTTTGGGGAGGAAAAGAAAGTTTGTATAAAATTTACGGGAAGAAAAAACTACTCTTTTTGCATCATATTTTTATTGAAGATTTTAATTTTGAGGATGAAAAAACCACAGGAATCATTCGTTATGAAGGAGAGGATTCCAAATATCACATCAATTTTTTAGAATTCGAAGACTTTACGTGCGTATTTGCCTATTAAAAACCGTTACTTTTACACTTCATTGCACGGATAATGAATGATCTTTTCAACTTTTTTTTAGCAGCTTATCAACAAGCATCAACTGCAGATATCGTTTTAGAAGCCATCGCTTTTGTATTTGGAATTGCAAGTGTTTGGTATGCGAAAAACGAAAATATTTTGGTCTATCCAACAGGGTTAGTTGCCACAATAATTACTGTTTATTTATTGTATAAAGCGGAATATTTTGGTGATATGATGATGAATTTCTACTATTCTGTGATGAGTATTTTTGGTTGGTGGAATTGGTCTAGAAAAAAAAATGACAAAGTAATAGTTCCTATTTCTAGAACAACTCTTAAAGAAAAAATTATTGGAGTTGCTCTCGTAGTTTTAACAATGATTGTAACTTATATTGTATACAGGTATTTTGGAAATGAAATCAAAACCGAAAATTATATTGATATTTTTACATCTGGAATCTTTTTTACTGCCATGTGGTATATGGCAACTAAAAAATTAGAAAATTGGACGTTATGGATTTTTGCTGATATCATTACCATCCCTTTATATGCTTATCGTGGATTAGGGATGCTGTCTTTACAATATTTAATTTTTACTATTTTAGCCATTCAAGGGTATCTCGCATGGAAAAAAAGCTTCAACAACAACCCATCAACATTGTAAAAGTAGTGCTATTTGGCCCAGAATCTTCTGGCAAAACAACACTTTCACAACAATTAGCACGCTATTATAACACTGTTTGGGTGCCTGAATTTGCGCGTGATTATCTGCAAGAAAAATGGAATAACGAACGTAAAACCTGTGAAATGTCTGATTTCATTCCAATTGCAATTGGGCAAATGAAACTGGAAAACAAACTCGCTGTAAAAGCTGACAAAGTATTGATTTGCGATACAGATTTATTAGAAACAAAAGTATATTCTGAAGAATTTTATAATGGTTTTGTAGAGGCAACTTTGGAAAAAGCGGCTTTAGAAAATTCCTATGATTTGTATTTATTGACCTACATTGATACTCCTTGGGAAAAGGACGATTTGCGTGACAGACCTGAACAGCGATTGGAAATGTTTACCGCTTTTGAAAACGCATTGAAAAAACACAACCGCCCTTATATTTTATTGAAAGGAGATAAAAAAACGAGGCTCGCATTGGCAACAACAGCCATCAATAAAATGATTGCTGACAGAGAAAATTTACATTCTTTTTCCAATAAAATTGCAAAAAAATGAACAAAGAACAAATTGTAAAAGAGCTCAATTTCAAAGCCATCAGGAGTTCTGGTGCAGGTGGTCAACATGTGAATAAAGTGTCTTCAAAAATTGAATTGACCTTTGATTTGGAAAATTCTGAAGCATTGAATGATGATGAAAAAACACTCCTAAAATCGAAACTTTCTTCCAAATTAACTTCCGAAAATAGCTTAATTCTAACAGTTGAAGAAACACGTTCTCAGCATAAAAACAAAGAATTGGCCATCAAAAAATTTGTTTCTTTGATGGAAACAAATCTAAAAAAACCAAAAAAAAGAACGCCCACAAAACCTAGCAAAGCTGTCATTAAAAAAAGATTGGAAACCAAAGAAAAAACATCTGTAAAAAAAGCGTTGCGTAAAAAACCGAACCTAGAATAAATTTTTTCTTTTTTTAATCAGAAAATCAATTTTCATAGTTACTTTTGCATCGTTCTCACAAAGGGGTGCTGATTTAGTTGTCAGTTGATAGTTTCTAGTTTACAGCAATGTTGGATTTTAAACTAAAAATTTTGAACTAAAAAGGCTGAGATCATACCCAAAGAACCTAGAACAGGTAATGCTGTTTAGGGATTGCGAGCGTAAAGAAAACATCTAGTAGATGTTTTTAGTGAGTAGCGAAAAACCTATGCTTTTTCTCTTAATCACCGCTCAGAAAATGAATTATTCAATACTAATCACAAGAATAATTACCTCTTTTTATTCGTTTTAAATTTTTTTAAAATGAAAAAAATATCCATTTTTTTATTCTTGTTTGTAAGCATGCTTGCAAACGCACAAACAGTCACAATTTCAGGAAAAATTGTAGATGAAAACAACGAACCTTTGCCCAATGCCAGTATTTTGGTTCAAAAAATTAACAAAGGAACTTCTGCTGACAATGAAGGAAAATTCAGTTTGACGGTCTCCAAAGGAACCTATGTTTTTCAAGTGTCATTTATTGGTTACAAAACTGTAAATCAAGAAGTTATTGCGACCAAAAATGACGAAATTACGATTGCTTTAAAAACAAATCAAACACTTTTAGACGAAGTATTGGTTTCTGCAGTTCGTGTAAATGCTGATATTCCAGTAACATTTTCAAATCTGTCAAAAAAGGAAATTTCCAAGCGAAATTTGGGTCAAGACATTCCTATTTTGCTCAATTATTTGCCTTCGGTAGTGTCATCTTCAGATGCAGGTGCAGGAATTGGGTACACGTATATGAGCGTTCGTGGTTCCAATAACGAGCGAATTAACGTTACTGTCAACGGAATTCCTTATAACGATGCTGAAAGTCATGGCACTTTTTGGGTGAATTTGGGCGACTTTGCTTCTTCCACAGAAAACCTGCAGTTGCAACGGGGTGTTGGAACATCCACCAATGGTGCTGGGGCTTTTGGCGCGAGTTTAAACATCTTGACAGATGCCATTGCTGAAAAAGCTTTTGGCGAAATTTCCAATTCATTTGGTTCTTTCAGCACCCGAAAACACACTGTAAAATTCAGTACAGGAAAAATCAATGACAACATCGAAATTGCAGGTCGATTTTCAAATATTTATTCTGATGGTTATGTAGATCGTGCTTTTGCGGATTTGAAATCCTACTTTTTACAAGGGAGCTTTGTGGATGAAAATACGCTCATCAAGGCGATTGCTTTTGGCGGAAATGAACGAACCTACCAAGCTTGGTTTGGGTTAACGGCAGATGAATTAGCGCAAGACAGAAGGCAAAATCCATATACCTATGACAATGAAACAGACAATTATCAGCAAGATCATTATCAATTGCATTGGAATGAACAATGGAATGAGAAATGGTCCACAAATCTCGGGTTGAATTACACAAAAGGTGCAGGATATTTCGAGCAATTTAAAGAAGCAGAAGATGCTGCTGCACTCAATAATTTGATAGTTGATGGAACAGATGCAATTGTAAGACGTTGGTTAGACAACGATTTTTATGTCATCAATTTCAACACCAATTATAAAACTGACAAACTGAATTTCATCACAGGGATTTCGTATTCCAATTATACTGGAGATCATTTTGGCGAGGTAATTTGGGGTGAAAATTTGGCACCAAATAAGCAAATTAGAGACCGTTATTATTTTTCTGATGCGAGAAAATCGGACTTTTCTTTGTTTGCAAAAGCGAACTTTAGTCTTAGTGAAAAACTTTCTGCTTATGCAGATTTACAAGGACGTTTTGTGAAGTATCAAACACAAGGAATTACCAATGACATTATTCCTATTGACGTAAATAGAAATTTTAATTTCTTCAATCCGAAGTTTGGTTTTACTTATAAAAGCAATGACAATAACAACTTTTACACCTCATTTGCAGTGGCAAACAGAGAACCAAATAGAAATGATTTTGAAGTTGGCGTTTCTACTCATGAAACTCTTTTTGACTACGAATTGGGTTGGCGTTTGAAAACAGAAAATATGAAACTAAATACAAACATTTATTTTATGGATTATAAAAATCAATTGGTATTGACAGGAGCAATTGATGGGGTTGGCGCACCAATAAGAGCAACTTCAGGAAAAAGTTACAGATTAGGATTAGAAATTGATGCAGATATTCGGTTAAATAATCAGTTTTCCATCAAACCAAATGCGGCATTTAGCTCGAATAAAAACCGAGATTTTGTCTCGGAAATTGATGGTCTTTTGCAAAATTTAGGCAACACAAATTTATCATTTTCACCAAATGTAATTTTAGGAAATATTTTTACCTATCAGCCTAAAGAAACTTTTCAAATCTCATTTTTGTCAAAATTTGTTGGCAAACAATGGATGAGCAATTTGAGTAGTCGCATTTCTGAAAATGATGTTTTGGATTCCTTTTTTACAAGTGATTTGAATGTGGTGTATCAACTAAAACCATCAAAAACCTTTAAATCAGTTACGTTTACTGCATTAATTAACAATATTTTCAATGCAGAATATGTAGATAGAGGCTATTATGGAACTTTCGATTTCCCTGATGACAATGGAAATACAATTACTGGTGATTATGCTGGATATTATCCTCAAGCAACAAGAAATTTCCTTTTAGGAGTGACGCTTAATTTTTAAATTTTTCTTAATTTTTAACCGAATTTGGGTAAAAATCCATTATAATAAGCCGTTTTTTAGTTAAAACGGCTTAATTTTTGTACCTTAGCAAAACATGAAAATTTCCACCATTTATCAAAAAAGAAATCTACGCGTTTATAGTTTTGATTTTAGCGTCTTTAGAAATCAATCTGATAAATTCATTCCTCCTACTTTTTAGTTGACTTTTCAATAAAATTTACAACCATTTTATTTTATCAAAAAACGCATTTTTCAATGCGTTTTAAAAAACTATTTATATGAAACTTATCAGAATTAAAAGACATACAAAACAACAAAAATATTACTCTTCAGCTATGGGAATGTTGAATTGTAGGGTAACTTCTATTAAAAAATATTTCTTCGGAATTCCTGTGAAAACACTTCATAAATATAGAGAAACCTATTATGGAGAAATCAAAAATTGTGAAGATTGTAATTTATTTATTTAATCATTTAAAACATAAAAATAACAAATGAGGCAACTGAAAATCACCAAGCAAGTTACAAATCGCGACACAAAATCTTTAGAAAAATATTTTCAGGAAATTGGTAAAATCGAATTAATTACGGCAGATGAAGAAGTAGAATTGGCGATAAAAATTAAAAATGGTGATCAAAGAGCGTTAGACAAATTGGTGAAATCGAATTTACGATTTGTGGTTTCTGTTGCTAAACAATATCAAAATCAAGGGTTAAAATTATCTGATTTGATCAATGAAGGGAATTTAGGATTGGTAAAAGCTGCCAAAAGGTTTGATGAAACAAGAGGTTTTAAGTTTATTTCGTATGCTGTTTGGTGGATTCGCCAATCAATTTTACAAGCGTTGGCTGAGCAATCTCGAATTGTACGTTTGCCGTTAAATAAAATTGGAAGCATCAATAAAATCAATAAAGTATATGCAAAATTAGAACAGCAAAACGAACGAGTTCCTTCGTATATAGAAATCGCCAATGAATTGGATTTGACAGAACAAAATGTTGCACAAAGCATGAAAAATTCTGGCAGACATTTGTCTATGGATGCTCCATTTAGAGAAGGTGAAGACGCTAATTTTTATACCATATTGGGATCTGAAAATTCTCCAAAACCAGATAATTCATTGATGAAAAAATCCTTAGAAATTGAAATTAGCAGAGCATTAAAAACACTTCCTGAGAAAGAAGCTGCAATTATTCAAATGTATTATGGGTTGAATAATAAAAACACCACTTATAGTTTGACAGAAATTGGCGAAACTTTCAATATCACCAGAGAACGTGTTCGTCAAGTAAAACAACGCGCTTTGAATAAATTAAAATCAAAATCTAGGGCTACTGTTTTGAGGACTTACCTTTGATAAAATAAATCTTCAACTTAAAAATCCCTCAATTAAATTTTTAGGATGTTTGGTTTTTGGAATGGGAAAATCAAACCAATTTTGTAGATTTTCTTGATATCCTGCATCATTTAAATAATTATGCAATGCCAAATTTAATCCTTTTGTATATTTTGGATGATCTGCGCCTTTTGGGTCTTTGTGATACAAATCATTTTGAGCAAAACCTTCAAAAACAGGTCCTGTAATTTTGATATCAAACTCCTCAGGATTTTGTCCAACAGGACTGTGTGCAGTTGCTGTAAATTGATGCCAAAAGGCAGATTTAATACAATTTTTCTCAAATAATTGTCTTACAACTTCCAAAGAATCTATTGTTTCTTGTTCTGTTTGTGTTGGAAAACCATACATCAAATAGGCATGTACTAAAATATTATTCTGAGAAAAATTGTGGGTAACTCTGGTAACTTGAGCAATATCTACACCTTTTTTCATTTTGGATAATAATCTATCTGAAGCGACTTCTAAACCTCCAGTTACAGCAATACAACCAGATTTGGCCATGAGTTGACACAATTCAAAATCGAATGTTTTTTCGAAACGGATGTTTGTCCACCACGTAATTTTTACATCTCTTTCTATCAACTTCAAAGAAAGTGCTTTCAGCATTTTTGGAGGCGCAGCTTCATCTACAAAATGAAAACCTGTAATGCCAGTATCTTGCATAATTTGCTCAATTTTATTGACCAAATCATCAGCAGTGGTGTTTTGATAGTTGCCAATATAATCTAACGTAACATCGCAAAAAGAACATTGTTTCCAATAACATCCATGCGAAATCGTAAGTTTATTCCATCTGGCATCTGTCCACATCCTGTGCATTGGATTCACCACGTCCAAAAAAGAAACATATTTATGAAAAGGCAATCCTACATAATTGGGCACAGGCAAATTTTTGTGATGAAAAATAGTATTAGGCGTTTTGTTTTTATAAACAACCTTATTTTTTTCTAAAACAAAAGTTCTCTCCAGTTGATTGATATCAATTTTACGTTCTAAAAAATGAACAATTTTAAGTAAAGGTCCCTCACCATCATCCAAAGAAATGAAATCTACATAGTCAAAAATTCTAGGATCAGATAAAGAACGTAATTCTGTATTGCAATATCCACCACCAAAAGCGATTTTAATATCTGGAAAAAACTGTTTGATAAATTGCGAACAACGCAAAGCCGCAAATAAATTTCCAGGAAATGGAATCGTGAAACAAACTAAATTTGGGGAATGTTCTAAAATTTGAGCTTCTAAAAGATCGAACATTTTGTCTTCAATCAAAGAATGTTGACTATTTAAAAACTCGTCAATTTGAGTAAAACTACTTGCTGCTGTGGCAATTTGTTCAGCATACTTGGTAAAAGCAAAAAACTCATCAACATTTGCGTGAATAAAATCACCAATTTCTTCAATAAAAAGGGTGGCATAATGTTTTGCTTTGTCTATAATTCCTGCTTCACCTTGTTCCCACTTTATGGCTTTATTTACATGCAGAAGCCTATGCCCTTTTGGCAAAAAATTGATTTCTAGTATTTTATTCGCGCTTTCAATATCTTGTTTTTGAAGAAAAGAAATAACAAAATCAACTCTTGAAATGTAAATATCCTTCAACTTTTGAACTTTTGGAAAATCAAAATTTCCTAACAAAGCGGCTTCTTTAAAAATTTCTTGCAAAAAATTGCCTGTAAAAATGGCTGTAAAAAGCTCAATACTTAAATCACAGTGCGCAAAAGAAACCTTATTTTTTTCTAAAAATCCTTTTAAATAAGCACTTGCGGGATACGCTGTATTTAATTGCGTAAAGGGAGGTGTGATAAAGAGGAGTTTGGTTTGCATAGTGCAAAGATAGAATACTTAAATTTCTAATTTATCAAGATTCTATTCTACCCACGGCACAACTTACAAACGATTTTGCTTTGTGCAATACTGTATTTTTATCTCCTGCTTCGGGATACCCTAATTTGGAAAGTTTTTCTTTGATTTCAACTAAATTAGCATTCTCTGAATCAATAGTTACCATTGAGTTTTCAACATCAACTGCAACATCATTTACACCATTTATTGTTGAAATTCCTTTTTTGATAGTTGCTGCACAACCACCACATTTTAAATTTTCTATTTGAATATTTGTTGTCATAATACTTAGTTATTAAATTTCCATTGAGTATATCCTCCTTCTAAAAAATATACTTTAAATCCTTTTTCTTTTAAAATAGCTGCTGCTTTACTACTTCTGTTTGATGATCTGCAATACAAATACACGGGTTTTGATTTGTCTAGTTGAGCACTTGCGCTTTGATAAAAGTCAGTATCAAAAAAATTGGCAAATTTGGCAGATTTTATAAATCCTTGAGATACTTCATCAGGAGTTCTTACATCTAACAGTTGAATTTTTTCTTTTGATAAAAGTTGTTTTAACTCAGTTGTAGAGATTGATTTTACATCTTGAGATTTTACACAAGACACAAAAAAAATACTCAAAATAAGGAATAAATATCTCATTTGTACTTATTTTAAGGTTGTTGGGCACACATAAGCACTTTTCTCGATATTTGTTTTTTTAATAGCATCATACCCACCTTCAATGTCAATTACGTTATGAAAACCACGCGCTTTTAAAATTGAAGCCGCAATTACTGAACGATAACCACCTGCACAATGTACAAAAAAAGGTTCTTTTTCAGGAAATTGAGCAATGTAATCGTTCAAATAATCTAATGGTGTGTTTTCGGCAATTAATGCATGTTCGCTTTGATATTCTCCTGATTTTCGAACATCAAAAACAATTGGATTTTCTGTGATTTTTTCTGATAATTTATCAGCAGAAATTGAATTCAAAACATCAATTTCTTTGCCTGCATTTTTCCAAGTATCAAAACTTCCGTCTAAATATCCAATCACATTATCAAAACCAACCCTTGATAAACGAGTGATGGTTTTTTCTTCTTCACCAACAGGAGTTACCAATAAAATTGCTTGTTTAATATCTTTAATCAACGCTCCAACCCAAGGGGCAAAAGTTCCTCCCAAACCAATAAAAATTGATTGAGGTATAAATCCTTTCGAAAATTCTGATTGATGACGAACGTCTAAAATAACAGCGTCAGTTTCAATGGCAAGCAATTCAAATTCTTTAGCAGACAAAGGTTTTGCACTATTTTTGATGACATCATCAATGTTTTCATACCCTTCTCTATTCAATTTTACATTCAATGGAAAATACGCAGGAGGTGGTAATAAACCGTCTGTAACTTCTTTTATAAACTCTTCTTTGGTCATATTGGCTCTCAATGCATAATTGGTTTCTTTTTGATTTCCAATTGTACCAACAGTTTCTTTACTTAGGTTTTTTCCACAAGCTGAGCCAGCTCCATGTGCAGGATACACAATGACATCATCTGCTAAGGTCATGACTTTTGTTCTCAAACTATCATATAAGAATCCGGCTAAATCTTTTTCAGTAATGTTTCCTTTTTGAGCCAAATCTGGTCTTCCAACATCACCCAAAAACAAGGTATCTCCACTAAAAAGGGCGTGATCTTTTCCATTTTCATCTTTCAATAAATAACAAGTGCTTTCCATGGTATGACCTGGAGTATGAAGCGCAGTTATGGTAATATTTCCAATTGTAAAAACTTGATTGTCCTCAGCAATCAAGGCATCAAAATAAGTTTGTGCTGTAGGTCCAAAAACAATTTTAGCACCTGTTTTTTCTGCTAAAGTAACATGACCACTTACAAAATCTGCATGAAAATGGGTTTCAAAAATATACTTAATTTTTGCATTTTCTTTTGCAGCTCTGTCAATATAATCTTGTACTTCTCTTAATGGATCAATGATGGCAACTTCGCCGTTACTTTCAATATAATAGGCTCCTTGCGCTAGACAACCCGTATAAATTTGTGCTATTTTCATGAATAAATTATTTTTAAGCAACATCAAATTTACGATTGATATTGCGATGATTTCCTGATTTTTATCAGAATTTTCTATTTATTTATAGGCTTGATGAATGTATTTTGCATACTTTTCTTGTCTTTTTTTATCTCCTGTTCTAAAAAACTTAACAGCATCATTAGCTCTCATAAAAAAATGATTAACATCAATGATTTCTAAAAGTCCACCTTTGAACAAAGCATCTCTTAAAGGTCCTTTTGCGCCTGCAAAATAAAATAAAACCCCCTTTTTCTGATAAAATTTAATTCGCTCTTTGAGCATTTCAACTCCTGTACTATCAGTTCTGTTGATGCTTTCCGAATCTAGCACTATCAATTTTAATGCCTTTCCTTTTTTATCTGCCATTTCGTCCATTTTATCTCTAAAATAATTTGAATTTGCATAAAATAATTGAGCATCAAAACGAAAAACTAAAATATCTTCTTCTATAATTACTTCTTCAAAACGCTCTTTATTTCTATAAAAATTAGCATCAGGTACTTTTCCTAATTCTACCACATAAGGTCTTGATGTTCTAAATATCAATACAATAAGTGACAATCCTACACCTACAGTGATTCCGTATTCAATACCAAAAAATAGGGTAGCAATAAAAGTAGAAATCAATAACCAAAAATCTAAATTATTCGCACGCCACAAAAATGCCGCTTCTTTGATATTGACCAAGGCAAAAACAGCCACGATGATAATTGCCGCCAAAATAGCTTTGGGTAAATAATAAAATAATGGGGTAAAAAAAAGTAAGGTAATGATCACCATCACAACTGAAATAAATGCAGCCATTCCTGTTTTTGCGCCACTTTCTTGATTGATTGCCGAACGCGAAAAACTTGATGCAGTTGGATATGCTTTAAAAAATGACCCAAAAATATTGCTCAAGCCCAATGCTATCAATTCTTGATTTGGTCTCACTTTATACACATCTTGTTTTGTTTCTTGAGATTTTCCAATTGAAATTGTTTCGAGATAACCCACCATTACCAACGTTAATGCAATGGGAAACAATTCTCTGATTTGTTCTAATTCGATTGTTGGAATTCCGAAAGAAGGTAATCCTGAAGGAATGTTTTTTACGATGGAAACATCTGTCAAATTTTTTCCAAAAAATCTCATAATGACAATTCCTAAAACCACCACAATCAATGCACTTGGAATTCTTTTATCTATTTTTCTGAAAACAAAAATAATAGCGACAGCAATCATTCCAATAATCGTTGTTGGCAAATTATAAAAGGAAATTTTCAGCCAAATATCTTCTAAAAGTTCATGGATTTGATCACTTTGAACGAAATCAACTCCGAGTAAATTTCGGAATTGATTGATTCCGATAATCAAAGCTACAGCAGATGTAAATCCAGTAATCACAGGTCTTGACAAAAAATTGACAATAAATCCTAAGCTGAAAATACCCAATACAAATTGGATAGTTCCCACCATAAATGCCAATAAAATGGCAATTTCAATATAACTTTCTGAGCCTGCCAACGCCAATGTAGAAACTCCAGTTGCTACAATCAATGAATCCATGGCTACAGGACCAATAGCAACTTGTCTTGCTGAACCAAAAATAGCGTAAATAACTTGAGGGACTAATGCACAATACAATCCATAAATAGGAGGTAAACCTGCAATCAAAGCATAAGCAATTCCTTGTGGAATCAAGATAATTCCGACAGTAATTCCCGCAATCAAATCACCTTTTAAAAAGGATTTTTCATAATTGGGTAACCATTCTAAAATCGGAATTATTTTTCTAATCTTCATTTTTTAAAACAATTCTGCTTGACTACTTCCTTTGATTCTTCCTAGATGTTTATAAGCTAATTCAGTCACTTCTCTTCCTCTTGGCGTTCTTGTAATAAAACCTTGTTGAATCAAAAAAGGTTCATAAACTTCTTCAATAGTTTCTGTATTTTCACTCACCGCAGTTGCAATTGTGCTAATCCCAACAGGACCACCTTTGAATTTATCAATAATCGTAAGTAGGATTTTATTGTCCATTTCATCCAAACCATATGTATCAACATTGAGTGCTTGTAATGCAAATTTTGCGATTTCAATAGTGATTTTTCCATCGCCTTTTATTTGCGCAAAATCTCTTACTCTTCTCAGTAAAGAATTGGCAATTCTTGGAGTTCCTCTACTTCTGCCAGCAATTTCGATAGCAGCTTCCATGGCAATTGGAACTTTTAAAATTTGTGCACTTCTTTGAATAATGGTCGTTAAGAGTTCTTTTGTATAATATTGTAATCGAGTACTAATTCCGAAACGAGCTCTCATTGGCGCTGTTAACAATCCTGAGCGAGTTGTTGCGCCAATTAACGTAAAAGGTTCTAAATTAATTTGAACAGTTCGTGCATTTGGACCAGACTCAATCATAATATCGATTTTATAATCTTCCATTGCTGAGTATAAATACTCCTCTACCACTGGACTTAATCTGTGGATTTCATCGATAAAAAGTACATCACGTTCGTCTAAATTGGTTAATAAACCTGCCAAATCTCCTGGTTTGTCTAACACTGGTCCTGAAGTTACTTTGATGCCAACTTTTAACTCATTTGCTAAAATATGAGCCAACGTAGTTTTTCCTAATCCTGGAGGTCCGTGAAACAAGGTGTGATCTAAAGCTTCACCCCTTTTATTGGCAGCTTGTACAAAAACTTTCAAATTTTCTAATGCTTGATCCTGACCTGTAAAATCCTCAAAAGAAAGTGGACGCAGTTTTTTTTCTACCTCTAATTCTTGATTAGAATAGTTGGTGTTTTCAGGATTTAGATTCTCATTCATAGGTACAAAGATAAAAGAAATGGTTCAGAAAATGGACAGGAACTAAATCGAAAAAACCTCTCCGAATTTGGAGAGGTTTTCTAATAAATATTTTTTGTTTTTAAGAAGGTTCTTCTCCCTCTAAAAGTGGTGTTGTTTGCAGAACAAAATCTTTTCCATGTAAATAATCACTTTCATCATCATTTGGATTTATACGTTTGCTATAATCATAAGGCCATCTATGAACTTCAGGTAATTTTCCTGGCCAGTTTCCATGTATATGTTCTACTGGAGTTGTCCACTCTAACGTATTTGAATTCCAAGGATTTTGTGATGATTTTTCTCCTCTGTAAATAGAGATGAAAAAGTTTGCTAAGAAAATAATCTGAGCGATTCCACCTACAATTGCAAAAATGGTAATCACAACATTGATATCCGCAATGTCATCAAACATTGGGAAATTTGTGTTGGTATAATATCTTCTTGGCAAACCAGCTAATCCGATAAAATGCATTGGCCAGAAAACTCCGTAAGCACAAACAATCGTAATCCAGAAATGCCAATATCCTAAAGTTTTATTCATCAAACGACCATACATTTTTGGAAACCAATGATAAATACCTGCATACATTCCGAAAATTGCAGAAACACCCATTACCAAATGGAAGTGAGCTACTACGAAATACGTATCATGAATATTGATATCTAGTGCTGAATCTCCTAAAACCAATCCTGTCAAACCTCCAGTTACGAAAGTTGAAACCAAGCCAATTGAAAATAACATGGCTGGATTTAGTTGAAGATTTCCTTTCCAAAGTGTGGTTACATAATTAAACGCTTTTACAGCAGAAGGAATGGCAATCAATAATGTTGTAAATGTAAATACCGATCCTAAAAATGGATTCATTCCAGAAATAAACATGTGGTGTCCCCAAACTATGGTTGATAAAAACGCAATTGCAATAATCGACATAACCATGGCTCTATAACCAAAGATTGGTTTTCTTGCATTTGTTGAAATGATTTCGGAGGTAATTCCCAATGCAGGAAGTAATACAATATACACTTCAGGGTGTCCTAAAAACCAGAATAAATGTTCAAATAAAACGGGTGATCCGCCTTGATAATGCAATACCTCGCCTGAAATAAAAATATCAGAGAGATAAAATGAAGTTCCAAAACTTCTATCAAAAATCAGTAATAACGCTGCTGATAATAATACTGGGAAAGAAACAACGCCAATCATTGCAGTTACAAAAAAAGCCCAAATTGTTAAAGGCATTCTTGTCATTTTCATGCCTTTTGTTCTAAGGTTTAAAACGGTAACAATGTAGTTTAGAGCTCCAATCAAAGACGATGCAATGAAAATTGCCATAGAAACCAACCAAAGTGTCATTCCTGTTCCAGAACCTGGAATTGCTTGCGGCAGTGCACTTAGTGGTGGATAAATTGTCCATCCTGCTGATGCTGGTCCTGCTTCCACAAAAAGAGAAATAACCATGATAATACTTGACAAGAAAAACAACCAATAGGAAACCATGTTCAAAAATCCTGAAGCCATATCTCTTGCTCCTAATTGCAATGGAATTAAAAGATTCGAAAACGTACCACTTAAACCAGCAGTCAAAACGAAGAACACCATAATTGTTCCGTGAATTGTTACCAAAGCAAGGTAAATATCAGGATTCATGATTCCATCTGTTTGATGTGGACCTAAAAAAGCTTCGATAATTGTAAATGATTTATCGGGCCAAGCAAGTTGTAAACGGAAAAGCATTGACATGAAAAGAGCAATGACTCCCATAAAAATACCAGTCACCAAAAATTGTTTTGAGATCATTTTGTGATCTTGACTGAAAATATATTTTGTTACAAATGTTTCTTTATGATGATGTTCTGACATAATCTTATTTATTTGTAGTGTCTTAAAATTATTGATTTATAACTGTTGATAATGTTGGTTGTTGTGCAATCCATTTGTCATATTCCTCTTGCTCAACAACTGTAATTTTCATTTGCATATTGTAATGAGAAGCTCCACAGATTTTGTTACATAACAATAAGTAATCAAATTCGTAAGTCTCCTCTTCTCCTTTTGCTTTTCTAATTTTATTGATTTCACGAGTTTTGTCAACCACTTCTGATTGCATTCTCATTTCTTCAGTTGTATATTTTGGAGTAAAACCAAACTCTGTTACCATTCCAGGAACACAATTCATTTGTGCTCTAAAGTGAGGCATGTAAGCAGAATGCAGCACGTCTTGAGAACGGAATTTAAAATGAATTTTACGCCCTTTAGGCAAATACAATTCTGTAACTTGTTTGTCATCTTGCGAATTTTTATCAGACATATCGACACCCATTGTATTGATTCCTTTGATAAAGTTTACGTTTCCATAACCTAACATATTGTCTTCACCTGCATAACGAGCATCCCATCTAAACTGTTGAGAATAAACTTCAATAACTATTGCATCTTTTTCATCAGACAAATCCATTACATTGTTCCATTGCCACAATCCATACCCAATTAATACTACCAACACAACGGCTGGAGTAATTGTCCAAATTGCTTCTAATTTATGACTATCTGCATAAAATTTTGCTTTGTTATGCTTATTTCCTCTGTACTTAAAGGTGAAGTAGAAAATCAAAAATTGCATTCCAAACTGCACGATTCCAATCAACCAAAAAGTGATATTGAATAAATTATCATCATGTTCACCTTCAATAGATGCTGATTCTGGGAGCATTATTACATTCAAAGCAATCAAGCAATAAATCATCATTGCATATAAAAAAGCCATAAATAACAATGCATATTTACCTTGTTTTGAATTGTCATTGTCATTGGCAACAGACTCTCTTAAATTAAGAATTCTGGTTATTTGCCAAAAACTTACTCCAATTGCAACACCTATAAAAATATAAAATAGAGCTAACATAAATATCTTTCTTTATTGTTTTAAAACTTTAATTAATGATGATGATTGTCTGAATTTTCTCCTCTATGTTCAATATTAAAATAATGGAAATGTTCACTTTCTTTTAAGAATGGATTTCCTTTTGGTATTGGATTTGCTTTCGCGAATGCACTAAATACGGTATAGATAAAGATTCCTAAGAAAAATAAAAGTGAGCTCAATTCTGGTATTCCAAATGACCATTGATCACCAACAGTTGCAGGCATAATCATCACAAAGAAATCTACATAATGTCCTGCTAAAATTACAATTCCACCCATAACCACAAACCAAGGAATACTCTTGAAATCACTGTTGATTAATAACAAAATTGGGAAAACAAAATTCATTACAACCATTGATAAGAATGGTAATTTGTACTCATTAAATCTTGCAACGAAATAGGTAGTTTCTTCAGGAATGTCAGCATACCAAATCAGCATAAATTGTGAGAACCATAAATAGGTCCAAAATACAGAGAAACCAAACATGAATTTCGCTAAATCGTGAATATGACTATCATTTACACTTGGCAACGCACCTTTAGATCGTAAATAAATAGTTACAAATGCAATTACAGTTAATGCACTTACTAATAAACTTGCCAATACATACCAACCAAATAATGTTGAAAACCAGTGTGGGTCTAATCCCATAATCCAATCCCAAGACATCATTGATTCAGTCAACATAAATATTACTAAAAATATTACAGAAGCATGATAATTTTTCTTGTACGTTTTGTTTCCGTCATTGGCAGTATCTTCTGCAATAGAATTTTTTCTGATAAAAAAACGATATGCATTCCAAAGAACTAAATAAATAATCCCTCTAATTGTCCACCCTGTAGTATTCATCCACCAAGATTTTCCATCTACAATGGCATCATATTTTTCGCTTGTCGGGTCAAAAGTTCCTTCTGCCATCCAAGAAAACAGATGATTGTAATGGAAAAGTGAAGCAGATAAAATTACCAATAACATGATGATTGACGTTGGAACTAAATTCGCAGTAATGGCTTCCATCACTCTAAATAAAACTACAGACCAACCTGATTGTGCTACTCTCTGCGCTGCATAAAATGCCAATGCCAATAGAGAAATTCCTAAAAAGAAAATCAACGAAACATACAGAGCAGACCAAGGTTTGTTTTGCAATTGATGGAACACATGTTCCTCATGGGCAGCATCATGATGTTCTTCATGATTATTTGTGGTGATTGCATGATCATCTCCATGAGTATTTCCATGGGAAGAATGAGCTGCAATCATTTCTTTAGCTTCCTCTATTGTACTTGGAGCAGACATAAAACTGAATCCAATTCCTAAAGCACCTACTATGATAAGTGCTAAAGAGAGTATTTTTAATTTACCTGAGAATTGATACATATCTTTCGTATTCTATCTTTTTGTAATTATTTTAATAAATCAGCACGCAACTGTTCCACATAATGGATAATCTGCCAACGTTCTGTGTATGTTAATTGAGAGGAATGAGAACCCATTAAATTTTTACCATGCATAATTACATGATAAATAGTTCCTGCATTGATTTCTCTATCTTTATAATTTGGAATTCCTTCGAATTTACCATTTTGAACTAAGGCACCATTTCCATCACCTTTTTCACCATGACAAGAAGTACAATAAATTGTGTACAACTGTTTTCCTTTTTCTAAATTTTTCTCTGAAGCCTCAATAGGATTTGTAACTTCCACTCTTGCTCTTTCGTAACCTTCTGGAGTATCAGGAATATCGTATGCTGGGAAGCCTCCCCTTGGAATAGTCCCAGCAACTGGTGGTCTATTCACAGGTTTATTATTCAATCCTTTTTCAGCATCTGTATCATAAGGGATTGACTCATACATGTCTGGCATGTATTGAACCTGAGGCGTTCTTTTGTTATTGCAAGAGACTAAACTTACAAAAACAACTAAAGCGAAAAGTATTTTTAAATTTTTCATTACCTATTAATTAGTGCTTTTCTACTACATTAATTTCTACAGCGCCTGTTTTTGCTAACAATGCTGTTAATTCTTCTTCATTATTATGAACAGGAATTTCCATCAAAAAATGATCATCAGTTGTTCTTGGATCAGGATTTTCTGCTTTTCTGAATGGCCAAATTTTACTTCTCATATAAAAAGTAATCACCATTAAATGTGCTGCAAAAAACACGGTTAATTCGAACATAATTGGCACAAAAGCTGGCATGTTTTCAAACCATGAAAAACTTGGTTTTCCACCAATATCTTGTGGCCAATCTTGAATCATCATATAATTTGTCATCCAAATAGCTACAGATAAACCTGTAATTCCATACATGAATGCAGTAATTGCAATTCTTGTTGGGGCTAATCCCATGGCTTTATCTAAACCATGCACTGGAAAAGGACAAAATACTTCTTCAATGTGATGATGAGCTGCTTTTACAGTTTTTACTGCGTCAAGCAAAACTTCGTCATCATTATAAAATGCGTGAATAACTTTTGATGAACCCATTATTCTGTATCGTTTTTATCTGATTTATCACTTCTTTTCTCAACATCTAAAACAACAATTGCTGGTTTAGTAGGAATTCCTTGTTCACTTCTTTTTTTGTAAAACTCTCCTGATGATTTCAAGATTGTTTTTACTTC
The DNA here is from genome assembly GCA_030758355.1 of Polaribacter sp. Taxonomy (GTDB): domain Bacteria; phylum Bacteroidota; class Bacteroidia; order Flavobacteriales; family Flavobacteriaceae; genus Polaribacter. Next base: position 22,735 of record JANREL010000007.1, read on the forward strand.
TGCTTGTGCAATTACAGGGAAAGTTCTTGCATATAATAAAAATAACACAAAGAAGAATCCAATTGTTCCAATAAAAATTCCAACATCTACAAACGTTGGCTCAAAACGCCACCAAGTTGAAGGTAAATGACCTTTACTCAATACGATTGCGATAATGTCAAAACGCTCAAACCACATACCGATATTGATAGCAATTGAGATAATGAATGATGCTATAAAACTTCTTCTAATTTTCTTGAACCATAATAACTGAGGAATTGCAATGTTGAATAACAACAATGAGTAAAATGCCCAAGCATAAGGCCCTGTTGCGGCTCCTACTGATAAATACGTGTAGTATTCATAAGGCGAACCTGTATACCAAGCAATGAAAAACTCAGTTGCATACGCTACTGCTACAATTCCACCTGTTAAAATAATTACAATATTCATGTATTCTACATGAAGTCTTGTAATATATTCTTCCATATTGGTTACTTTACGCATAATCCCTAACAATGTTTGTACCATCGCAAACCCTGAAAAAATGGCTCCAGCAACGAAATAAGGAGGAAAAATTGTTGAGTGCCAACCTGGATTGATAGACGTAGCAAAGTCCATAGATACAATTGTATGTACAGAAAGTACTAATGGTGTTGCCAAACCTGCTAAAACCAAAGACACTTCTTCAAAACGTTGCCAATCTTTGGCTCTTCCTGACCAACCAAAACTCAATAATGAATATATTTTCTTTTGAAAAGGTTTTACAGCTCTATCACGAATCATTGCAAAATCTGGTAATAAACCTGTCCACCAGAAAACCAACGATACAGATAAATAAGTAGAAATTGCAAATACATCCCACAACAATGGTGAGTTAAAGTTTACCCACAATGATCCGAATTGATTAGGAATTGGGAGTACCCAAAATGCATTCCAAGGACGCCCCATGTGAATGATTGGAAACAATCCTGCTTGAAAAACAGCAAAAATTGTCATGGCTTCTGCAGAACGGTTGATAGCCATTCTCCATTTTTGACGGAATAATAACAATACAGCTGAAATCAATGTTCCTGCGTGACCAATTCCTACCCACCAAACGAAATTGGTGATATCCCAAGCCCAACCAATGTTTTTGTTTAGACCCCAAACTCCAATACCTGTTCCAACTGTGTAAAAGATACATCCAAATCCCCAAAGCATTGCTGCTAAAGAAATGTAAAATGCCATGTACCAATTCTTGTTTGCTTTACCTTCAATAGGTTTTGCAATGTCTTCGGTAATATCGTGATATGATTTATCACCTAGTATTAACGGTTCCCTGATGGGTGCTTCGTAATGAGACATATGTATATCTTAAATTTAATTACGCTTCGTTTGTATTTTTAATTTTCACTTGGTAGATTACATTTGGTTTGGTTTGTAAGTAATCTAACACGTTGTATGCTCTTTTATCTTTAGCTAAAGCTGTTACTTTATCTTGTTTGTTGTTTACATCTCCAAATACCAATGCTCCTGTTGTACAAGCTGACGAACAAGCTGTTTCAAACTCATCTGTGTTTACTGCACGTCCTTCTTTTTTAGCTTTTAAAATAGTAGCTTGAGTCATTTGAATACACATAGAGCATTTTTCCATAACTCCTCTTGAACGAACAACTACATCTGGATTCAATACCATTTTACCATATTCGTTGTTCATGTTAAAGTCGAACTCGTTATTATTTGCATAATTGAACCAGTTAAAACGACGCACTCTATATGGACAGTTGTTTGCACAATATCTTGTTCCCACACATCTGTTGTAAGTCATTTGGTTTTGTCCTTGACGACCGTGAGTTGTTGCTGCAACAGGACAAACAGTCTCACAAGGAGCATGATTACAGTGTTGACACATCATTGGTTGGAAAGTAACTTCAGGATTTTCAGCCTCTGTTTCTAATCCTTCGTACATTTCAGCTCTACTCAAACCAAGTTCTTTTGCATCTTCTCGGGTTTCAACTTCAGATGAATAATACCTGTCAATACGCAACCAGTGCATATCTCTACCAACTCTCACTTCTCTTTTTCCAACTACTGGAACGTTGTTTTCTGCATGACATGCAACCACACAAGCTCCACAACCTGTACAAGAAGTTAAATCGATGGATAAATTGAAATGATGACCCAATTCTCTGTTGTGTTCATCCCATAAATCAATCGTATTTGCTTCTACTTCTTTGTGATCATAAGATACGTATGATGGTTTATTCCATCCATGGTGATGATCTTTTGGATCAACAGTTTTATAGTCTTTTAAAGATGCTACCTTTAAAATATCATGACGTCCAGCAATTGTCTTTTGTACTTGCGTACAAGCAAATTGATGCGTTCCAGATACTTTTTCAATAGTAACTCCAAATTGGATGTTATTGGCATTTACATACAATGGATATGCATTTACACCCACTTGCATTTCTTCTTTCAACCCAAAAGTACGACCAAATCCTAATGACAAACCTACAGAACCTTTTGCTTGTCCTGGTTGAATCATTACTGGAACAATTACTTCTTTTCCGTTCACAGAAACTTTTGCATAATCCCCGTCAATTGCGCCATTGTCTTTTACAGGATTTGTAAAACCCAATTGTTTTGCATCAGCGATTGACATGGTCAAGTAATTATCCCAAGAAGCTCTTGTTATTGGATCAGGGAACTCTTGCAACCAAGGATTGTTTGCTTGTTTTCCATCACCTAAGCCAGTTTTTGTATATAGTTGCAACTCAAAACCTGAAGCTTTTTTTGTAATATTTGACAATTGAATTGCTGCATCAGTAACTGAATTTTCGGAAGCAATCGTAGCAGTTGTAATTTCTCTTGTAAAGAAACCATTATGTAAAGCAGTATTCCAAGAACTACCATTTAAAATAGTTGTTGAAGCAAATCCTTTTAAGTACTCATAATATTTTGTAGTATTTCCTGACCAACCTAGCAACGTATCTTGCAGTTGACGTGTGCTAAATAATGGTTGAATAGTTGGCTGCATTAAGCCATACGTCATTTCATCAAACTGAGTATCACCCCAAGATTCTAGGAAATGAGAAGTTGGCAATACATAGTTAGAAGCATTTACTGTTTCGTTATTTTCAGTTGATAAGGCAACCGTTAACGAAACTTTTTTCAATCCGTTTGCAAATTCTGTAGCATTAGGTAATGAATACAATGGATTTACATTATAAGAGAGTAACCCTCCTATTTTTCCAGCATTCATATCTTTTATCAACTGATTTACAGTAGCTTCATTTCCTTGACGTATGTTTAAAGTATTAGTTACATCAACAATTTCGCTATTCAATGCCTTGTTAATTGCCAAGGCAACTAGCTGTGCATTTTTATCATTGATGCCTGTCATTACAACACCTTTCGAACCTGCTTTTTTCAATGCAGCTGCCATTTGTTTCACTTGCGCATCAACTGGAGTTGCTTTCGAAGGAACATTTGAACCTGTAATTGCATTGAATAAGTTTATCAATGCAAAAATTTGATCTGAGGGTTTTGTAACAATTCTTTTATCAGCATTTGCACCAGTCAAAGACATGTTACTTTCAAACTGAACATGGTATGACATGGATCCTGTTTCTGGTTTTCTGCCAGCAACATATTGTTTTTCAAATCCACCATGGAAATCACCCAAAAAGTCAGCCCCGAATGAAACTATAACTGAAGCTTTGTCTAAATGATATTTTGGCAACGCGCGTTTTCCGTACATAGCCAACATAGCATCAGCAGCTGCAGATTCTGATATTGCATCATAAATAACATGAGTTACATTTGGATAAGCAACTATAAATTCTTGAATGATTCTTTCTGTAGATGGACTAGCCAACGTTCCTGTTAATAAAACAACAGGTGTATTTGCCTCTTTTAATTTATTTAAAGCAGCACCAATTTCTTTATCAGCATCAATCCAAGAAATTTTTTCACCTGCTTTTGTAGGATTTTTTAAACGAAGTTTTTCATCATATAAAGACAAAACAGCCGCTTGAACTCTGGCACTTGTAGTTCCATTAGCGTCTTTGTTTGGCATGATTTGAATTGGTCGTCCTTCACGTGTTTTTACCAAAATGTTGGCGAAATCATAACCATCAGCCATCGAAGTCGCATACCAATCTGCAACACCAGCTATGATATCATTGGGTTTTACCACATAAGGAATTGATTTTTTCACAGGTCCTTCACAAGCAGCTAATGTTGCTGCTGCAGTAGTAAAACCAACATATTTCAAGAAATCTCTTCTTGAAGTAGATGAATTTGCCAATGTTTCTTTATCTCCTAAAAACGTATCCGTTGGAATTTCCTGAACGAATTCATTTTTACTTAACGTCTCAACAAAAGAACTATTTGTAAGTTCTTCAACACTTTTCCAGTATTTTTTGTCTGAAGCCATTTATTTTTAGTTATTAGTTCTTAGATTTTAATCAATAGTTTTGATGCTATGACTAAAGGCTATTTTTTTATTGCTTGATTAATAATGACATTTACCACACTCTAAACCACCAAGTTGGGCCACTGTTACTTGCTCAACATTGTATTTTTTAGCTAACTCTTTGTGTATTTTATCATAATACTCTGTGCCTTTTAAATCAACTTTTGTTTCTCTATGGCAATTGATACACCATCCCATAGTTAGAGGAGAAAATTGATACATTTCATCCATTTCCTCTACAGGACCATGACAAGTTTGACATTCTAATCCTCCAACTGTTACGTGTTGTGAGTGATTGAAATAGGCAAAATCAGGTAGGTTGTGAATACGAATCCATTTGATTGGTTTTGTTTCTCCTGTATATTCTAATGCTTCAGGATCCCAACCAGCTGCTGTATATATTTTTGCAATTTCTTTATCCAATTCAGCTTTTCCATAAGTAACACCATCCCATTCTACAACAGTTCCTTCAGCAACTTCAGCAATATTTTTATGACAGTTCATACATACATTTACAGATGGAATTCCAGAATGTTTACTATGCTTAGCTGATGAATGACAATATTGACAATCAATTTTATTATCACCTGAATGGATTTTGTGCGAAAACGCAATTGGCTGTAGGGGTGAATATCCTTGATCTATACCCACTTTGAAAAGCGTTCCAAAACCTACATAAGCACCCATTAATAAAAGGAAGATTGTTGTAACGACTTTCAAGAATGTATTTTGTTTAACTCCTTCCCAAAGCTCTTGCAAATCTCTTTTTAAGTTTGATTTTATCTCAGGAGATTTATTTCCTTTCAATTCACCAACTTGTTTCAGCAAGCTTGCAATCATCAAGAAAGCAACCACAATCGCAGCAGCTAGAATGTAGATTAACCATTCTGGCGCAGTTGAGCCACCACCTCCAGTTGTAATAACTTCGGAAGCTGCAGGGTCAACTTTTGGTTTTGGATCACCAACTGTTGTGTAATATAAAATATCATCAATATTTTGATCTGTCAACTGAGGAAAAGCGGACATTGCAGAACCATTGTATTCTTCAAAAATTGCGATAGCATCTCTATCACCTGAAGCTCTTAGTTCAGCATTATTTCTAATCCATTTAATTAACCACTCACGCTCTCTTCTTGCCTCAACACCTCCAAGAGCAGGTCCTACTAACTTTTTATCTAATTTGTGGCAAGAAGCGCACAAAGATTTGAACAATTTTCTACCTTCTTGTTGACGTGCTTCGTCTACTTCTTGTGAGGAAGCAGAAAGACTAAATGCAAAAAACAGGATAATTGTAAAACTCTTCAGAAGAATTAGGGTTCGTTTACTGTGTAATGCTACACTTCTCATATTTACAAACTATTTTTAGTATCGTGTATAAAATGGTCCAAAAAAACGCTTTTTGAACAGCTGCACAAAAGTAATGCTTATTGGCAAATTTTAAAAAAAGAATAGAATGTTAAACATTAATTTATAATAATTCTAAATAATCTATTTTTAAGATTATTTTAAAAAAGATGTTATTACTTTTGTGGAAATTATTTTTTATGAAGTATTCTTATTCTTATTGGTTTTTTGGATTGTTATTAGTAGTTGGATTAGGGAATATGACTGCTCAAAACAACACCAATATGAGTCCACAAATCAAAAATTTGATTGCAAAAAAGAGGGCTTTTAATAAAGACATTGGCTTTGGTTATCGTGTTCAAATTTTTTATGGTGATGAATCGAACGCAAAAAAAGCACTAACAACGTTCTCTTCTAAGTATCCAACAGTATTTACAAAACTGAGTTATGATCAGCCTTTTTGGAAAGTTCAAGTTGGTAATTATAAAACAAAATTAGAGGCTGACAAAGCTTTGCTCAATTTCTCTGAAAAATTTTCAGGATTGATTGTGATATCTCTTTTGAGATAAGTTTAAAAATCATATCAAAATAAAAGAGCCAAAATCAATTGAGATTTTGGCTCTTTTTATGAAGTAGAAATGTTGTTATAATTTCTTTTTAACAGCAAATTCTTTATACGCCTCTATTAAATCACCTTCTTGGATGTCATTGTAATTTTTGATTTGCAATCCACAATCATACCCTTTTGCAACTTCTTTCACATCGTCTTTGAAACGTTTTAAAGATGTTAAGTAACCATCATGAACTACGATACCATCTCTAATAATTCGGATTTGAGAGTCTCTGAATATTTTTCCAGACATCACCATACATCCTGCAATGTTTCCGACTTTAGATATTTTATAAACTTCTCTAATTTCAACATTTCCAGTAACTTCCTCTTTCATTTCAGGAGAAAGCATTCCCTCCATAGCATCTTTCAAGTCATTGATAGCATCGTAAATGATAGAATATGTTCTGATATCTACCTCTTCTCTATCAGCAATCATTCTTGCATTTCCTTGAGGACGAACGTTAAATCCAACAATAATTGCATCAGAAGCTGTTGCTAATAACACATCACTTTCTGTAATGGCTCCAACACCTTTGTGTAAAATATTGATTTGAATTTCTTCTGTTGATAATTTTTGGAATGAATCTGCTAATGCTTCTACAGAACCATCCACATCTCCTTTTAAAATGATATTCAACTCTTTGAAATCTCCCAAAGCAATTCTTCGTCCAATTTCGGCAAGAGTCAACGTTTTTTGAGTTCTTACAGATTGTTCTCTTTGTAGTTGTGATCTTTTCGCGGCAATTTGTTTTGCTTCGCGCTCGTCATCAAAAACAACAAATTTATCCCCTGCTTGTGGCGCTCCATCTAATCCTAAAACAGAAACTGGCATTGAGGGTCCTGCTGATTTTAATTTTACACCTTTATCGTCAAACATGGCTTTTACCTTACCACTGTTTTTTCCGGCTAAAATATAGTCACCAATTTTTAAGGTTCCGGCTTGTACTAAAATAGTAGTAACATACCCTCTTCCTTTATCTAACTGAGCTTCTACAACGGTACCTGTTGCATTTTTATTTGGATTTGCTTTCAACTCTAAAACCTCAGCTTCTAGCAATACTTTTTCCAATAACTCTTCAATTCCTTGACCTGTTTTTGCTGAAATATCTTGCGATTGAATATTTCCTCCCCATTCTTCAATAAGCAAATTCATTGCAGATAATTGAGTTTTTACATTGTCAGGATTTGCATTTGGTTTATCAATCTTATTTATGGCGAAAATTATCGAAACTCCAGCTGCTTGAGCGTGAGAAATGGCTTCTTTTGTTTGTGGCATTACATCATCATCCGCTGCAACTACAATAATTACCAAATCTGTGATTTGCGCTCCACGAGCACGCATTGCTGTAAATGCTTCGTGACCAGGAGTATCTAAAAAAGCAATTTTTTGATCACCAACTTTCACTGCATACGCACCAATATGTTGCGTAATTCCACCGCTTTCACCTTCAGTCACATTTGCTTTTCTAATATAATCTAACAGAGAAGTTTTTCCATGATCCACGTGACCCATTACTGTAATAATTGGTGCACGTGTTATTAAATCCTCTGGATTGTCATCAACAGTTTCTATTGCTTCCTCGACTTCAGCACCAACAAATTCTACTTTGTGATCAAATTCTTCAGCAACAATAACCAATGTTTCAGCATCTAAACGCTGATTCATGGTTACCATCATTCCTAAAGACATACATGCAGAGATAATTTGAGTTACAGGAACATCCATCATGGTTGCAACTTCACTAACTGTTACAAATTCAGTGACTTTTAGAATTTTGCTATCTAATGCTTTTGCTTCTAATTCTGCCTCAGATTGTTCTCTGTGGGCATCTCTTTTATTTCTTCTGTATTTCGCTCCTTTTCCTTTAGAAGATTTTCCTTGAAGTTTTTCTAAAGTTTCTCTTACTTGTTTTTGGATATCAGCCTCAGATGGATCTTCTTTTTTGATAGGAGCTTGATTTCCTCTAGGTCTAAAACTTCCTTGTCTGTTATTTCCTTGTCCACCTTGATTTGGTTGATTTGGTCTGTTTAAATTATCTTGAGGTGGTCTTGAATTGGCTCCTGGTCCTACACCTGGTTTGCTAATACGCTTACGTTTTTTTCTAGGATCCGCAGAAGCGTCTTTTTTAACCTCTGGTTTTTTCTTTTTAGCCCTTTCAAACTGCTTCAAATCAATTGTTTGTCCAGTCATTTTTGGGCCATCCAATTTTTTGTATTGAGTAACGATCGACTCTGCATTTTCTGAAGTAATTTCAGTTTGTTTTTCGTTTTTTTGAACTTGTTGAACTGGTTGAACTGGTTGAACTGGTTTACTATCTAATTTTGGAGTTTCAACTTTAGGCTCTTCGAATTTTTTAGATTCAGTTACGACTTCAGGTTTTTTCTCTTCTTTTATTGAAGCTACTTCTTCTTTAGCAACTGGAACGCTAGCTGTTTCTTTTACTGTTTTTTCAACTTCAGTTTTTTTGCCTAAGTTATCAATATCGATTTTCCCAACAGTTTTAAACTCTATTTTATCTGCTTTTGCTCTTAGAATTTCTTCCTCTTTTTTAGCCTCTTCTGCTTTTTTCTTTTCTAGTTTGGCTTCGATTTCAACTCGAATTGCTTCTTTTTCTTTTCTTTTTTCCTCTCCAACTTCTTTTGATGCCGCTTTTTTATTAGCATCTGTTTCAAAGCCATCAAGAAGAACTTGATAGGTGTCTTGAGAAATTTTAGTAGTTGGTCTTGCTTCTACTTCATGACCATGTTTTCCTAAATATTCTACAGCTCTGTCAAGAGAAATATTCAATTCTCTTAACACACTACTAAGTCTCATTGTTTTGTCTACAGACATATATAATTTTTTATGCTTTAATTTTTGTAAAAATAATCTTTTTACTTTTAATCATTTTGGAATCTATTCTTCGAATTCTTCTCTTAAAATTCGTTGAACATCCAAAATAGTTTCTTCTTCTAAATCGGTTCTTTTTACCAATTCTTCCACAGAAGTTTCTAATACACTTCTTGCAGTGTCTAATCCAATATTCTTGAATTCTTGGATAATCCATCCTTCAATTTCATCAACAAACTCTGTCAATTCCACATCTTCTTCAGCTCCTTCTCTTTGAACATCAATTTCATAACCTGTCAATTCACTAGCCAATCTGATATTTACACCGCTTTTTCCAATTGCTTTTGAAACTTCTTCAGGTTTTAAAACGACTTTTACTCGTCCTTTTTTGCCATTCTTCTCAGATTCATACAATTCGATTTCCATAGAAGTCACTTTTGCAGGACTCAAAGCTCTAGCAATATACAATTGTTCGTTTTTTGTATAATTGATAACGTCGATATTTTCATTCCCCAATTCACGAACAATTCCATGAATTCTTGATCCTTTTACACCCACACAAGCTCCAACTGGATCAATTCTGTCATCATAAGAATCTACAGCTACTTTTGCTTTTTCACCAGGAATTCTAGCAACGCCTTCAACTGTAATTAAACCGTCAAAAACTTCAGGAATTTCTTGCTCGAATAATTTTGTTAAAAACAAGGGTGATGTTCTTGACAAAATAATAGCTGGTTTATTGCCTCTTAATTCAACAGATTTTACAACGCCTCTTACTGAATCGCCTTTTCTAAAAAAGTCTGATCGAATTTGCTCACTTTTTGGCAATACAATTTCGTTTCCATCATCATCTAATAAAATGATTGCATTGTGACGAATGTGGTGCACTTCTGCAGTATATAATTCGCCTTCTAAATCTTTAAATTGCTTAAAAATATTTGTGCTATCGTGTTCATAAATTTTTGAAATCAAATTTTGACGCAAAGCCAAAATTGCTCTTCTACCCAATTGAACCAATTTTACTTCTTCAGAAACATCTTCACCAATTTCAAAATCAGGCTCAATTTTACGAGCTTCAGTTAATTCGATTTCTTCATTGTCATCTTCAGACATTCCGTCTGCAACAACTACACGATTTCTCCAAATTTCTAAATCTCCTTTATCAGGATTGATGATGATGTCAAAATTATCATCAGAGCCAAACTTTCTTTTTAAAGCCGCTCTAAAAACTTCTTCTAAAATAGACATCAATGTAACTCTGTCTATACTTTTGTTATCTTTAAATTCAGAAAACGATTCAATTAACGCTATATTTTCCATTACCTTATTTTCTTAAAATACAATCTTCACTTTTGATTCTTTGATGTTTTTATACTCTATTGTTGCTGTTTTTTCAACAGTCATTTTTCCTTTTCCTTCCAATTTTGGTACTCTTGCTTCCCAAACTAACACAATATTTTCTTCATTTACAGCAACTAAAGTTCCTGCTATTTCTTCTTCGTTGGCTGTTTTTACATTCAATATCCTATTGATATTCTTTATATATTGTCTTTGTAATTTTATAGGCTTTGAAACATCTGGAGTTGAAACTTCTAATGCAAAATCTTCTGCTTCTCTATCCAAATTATGTTCAACATTTCTACTTATCCTGATACATTCACTCAATGATACACCTTCATCACCGTCTACAATTACTTTGATTTTATTAGCTTCAGAGATTGAAAGATCTACTAAAAATAGTTTTTCATTTTCTGCTAACGCCTCCTCAACTAGATATCTTACTTTGGCTTGATCCATTATTATTTTTTACTAAATCTTAAAAAACAATTCTTTTAGATATAAAAAGAGGGGACTTTAAGTCCCCTTCATTTTCATTTTCCCTTATTTTTTCGGTGCAAATATACTAAATGTTTGCGATTTACCAAAAGGTTTGTAATTCAAATGTTTTTTCTAAATTTAAAAATGCATTTTCGGTTTATGTAAACTTCCATTTTGAAAACAATTTTTGGTACTATTAATTTTCAAAATCGTATGAATTTGTTTGTAAAATGGCTGCAAAAATTGCCAAAAATCTGAAAATGCTGTGTCTTTTACACGTTATTGAATTGCCTCTAGCTAAGCAGATATAGGTTCAAAAGGCAATTTTAGCATTCCAGAAAGTAAGTTGTATTTGCGCAAAAATAGAGAACAAATTTTTGATTTTAAAGAGTGATTTTTCTCAGAAACCCAAGAAGCGCGTCACTTAATTCGATTTCAAAATCCATAGGAAGATATTTTTGCCTGTGCAGAAAAAATAAATGCAGGTTGGACTATTATGGGCTCTAAAGGAAATTCTGATTTTAAAGAAATTTTGATTGGGTCTAATACTGAAAAAGTAGTTCGAAAATCGACAATTCCTGTGCTAGTTGTTAAAATTATAGACAAGACAAAAAATTAAAGATTTTGTTACCCAATTTGATTTGCAATAACCATTAAAATTCCTAAAATCCAGTTAATTCTATCGAAAAGAGTTGTGTTTTGAAATTTATACAATTCTTACAAATAAAGAAAAAAGCCACTATTTTCATTTTTGAAATAGCGGCTTTTAATAATTCTATAAGTTTTCCTTTTTACAAAATATAATCAGTATTGATAAAATTAGACGATTTAGTGTCCAATAATTCTTGTAAAATTTTATTATTGTAAGCAGAATCTTTGGATGCTACAAAAGTTCTGATTGAAAAAGAACGTAATGCGTCATAAACGCTCAAAGTTGCCACAGCTGAGTCTTTTCGTCCAGTAAATGGGTACATATCCGGTCCTCTTTGGCACGAACTATTCAAATTCACCCTACAGACCAAATTTACCAAGGTATCAATTAAAGGCGCTAAGGTTTTTACATCACTGCCAAAAACACTTACTTGTTGACCGTAATTGGATGCAGCCATATCCGTTAATGGTTCTTGAATATCTTTGAAAGAAAGTACAGGAATTACTGGCCCAAATTGCTCTTCTTCAAAAACACGCATGTTTTTAGAAACAGGATACAACACTGCTGGGAAAATAAAATTTTCGGTAGTTTCCCCACCATTTTCGTTGATGATTTTTGCTCCTTTTTTGATAGCATCATCAATCAATTCTTGAATATAAACAGGTTTTTCTGGTTCCGGCAAAGGTGTTAAAAGAACCCCTTTTTCCCAAGGATTCCCGAATTTTAACGCATCCACTTTGGCTGCGAAACGCTTGTTGAATTCGTCAACAATTTCTTCGTGAACATAGACAACTTTTAAGGCTGTACAACGTTGACCATTGAAAGACGTTGTGCCAACAATACACTCGCTAATTGCCAAATCTAAATCAGCATCTGGCAAAACTATTGCTGGATTTTTAGCTTCCAATCCCAACACCAAACGCAATCTGTTTTTATTTGGATGATTTGCTTGAATCGAATTTGCAGATTTGCTATTTCCAATCAATGCCAATACATCTACTTTTCCAGTTTCCATAATGGGAGTTGCCAAAGTTCTTCCGCGGCCATAAATGATGTTTACAACGCCTGCTGGGAAACTATTTTGAAATGCTTCTAACAAAGGAGACAATAACAAAACTCCGTGTTTTGCAGGTTTAAAAATGGCTGTATTTCCCATTATTAACGCTGGAATCAATAATGCAAAAGTTTCATTTAATGGATAATTATAAGGACCTAAACACAAAACAACTCCTAAAGGTCCACGTCTGATATGCGCATACACTCCTGAATTTTTTTCAAATTTGGCAGAAGTTCTGTCCATTTTTTTATAATCTTCAATCGTGTCGTAAATGTATTCTACGGTTCTGTCAAACTCTTTTTGTGAATCTGGTAAGGTTTTTCCAATTTCCCACATCAATAGTTTTACGATTTCTTCACGTTTGGTTTTCATCTGTAAAACGAACTTTTCCATGGCTGCAATTCTGTCAGCAACTTTCATTGTTGGCCACAAACCTTGTCCACGACCATAGGCTTTTTCTGCTGCATGCAACGCCTCTAAAGCTTCACTTTCGCCCAAATCAGGAACCGTTCCTAATAATGTTGGTTGGTATTGTTTGGTAGAAGAAATAGTTGAAAAAACATTGGCTGTTTTTCCTTTCCATTCTTTTAATTTTCCGTCAACTAAATAGGTATTTTGGTGCAATAATGTGTCAATTGCAAACTCATTAGGAATTTCTTTAAATGTAATTTCCATAGAAAAATATTGTGTTTTAGAAATCAAAGTAACAAAAAATAAGTTCAATTTTTGCGATTTATTCAATAAAAAGCTATAAAAATTACGAAAAGCATTTCGGGTTTTTCAATAAAAAAGCATCTTTTATTAAGAAAAGATGCTTTTAAAACTTTAAAAAATAAAATTGATTAAGCTGTTTTTACTACTTTCATTGCTGTCATGGAAGCTCTTAATGTTGCACCAATTTTTTCCACTGGATGATTTCTAATCGCTTTGTTCACCGCAATTAATTGTTGATTATCTACCCCATTATCGCTGGTGAATTTTTTTCCAATCACATCAGTAGAGACTTTTTTCATGAAATCTGTCAACAAAGGTTTACAAGCGTGATCAAATAAATAACAACCATATTCTGCAGTATCAGAAATAACTCGATTCATTTCGTATAATTTTTTTCGAGCAATGGTATTTGCAATTAATGGTGTTTCATGCAATGATTCGTAATAGGCGGAAGCATCTATAATACCAGATTCAGTCATAGATTCGAAGGCTAATTCAACTCCTGCTCTCACAAAAGCAACCAATAAAGTTCCGTGATCAAAATACTCTTGTTCTGAAATTTCTTGAGTAGTAATCGTTTGTTTTTCAAACGCAGTTTCGCCAGTTGCAGCTCTCCAAGTCAATAAATTTTTATCATCATTTGCCCAATCTTCCATCATGGTTTTTGAAAAATGACCTGTCATGATATCATCCATGTGTTTTTGAAATAGTGGACGCATAATGGCTTTTAATTCTTCCGAAAGTTCAAATGCTTTTATTTTTGCAGGATTAGACAATCGGTCCATCATATTTGTAATCCCTCCGTGTTTTAAAGCTTCAGTAACAGTTTCCCAACCATATTGAATCAATTTTGCTGCATAACTTGCATCAATACCTTCAGCCACCATTTTGTCAAAAGATACAATAGCGCCTGTTTGCAATAAGCCACATAAAATAGTTTGTTCGCCCATCAAATCAGATTTTACTTCTGCCACAAAAGACGAAGCTAAAACACCCGCTTTGTGACCTCCAGTGGCAACTGCATATGCTTTTGCTTGTGTCCAACCTTTTTGTTCTGGATCGTTTTCAGGATGTACAGCAATCAATGTTGGTACCCCAAAACCCCGTTTGTATTCTTCACGGACTTCAGATCCTGGACATTTTGGAGCCACCATAATTACCGTTAAATCTTTTCGGATTTGCATGCCTTCTTCAACAATATTAAAACCATGAGAATAGCTTAAAGTAGCGCCTTTTTTCATCAAATGCATTACTGAATTTACAACGCTTGTATGTTGTTTATCAGGAGTTAAATTGATCACTAAATCAGCAGTTGGCAATAATTCTTCATACGTTCCTACTGCAAATCCGTTTGAGGAAGCATTTGCGAAAGAATCTCTTTTTTGATCAATGGCAGCTTGTCTTAAAGCATATGAAATGTCCAAGCCAGAATCTCTCATGTTCAAACCTTGATTTAACCCTTGTGCGCCACAACCTACAATGACTATTTTTTTTCCAAGCAATGCGTTTACACCATCTTCAAATTCTGAAGCATCCATAAAACGGCATTTTCCTAGTTGTTCTAATTTTTGTCTTAATGTTAATGTGTTGAAATAATTTGACATTTTTTTGGTTTTAGTTGTTGTTGAATGCTTGTAGCATTTTTGATATTTTCATTTCGTCTTTGGTCACTGCAATTCGTCCAGAACGTGTGTATTGCATAATGCCAAAAACACTTAGTTTTTCATATAAATCTTTTAATTCTTCTCTTTTTCCTGATTTTTCAAGCACAAAAAAATCTTTGTTTACAGTAACAATTCGTGCATTGCTTTCTTTGATGATGTTTTGGATTTGGCGTTCTTCAAACAATAAATCAGATTTTATTTTAAACAAGCCTGAAACTTGATAAATAGTTTCTTCTTCTGTATGATAAAATGCTTTGATAACCTCTACTTGTTTGTCAATTTGACCGATGATTTTTTTCATCCCAACTTCATCCATGTATACCACAATAGTGAATCTTGAAACGCCCTCAATTTCAGATGGTGAGGTATTTAAACTCTCAATATTGATGTGTCTTCGTTGGAAAATTGCCGAAATTCGATTTAACAATCCAATATTATTTTCCGTATAAATGGAAACGGTGTATAGTTGCTCTTCTGTGTTCATACTAATAAGTTCAAGGTTTAAAGTTTAAAATTTCAGAGTTTTTACTCATCTCTTTATTCTTTGTTCTTTATTCTCTTTTCTTTTTTATTTATTCCAATCTAATATCAGAAACACTCGCTCCAGAGGGAATCATTGGAAATACGTTGTCTTCTTTTTCCACACAAACTTCTAAAAAATAAGCGTCTTTACTTGCCATCATTTCTGCAACCGCTGGTGCTAATTCTTCGCGTTTGGTAACTTTTTTTCCTTTGATGTAATAGCCTTCAGCAATCGCTACAAAATTTGGATTCACCATTTCTGTAGAAGCATATCTTTTTTCAAAAAACAATTGTTGCCATTGACGCACCATTCCTAAAAAATCGTTATTCAATACCACAATTTTTACTGCCGCTTTTTGCTGGAAAATCGTCCCTAATTCTTGAATGGTCATTTGGTAACCTCCATCACCAGAAATTGAAACCACTTCACGATCAGGAGCTGCCATTTTTGCACCAATAGCTGCTGGCAATCCAAAACCCATAGTGCCTAATCCACCAGATGTGATGTTACTTTTTGTGATGTTAAAATCAGCATATCTACATGCAATCATTTGATGCTGACCAACATCAGTAACAATGGCGGCATTTCCATTACTTTGGAGGTTGATCTCTTTCAACACTTCGCCCATTGTCAATCCTTCTTTTGTCGGATACAAATCATGTTTGATGACTTTTTCGTATTCAATGGCATACAAATCTTTGAATTTTTGATGCCAATCAGAATGAGAATTTTCTTTCAATAAAGGCAACAACATTTCTAAACTCGCTTTTGCATCACCCAAAACAGCTATGTCGGTTTTTACATTTTTATCTACCTCAGCAGGATCAATTTCAAAATGAATGATTTTTGCTTGTTTTGCATACGTATTCAAACTTCCAGTAACTCTGTCATCAAAACGCATTCCAATGGCAATCAACACATCGCATTGATTGGTTAAAATATTTGGCGCATAATTTCCATGCATGCCAACCATACCAACATTCAATGGATGAGAAGTTGGAATCGCAGAAGCACCTAAAATTGTCCAAGCTGCAGGAATTCCTGCTTTTTCAACAACTGCTTTTAGCTGTTTTTCAGCTTTGCTCAAAATCACTCCTTGACCCCAAACAATCATAGGTTTTTTTGCTTGATTGATGAGTTTTGCCGCTTCCTCTACAGTTTGAATGTCCGTTTTTGGAATAGGATTGTAACTGCGAACTTTGGTGCATTTTTCGTACGAAAAATCAAAATGACTAAACTGAGCATCTTTTGTAATGTCAATTAAAACAGGACCTGGTCTGCCACTTTTTGCGATATAAAAAGCTTTCGCAATTACACTCGGAATATCTTCAGCTTTGGTAACTTGACAATTCCATTTGGTAATTGGTGACGAAATCCCAATAATATCTGTTTCTTGAAAAGCGTCACTTCCCAATAAATGCGAAGCCACTTGACCGGTGATGCAAACCATAGGGGTTGAATCAATTTGAGCATCTGCAATTCCTGTGATTAAATTGGTAGCTCCAGGCCCAGAAGTTGCGATGGCAACTCCTACTTTTCCAGAAATTCGTGCATAGCCTTGAGCTGCATGAGTGGCCCCTTGTTCATGACGTGTTAATACATGATGAATTTTATCTTGAAATTTGAACAATTCATCATACACTGGCATAATTGCGCCTCCAGGATACCCGTAAATAATATCAACTCCCTCTTCAATCAAACAGCGAACAATTGCCTCAGAACCTGAAATACGTTCTGTAATTTGTTTGATTTCTTGACTTTTTGTTATGGTTTGTGTTTCCATATTTTCTATTTTGAGATGAAAGAATTAAAAAAATAGAATAAAGGTGTTCTCCTCATTTTTTCTTTTCTCTTTTTTCTTGTGTCTTTTTATATTCTCTTTTTTGAACTACAAATCAGTCACACATCCTTTTGATGCTGATGCAACTGTTTTTGCATATTTGTATAAAATCCCTTTGGTGTGTTTTAAATCTGGTGCGACCCAATTTAATTTTCTTTTAGCCAATTCTTCCTCAGAAATCAGCACGTTTATGGTATTATCCTCAGCGCTAATTCTGATTTTATCTCCTGTTTTTACCAAAGCAATAGTTCCTCCAGATTGAGCTTCTGGTGTAATATGCCCTACCACAAAACCATGAGTTCCTCCTGAAAAACGTCCGTCAGTAATCAAAGCAACCGTTTTTCCCAAACCTGCACCCATAATTAACGAAGTTGGTTTCAGCATTTCTGGCATTCCTGGGCCGCCTTTTGGACCTACATAACGAATGACAACAACATCTCCTTTACCAACTTCACCATTTGAAATTCCTGTGTTTGCAGCTTGTTCACCATCATAGACTACTGCTTTTCCTTCAAAAAGTAATCCTTCATTTCCTGAAATTTTGGCAACTGCACCTTCTTCAGCCAAATTGCCATATAAAATTTGAATATTTCCAGATGATTTCAACGCTTTATTTTTGGGAAAAATTACGTCTTGCTCTTCAAATTCCATTGGTTCTATATTCGCTAAATTTTCAGCCAATGTTTTACCTGTAACCGTTAAACAATCTCCGTGTAAAAAGCCGTTTTCTAATAAATATTTCATTATTGCTGGAATTCCTCCAACTCCATGAACATCTTCCATTAAATATTTACCCGATGGCTTTAAATCTGCAATTAACGGGGTTCTATCTGAAACTCTCTGAAAATCATCTAAAGTAAAATCGATATCTGCAGCATGTGCTATCGCTAAAAAGTGCAATACTGCATTGGTAGACCCCCCTAAAGCATTGACTAAAGCCACTGCGTTTTCTAAAGATTTTTTGGAAATAATATCCAATGGCTTTAAATCTAATTCTAGTAAGTTTTTAATAGCGATTGCGTATCTCTCTGCCTCAGATAATTTATGTGGGTTTTCTGCAGGAATAGATGAATTATAAGGCAATGCAAGACCCATGCATTCTATGGCTGATGCCATCGTATTTGCAGTATACATGCCTCCACATGCACCTGCTCCTGGAATGGCTCTTTTGATGATTTCTTTATATTCATTTTCATCAATTTCACCAGCAACTTTTTGCCCTAAAGCTTCAAAAGCAGAAACAATATTCAATTTTCTTCCTTTATATTTTCCTGATGCAGTAGAACCTCCATACATCATAATAGATGGACGATTTAAACGCAACATAGAAATAATAGCTCCAGGCATGTTTTTATCACAACCAACAATAGCAATCAATGCATCATAACTTTGAGCATTCATGACAGTTTCAATAGAATCTGCAATGATATCTCTCGAAACTAAGGAATAATTCATCCCGGATGTTCCCATAGAAATTCCGTCAGAAACACCAATAGTATTGAAACCTAAACCCACCAAACCAGCAATATTGCACTCTATTTTTACCTCATCTTTCAACTTATTTAAATGCATATTACAAGGATTCCCATCATAACCTGTGCTTGCAATTCCCACTTGTGCTTTTTGCATGTCTTCCTCTGTCAAACCAACTGCATATAACATTGCTTGAGATGCTGGTTGAGATTCATCTTGTGTTAATCTTTTACTGTGTTTATTTAATTTCATGTCTTGAAAACTTAATTCTGTTAACAAAAATAGATTGATTCTAAAATTTTGTTGCGTATTTATTAGTGTTGTAAGTTACATTCATACATTCTAAAAAAAGGTTATATTTTTGATTTTCAAATACTTATATATGTTATATTATGAAATTCAATCTGAAAAATTTTGATAAAAAAACCCTCTTGTTTTTTGAGAGAGTTGAATTTCATTTGACATTGAATGAGCCTTTTATTTAAATAATTGTACTTTGTCCCATATGAATATTTTGAAAATTCAAATTACTGTCCTCCTGATTGGCAATATAATCCGCGATAAAATCACCTACTTTTGAGGTGCTTGCGACATAATTATTTTTTCCTTTAAGATCTTCTGTAGTAATGCCTAAAAGAATTGATTTTTCAACAGCTCTTTCAATAGCAAAAGCTTCTTCATGTAAACCAACATGTTGTAAAAGTAATGCTGCTGACAATATTGAGGCTAATGGATTTGCACAATCTTTTCCTTTGAATTGAGAAAGATGACCGTGAATGGGTTTGAATAATGCATTTTTTTTGCCAATAGATGCTGAAGCTAACAATCCTACTGATCCAGCAATAACACTTGCTTCATCAGCAATGATATCACCAAATAAATTTTCAGTTAAAATGACATCAAACTGTTTTGGATTTACAATTAATTGGATTGCTGCATTGTCTACAAACAAATACTCTAGGGTAACATCAGCATATTCTTTGGCAATTTCTGTGACTGTTTTTCTCCATAAACGGGATGTTTCAAGCACATTTGCCTTGTCAACTAATGTTAGTTTTTTTCTTCTTTTTTGGGCAGATTTAAAGGCTAAATGGGTAACTCTTGCAATTTCTTCGACAGAATAAGAGCAACCATCAAATGCGCTTTGTCCATCATCACTCAATTCTTTGATTCCAAAATAAACGCCTCCAGTCAACTCTCTGTATATTAAAATATCAGTTCCTGAAATAAATTCTTTTTTTAATGGAGAATTATGAATCAACCCTTCATAGGTTTTTATGGGACGAATGTTACAAAACAAACCCAATTCTTTTCTCAAATGCAACAATCCTTGAACGGGTGTAACTTTAGCAGTTGAATTGTTATCAAAAATTGTATCACCAATGGCACCTACTAAAATAGCATCTGCTTTTCTACAAATTTCAAGTGTTTTTTCTGGTAATGGATTGCCTGTTTTTTCAATAGCACAAGCGCCCATTTGAGCTTCTTTATACAAAAAAACATGATTGTATGTGTCTGCAATGGCATCTAACGTTTTTTTCGCTTGATTGATAACTTCAGGACCAATTCCATCTCCAGGAATCACTGCAATTGTAATTTTCATGGTAATTTTTGTATTGAAATTTGCTTTAAAAAAGGTAGTTGAACGGTTTTTTTTTGGTTGATTGATTTCTCAAAAATTATGGTATTCAACTACCTTCGAAGACAAAAGTTTGATTCATTTAGACCATTTCAATTTTTGAAACATTATTTACTTCTTTCATGATACCATGAATATCTTGGTCTTTTACTTCTTTTTGAATATCTGCAACAGTTAAAAAAGCATCATAAGCAACATCCAATTGAACTTTGGTCAATTCATACCCAATTTTTTTTGCTCTGTAAGCCAACGCTGCTCTTCCACTTCTAGCAGTTAGAACAATGGCACTTTCTGTAACTCCAACATCTTCAGGATTCATGATTTCGTAAGTTTCTCTATTTTTAATCACGCCATCTTGATGAATTCCTGAACTGTGAGCAAAGGCATTTGCACCAACAATGGCTTTGTTTGGTTGCACAGGCATTCCCATACTTTCTCGGACCAAAATACTGGTATCGTATAACAATTTTGTATTGATACTCGTCTCCAAATTCAAATATGGATGTTGTTTTAAAATCATTACCACTTCTTCTAAAGCAGTATTTCCTGCACGTTCTCCAATTCCATTGATAGTACATTCTATTTGACGAGCACCATTAATCACGCCTGCAATTGAATTGGCAGTTGCCATTCCTAAATCATTATGACAATGACAAGAAAGAATTACATTTTCAATTCCTTTGACATTTTCGCGCAGATATTTGATTTTTGCTCCATACTCGTCTGGCAAACAATAGCCTGTTGTATCAGGAATATTCAACACTGTTGCACCAGCTTTGATGACTGCCTCACAGACTTTTGCTAAGAATTCATTGTCAGTTCTTCCTGCATCTTCAGCATAAAATTCGACATCTTCCACAAATGATTTCGCGAATGTAACTGCCTTAATTGCACGTTCAATAACTTCCTCTCTGGTTGAATTAAACTTAAATTTGATGTGAGAATCACTCGTTCCAATTCCAGTATGAATTCTAGGAAATTTCGCATATTTCAACGCTTCAGCAGCAACTTTTATATCATTTTCAACAGCTCTTGTCAAACCACAAATAGTTGCATTTTTTACAATTTTTGCGATTTCTGAAACAGAAAGAAAATCACCCGGACTTGACACAGGAAAACCAGCTTCAATGACGTTTACTCCCAGTAAATCCAATCTTTCAGCAATGATTAATTTTTGTTTTGTATCTAATTTACAGCCGGGAACTTGTTCTCCATCTCTTAGTGTGGTATCAAAAATTTGTACTTTATTATCTTGCATGATTTATGTAAAGATTATATTTGTAGATACCAAATGTATATATTGCATTCGCAATTGAGCAATATTAAGTTGCTTTTTGCACGATATCTAAACCTTAAAATATACAACTTAAAATACTGTTTTTAAAATAGTTATGAATAAAAACATTACATTAGCCAATCAGCAAAATGATGCTCTTTTTGTGCTTATTAAGTCGTTAACAAAATCCGAAAAAAGACAATTTAATTTGTATGTTGGAAGATTGGGAGGTAATATTGATGCAAAATTTTTTGCGCTTTTTAAGTTTTTAGAAAAACTAAAAGTGTATAATGAAAAAGAAATTATCAAAAGTGAGATTGTTTCCAAACAGCAATTGTCCAATTTAAAAGCACATTTATACAAACAAATTCTCATCAGTCTTCGACTAAATCCTGCTCACAAAAATATCCGAATTCAAATCAGAGAACAGCTCGATTTTGCAACGGTTTTATATCAAAAAGGATTGTATAAACAGAGTTTAAAATTGTTGGATAAAGCCAAAACTTTTGCGCTTGAGAACGAAGAAAAAAACATAGCCTACGAAATTGTAGAACTCGAAAAAGTAATTGAAACACAATACATTACACGAAGTTTAAGCAACAGGGCTGACCACCTTTCAGAGCAAGCAAAAACGCTGAGTCAGCAAAACGTAATTGCTAGTAAATTGTCTAATTTATCTTTGCAATTGTATAGTCATTTATTGCAAAATGGGTATGTAAAAAACAACGAAGAATTGGAATTTATCAACTCTTATTTTTACAGGAAGTTGCCAAAATACGATTTCAATACATTTGGATTTAGAGAAAAATTATGGTTATACAAATCACATTTATGGTTTAGTCTGCTAACTCAAGATTTTTTACAGAGCTATAAATATGCCAAAAAATGGGTAAGTCTTTTTCAAGAAAATAAAAAGTTGATTGGTTTGCATCCTGTTTTTTATCTAAAAGGGAAAAATTATTTGTTAGAAGCTTCCTTTTTCGTCAAGAAAATCAGCACTTTTAAAGAGGAGTTGCAATCATTTGAAGAAGATGTTGCACACGATTATGTCCCTTTAAATACCAATACTGAAGTACTTATTTTTCAATATTTG
Organism: Polaribacter sp.; assembly: GCA_030758355.1. Taxonomy (GTDB): domain Bacteria; phylum Bacteroidota; class Bacteroidia; order Flavobacteriales; family Flavobacteriaceae; genus Polaribacter. The sequence continues at coordinate 45,712 of JANREL010000007.1, forward strand.
TATGCAAATAAATTGCATTTGCATTTCTTGGAAGCCACTTTTGCGGAGGGTGAATATTTGGTGGCAATTATCAATAAAAAAATTGAGCAATATCATAGTAGATTGGATTCGCATCATATTGTGATGTTGTATTACAAAATTGCCTGTTTGTATTTCGGGATGGGGAAAAACGAACTGTGCATCAAATATTTAGAAAAGATTATTGATTCAAAAAACTTAAATGCAGGTGAAGATTTACAATGTTTTGCACGTGTTTTAAACTTGATAGCGCACTACGAATGTGGATTAGATTACGACCTTGAAAGACAGTTTTTAGACACTTACAAGTTCCTGATAAAAATGGAAAATTTGCAAGAAGTCCAGAAAGAATTTATCATTTCTATCAAAGATTTGAGTGATGTTTTTCCACATGAAATTAAAAACGAATTCAAAAAAATTCACGCTCGTTTAAAGAAATATGAAAACCATACTTACGAAAAAAGAGCCTTTTTATACTTGGATATTTTGTCTTGGTTAGAAAGTAAAATTGAAAATAAACCCATTGCAACAATCATTAAGGAAAAATCAAATTTGATTGGTAAAAAATAGTATTATTTAATATTTTAACATTTTTTATGATCTATTCATATTTATTGTTTCATTTATCAAAAAAATAAATAATAAATGTTGCTAAGATAATTTTAACCATTACTTTTGGCACATGAAATTTTCTTTTTTAAATAAAAATCTTTCAAATTTGACTTCAGTTTTTTGCATCTCTGCAACGAAAACTCTAAATACAACTTCAACATTTACCCTTTAGGGGTTCTCACTATTTATATCATCCTATCATTATTTTTCGAACAAAATTCGAAACAAAAACCCTTAAAAATCAATCAACCTATTTATCCTTCATAAGATGAAAGTACTAAAATTTGGAGGCTCATCAGTAGCCAATTCAGAAAATATAAAAAAAGTTTTAAAGATTGTTTCTGACGCATCAAATGAAACAAAAATTGCAGTGGTTGTCTCTGCATTTGGAAAAACTACCGACAATTTATTAGCTGGAGCAAACCACGCTTTACAAAATATTGAACTAGCAAAACAGCAACTAGAAATCATTCAAAAACTACATTTTGAAGTTATCAATGAATTAATTAAAACAAATATTACTGAAGTTTCTGAAAAGGTTAGCTCTCTATTTAATAAAGTATTATCAATCTATCAAGGGGTTTTTTTACTGCAAGAATTGTCCGCCAAAACATTGGCAAAAGTTTCGAGTTTTGGAGAAAAATTATCTTCTTTTATCATTGCAAATGCCGCAAAAGAATTGTTTGATGCCACACATCAGGAAAGTAATAAACTCATAATTACAGATTCCAATTACTTGAATGCACAAGTTGATTTTGGAAAAACAAATCAAAATATTATTGATTTTTTCAACACAAATTCACATCAAGTTACCATTTTTGGAGGGTTTATTTCTTCAAATGAAGGAGAAGAAATTACCACTTTAGGAAGAGGAGGCTCAGATTATTCTGCTGCTATTTTCGCAGCTGCTTTGGATGCTGATGTATTGGAAATTTGGACAGATGTAAGTGGTATGTTTACTGCCAATCCAACCATCGTAAAACAGGCATTTGCGATCAAAGAAATTTCATATGAAGAAGCTATGGAATTATCACATTTTGGTGCAAAAGTGCTATATCCACCAACAATTCAGCCTGCTTTGCGAAAAGAAATTCCTATTAGAATCAAAAATACCTTTGAACCTGAAAATTCAGGAACTTTAATTTCAAATAATCCTCAAAAAAACGGAGCAGTTAAAGGAATTTCACACATTGAAAACATCAGTTTGATAACCCTTGAAGGGGGAGGAATGGTTGGAATTCCTGGTTTTTCAAAACGATTATTTGAAACACTTTCTCAACAAAAAATCAATGTAATTTTTATCACTCAAGCATCTTCAGAATATTCAATTTGCGTTGGTGTTTATGAAAATGATGCTCCAAAAGCGAAACTTTCTTTAGAAGAAACCTTCTGTGTAGAAATTGAACGAAAAAAAATCAAACCAATTCATATTGAAAGTGATTTGGCAATCATTGCAGTTGTTGGCGAAAGCATGAAAAACCACCAAGGTTTAAGCGGACAAATATTCAGTGCACTTGGGAAAAATAATGTAAATATTAGAGCTATTGCACAAGGTTCTTCAGAGAAAAATATTTCGGCAGTTATCAATAAAAAAGATGCCAAAAAAGCGTTGAACACTCTACACGAGCAGTTTTTTGAAGAAAAAATAAAACAAGTAAACCTTTTTGTTACTGGAATTGGCAATGTTGGTGAACGTTTTTTAGCGCAACTATATCAACAAAAAAACCATTTGAAAGAACACCTCAAACTCAATATTCGTGTTATTGGAATTTCAAATTCTAAGAAAATGATTTTTGATAAAAATGGAATTTCTTTATCAAACTGGAAAAAGGAACTAGAAAATGGAGAAAATGCAAGTTTGGAAGGATTTTTCAAAAATGCAAAATTACTAAATTTACGCAACTCCGTTTTTATTGATAATACTGCCAATGAGCAAGTTGCAGCTATGTATTCAAATTATTTGAGAGAGAGTATTGCTGTGGTAACTTGCAATAAAATTGCTTGTGCTTCAAACTTAGAAAATTATAAAAATCTGAAGAGAATTTCAAGAAAATACAATGCTCCATTTTTATTTGAAACTAATGTTGGTGCAGGTTTACCGATTATTGACACCCTTAAAAATTTAATAAATTCAGGAGATAAAATCCATAAAATACAAGCTGTTTTATCAGGAAGTTTGAATTTTGTTTTCAATAATTTTGATAAAAAAACGACTTTTCAAAGTGTGGTTATGCAAGCCCAAAAAGAGGGATATACAGAACCTGATCCAAAAATTGATTTGAGTGGTATTGATGTTGCCAGAAAAATATTGATTTTAGCACGTGAAAGTGGTCATTCTTTGGAATTGAAAGACATTCAAAATCAAGCTTTTTTACCAAAAGAAACCTTAGAAACTGGTGATAACCAAAGCTTTTTTGATTCGTTACTGAGATTTGAAAATCAATTTCAAGAAATCTATCAAAAAGCTGCTTCAAAAAACTGTAGGTTGAAATATGTAGCTGAATTTGTAGATGGAAAAGCCAATGTTGGTTTGCAAGAAATACCTCCACAACATCCATTTTACAATCTGGAAGGAAGTGATAATATTGTATTGTTTTTTACTGACAGATATTCAAAAAATCCATTATTGATAAAAGGTGCAGGAGCTGGAGCTGAAGTAACAGCATCAGGAATTTTTGCAGATGTTATCAGAATTGGAAATAATTAATCAATAACTTTAATTGGATATTTAGCTACTTTTGAACATTGAATCCAAAATTTTAAACTTTAAACAACAAAATGAATTATTTAAAAATATTTTCCCCAGCAACAGTAGCCAATGTTTCTTGTGGATTTGATTCACTCGGATTTGCAATTGATACTGTTGGTGACGAAATGACGTTTACAAAAACTACTGAAAAAGGAGTAAAAATTACCGAAATTACAGGAGCAAATTTACCTTTTGATGTGGACAAAAACGCTGCAAGTGCTGTTGTTAAAAAAATGTTGCTAGAAAGTAATGCCGATTTTGGAATTTCAATTACCATTCACAAAGGGTTTTCGCCAGGAAGCGGTCTTGGAAGTAGTGCTGCAAGTGCTGCTGGTGCTGCTTTTGGTGCGAATCAATTTTTGCAAAATCGTTTCTCTGAACTAGAATTGACCAAATATGCCATGTTTGGTGAAGAGGTGGCTTGTGGGTCACAAATTGCCGATAATGTAGCAGCCGCAACGTATGGAGGTTTTGTCTTAGTAAGAAGTTACAATCCTTTAGAAATCATTAAATTGCCTGTTCCAAATGAATTGCGATTGGTAGCAATTCACCCACAAATAGAAATCAAAACCAAAGATGCAAGAGAAGTTTTGCCGAAAGAAATTCTACTGAAAGATGCCGTAACTCAATGGGCAAATGTAGGTGGTTTGATTGCTGGTTTGTATGCGAATAACTACGAATTGATTGGGCATTCTTTAGTAGATATTATTGTAGAGCCAGCTCGCAAAAACCTAATTCCTCATTTTGATATTGTAAAACAAAACGCTATCAATGCAGGTGCTTTAGGCGCTGGAATTAGTGGCTCAGGACCAACTATTTTCGCTCTTTGCAAAGGTGATGTAATTGCTAAAAAAGTGTTTGAGGCGATTCAGCATAATTATAAAAACACGGGAATTGAAGCCACTGCTTTTATTTCGAAAGTGAATAATGAAGGGATAAAAATTCTTGAAAAAAAGTAATATGAACTACTACAGTCTAAACCATAATTCTCCAAAAACAAACTTTATAAATGCTGTCATTAGTGGTATTGCTCCTGACAGAGGTTTGTATTTTCCTGAAAAAATAACACCACTTCCAAGTGATTTTTTTGAAAATATCGAAAGCTATTCTAACCATGAAATTGCGTTTGAAGTCATTAAACAATTT
>JANREL010000008.1:0-8666 GCA_030758355.1 Polaribacter sp.
CCTGTAACGTACTATGATGCTGCCAAGTTCAAAACTCGTTTTGCATGTGAATTAAAAAACTTTAATGTCACCGATTTTATTGATCGAAAAGAAGCGCGTAAAATGGATCGTTTTACGCAATATGCTTTGGTTGCCTCTGATGAAGCCATTTTAGATTCAGGATTGGATTTAGATAAAATCAATAAATTACGAGTTGGCGTTATTTGGGGAGCAGGAATTGGAGGCTTAGAAACTTTTCAAAACGAAGTCCTCGATTTTGCAGCTGGCGATGGAACACCAAGGTTCAATCCTTTTTTCATCCCAAAAATGATTGCTGATATTGCTCCAGGAAACATCTCCATTAAAAATGGATTTATGGGTCCAAATTACACAACAGTTTCTGCTTGTGCTTCTTCAGCAAATGCCATGATTGATGCTTTAAATTACATCAGATTAGGCACTTGCGATATTATTGTTACTGGAGGTTCTGAGGCCGCAGTAACCATTGCTGGTATGGGAGGTTTCAATGCAATGCACGCTTTATCAACAAGAAATGAAAGTCCAGAAACAGCTTCAAGACCTTTTGATGCTGAAAGAGATGGATTCGTTTTAGGCGAAGGTGCAGGTGCTATTGTTTTAGAAGAGTATGAACATGCCAAAGCAAGAGGGGCAAAGATTTATTGCGAAGTTGTTGGCGGAGGAATGTCTTCTGACGCATATCACATGACAGCTCCTCATCCTGATGGAATTGGCGTAATTGCGGTGATGAAAAACTGTCTAGAAAACTCAGGGTTACAACCGGAAGAAATTGATCACATTAATACGCACGGTACTTCAACACCTTTAGGAGATGTTGCGGAGTTAAAAGCAATTTCAGAGGTTTTTGGCGAGCATGCGAAAAACATCAATATTAATTCAACAAAGTCTATGACTGGGCATTTGTTGGGTGCTGCAGGTGCTATTGAATCAATTGCTGCGATTTTAACCATAAAGCACGGTATAGTTCCTCCTACTATAAATCACACAACTGTTGATGAAAATATCAATCCAGCGTTAAATTTAACTTTAAATAAGGCTCAAAAGCGAGACGTTAAAGTAGCAATGAGCAATACGTTTGGGTTTGGTGGTCACAATGCTTGTGTAGCTTTCAAGAAACTTGATGAGTAATTTATGAATTTTATCAGTAAAATAGTTCATTCTTTTTCTGAAGAGGATCAACAATTTTATAACGAATTAAAAAAATTACTTAATTTTTCTCCTAGAAATATTTCAAATTACAGAAAGGCTTTTACGCATAGATCTATTCAATTAGTAGATGTAGAGGGAAATCCTATGAATTATGAACGTCTTGAATTTTTGGGCGATTCTATTTTAGGCTCTGTGATTGCAGCGTATTTATATAAAAAAGTTCCAGCAGCTTCTGAAGGATATTTGACCCAAATGCGCTCGAAAATCGTTAGTAGAGAACATCTAAACGAGTTGGGAAAAGAATTGAATTTAATTCGATTTGTAAAAAGTAATATCGATCAAACAAATGCTGGAGATAATATTCATGGAAATATTTTTGAAGCCTTAATTGGCGCTATTTATCTTGATAAAGGGTATAATATTTGCGAACGTTTTATTTTTAGAAATGTCATTATTTCGCATGTGGATATTGAAAAACTAGAAGGAAAAATTACCAGTTACAAAGGGTTAATTATTGAATGGTGCCAAAAACATAAGAAAAAATATAACTTTGAAACATACGAAGATACTGGCAATGAATTAATGAAACATTTCAGCGTAAAAGTTAGTATTGATGGCGTACAAGTTGCAAAAGGGAGAGCAACCTCCAAGAAAAAAGCTGAAGAACTTGCAGCAAAAAGGGTTTATTTTGCCTTTCAAAAACAAATTGCAACAAACTAGTTTACGAAAAGCATTTCGTTAAAATCCACTTAAAACTCCTAAACTATTAGTAATTTAGCACCCAATGTCTAATCGATACATTTTTATGCAAATTCATTCGCTAGGGCTTGATTCTTATTTTGAAGACGAATACTCATTAATCGGGATTCATACTACTTTAGAAGATTATAAATTAGCGTATTTATTGAATAAAAATTTATCAACTAATTTCTATAAATCAAAAAAAGAATTAGTAATTGAAAATAACCAAAATAAAGCATTTTTTTCAATATTTGATTATCAAAACACCACATATGAATACGATTGGCATCTAATTGCAAACAGTTCAAAAACAGAAAATAGCACTACAGAAAACCAACTTTTATTAACCACAGAAACCAAAACATATTTAATAGCAGAGAAAAAGAATGTCGATTTTTTCATTAAAATTTCTGGAGAAATACCACCTTCTTTCATCTCTAAAACCATTAAAAAAATTAAAACTATTGAACAAGTAATTACTTCTTATTCAATTGATATAGACAGTTTAAAATCAAGAGATTTTTTAATATTTTAAAAATTATGCCAAATTACAATAAAACCAAAATTGTAGCGACATTAGGTCCTGCAACAGACACAAAAGAAGTTTTAACAGAATTAGCTAGAAATGGTGTAAATGTATTTCGAGTAAATTTCTCACATGCAGATTATGATAATGTAGCTAGTAAAATCAAGACTATCAGAGAAATCAACGCAGAAAATGGATGGAACGTGGCAATTTTGGCAGACTTACAGGGCCCAAAATTGCGTGTTGGTGTTATGGAAGATGGAGTAGAATTGTTTGAAGGAGACACCTTTACATTTACCACTGATAAATGTATTGGAACCAAAGAAAAAGCCTATATGACCTACCAACGTTTCCCAAAAGATGTGAAAGTTGGAGAAAACATTTTGGTTGATGACGGAAAATTGATGTTTGAAGTAATTTCTACAAACAAACAAAATGAAGTTGTTGTGAAAGTGATTGTTGGTGGAGAATTAAAATCTAAAAAAGGAGTGAATCTTCCAAATACCAATGTTTCTTTGCCAGCTTTGACAGAAAAAGACATGGAAGATGCTGTCTTCGCCATTGGCCAAAAAGTAGATTGGATTGCCTTATCTTTTGTTAGAACTCCAGATGATTTAAGAATGTTACGTGATTTAATCGCACAACATTCTGATTATAGGATCCCAATTATTGCAAAAATAGAAAAGCCAGAAGCTGTTAAAAACTTAGATGCATTGATTCCTTACTGTGATGGATTGATGGTAGCTCGTGGTGATTTGGGAGTAGAAATACCAATGCAAGAAGTTCCTTTGATTCAAAAAAAGATTGTTAGAAGAGCAAAAAGAGCCAGAATTCCTGTGATTATTGCAACTCAAATGATGGAAACAATGATTGAAAATGCGGTACCAACAAGAGCTGAGGTAAATGACGTTGCTAATTCAATCATGGACGGTGCTGATGCTGTAATGCTTTCTGGAGAGACATCCGTAGGAAAACATCCGATAAAAGTAATTCAAAAAATGTCTGAGATTATCATGAGTGTTGAGCATTCAAAAATGATCAAAGTTCCCCACGAAGCTCCAACGATCAGAACCAATCGTTTTATTACAAAATCTATTTGTCATCATGCTGCTTTAATGGCAAATAATACGGATGCAGCAGCTATTTGTACGTTGACAAATAGTGGTTATACTGCTTTTCAAATTTCAGCTTGGAGACCAAGAACACATGTGTTGACTTTTTCTACAGACAAACGTATTTTAGGAAAATTGAATTTGCTTTGGGGCGTAAGAGCGTATTATTATGACAAAGACCTTTCTACAGACGATACTGTTGATGACATCAACCAAATTATTAAGGAAAAAGGGTTTGTAAAATCAGGTGATATCGTTATCAATTTGGCTTCTATGCCAGCTGAAGCTCGTGGAATGGTAAATACTTTAAGAGTTTCTGAAATAAAATAACTAGAGCTTTATTTTTTTACTTATGATAATGGCATCATTGGTAACAAATGGCATAGGCATCATTGCAGCTGATCTCGGTTTGATTGAAAACTTCGGATTTGAAAGCAAATCAAATGAAATCTCATTTACAATGATGTCTATGGCTTCTTTTTTATCTGTTGTGAATGACAACGTGATTTTGTCATCTGTATTTGCCACATAATAAATTAAAAAACTCCCTTTTTTAACAGTGTATTTTGTCCCTTCATTGATCAAAGCTTTATTGACTGTAAAGTTTGTTAAAGAGATTTTTTGATTGGTGATGAATTCCAACTTGTTGATTTTTCTTTTTGGGGAAATTACAAGTTCTATTGAGCGATTTTCACCCACAATTGTATTAGAAGAAATTTTGTATTTCGAAGATTCAATAGCTTTAAAATCCGTTTCTTTATAGAAGCGAAAACGTGTATTATATTTACTTTTTGTTTCAGCATTTTGCAAACTTCCAGCCTTAAATTCATCATTAAAAATTTGCTCAGTATAAGCATCTAAAGTTTGATTATAGGTGCCAAAATAAGCTTTTTCATCATCATCATTCTGAACATATACCAAACTATTTGGTTTTTTATTTTGTTCAGAAAAACCATTGTTAAAAGTTGCATATCCAAAGAAAATAAATGCAAAAACACCTGAAATTTTCACCAATAATTGATTCTTTTTTTGAAAGAAAACAAGTATTAATAAACCAAAAACCAAGGCAATTAAAATTCCGCTGATAAAAATATTTTTTAATCCTAAACCTACAGGAAACATTTTAATCAAAGGAGCAAAAATATATATAGTTGGAATTGAGGCAATTACAAATACTATTCTAAGTGCATGTTTTTTAAGGTTTGTGAAAACAGCGATTGCTAAAGTTAATAAAGCCCCAAAAACAGGAATGATAAAAAATCCAGCACCTTTTAAATAAGCACTAATTATAAAATTGATAATTAACCAAAAAAAGAGGGGAGCAACTAACAGACTTGCAGGTTTTTCTTCTTTGAAAAAAAAGTGATAAATCTTTAAAACAATGAATAAATTCAAAAATATAAATGCAACAATATACCCATACCCATTATAGGTAAAACCATGTAAAATATCTTTGTAATGAGGATGAATCAAAACGATTAATCTCCAAAGTAGAAAAGAAATTCCACCAGCCAAAAAGGTTGAGAGTAAAAATGGAATAAAGCCTTTTAATAAACCTTTCACTGTAATTTTATTAAGCGCAATTCCAAAGAAAAGAATCCCTAAAAACAAGAAAGTTGCGATAAAACACAAAGGCAAAACCCACGAAAATGAGAAGGTTAACATGCCGATAAATGGAAAATTTACATACACAAAATCCTCTGCTGAGTTTAAATTCTCCAAATTGGAATTGGCAAAATAAGGCAATAATGTCATTAAATAATCTGCTTGATGCAACAACGATTCATGATCCATTCGTTCAAAAGAATCTTGGGCTGTATGATAATCAAAATGATCACCAATAAAAGCAAAGTTAAAACCATTGATACTGGCATTTGCTCTAAAAATAGTCAAATCAGTATCATTTGGCAGCATTTTATAAATGCTATACATTAATGAATTTGCTGCAGGAAAATTCGGTTTAGCAGCTAAAAATTCGGTTACTAGTTTGCTATTTTTCCCATTGGTTTCTAGCAACATATAACTAGGGCCCCCACTTCCACGTGCTTCAAAATTCAGTACCAACCCCACATTTTTTGCCCAAGGATGATGCCCAACAAAAGCTTGCGCGCCCAACAATCCTAATTCTTCAGCATCTGTAAACAACAGAATGATATCGTTTTTATGTGCTGCATTTTTGGCTAAAAATGCTCTAATTCCCTCTAAAATAGTAACGACTCCAGATCCTGCATCACCGGCACCTAAAGCAGAAAACATGGCAGAATCATAATGGGACAGTAGTAATAAGGATTTTCCTGAAGAAGTTCCATTCAGTTTTGCAATGATATTTTCAGTATTTGTGGCAGCAAACCATTTTTTATTGACTGCCACTTTTTGTTGAATTTCAACCTCAAAACCCAGTTTTTCAAGCTCTGTAACTAAGTATTTTTGAACCTCTTTATGACCTTCAGAACCTACATAATGTTGTTTTTGACTGATTTTTTTTAAATGAAACAACGCGCTATCTAATGAAAAACCTGTTTGAAGCAGCTCTTTTTGGCTTGAAATACTAGGTTTTAAATCGGAAAAACTCCAGTAAATTGTCGCTAAAACAATAAGGATTGAGATGAGTGATGCGTATTTTTTCATTAGAGAAATTAGTTTGCATAAAAGTATGAAAAAAAAACTTTTACAAAATCTTGATAGCAATTCAAATAAAATGTAAATTTCAATCAACTTAAAATCAATCTAATATGGGAATTAAAAGCTTTCAAGGAAAAAGAGATACATCTCAAACAAACAAAGTTGAAGAACAAATTTTGGTGTCAGATTATATGACAACCAAATTAATCACATTTAAAGCGGAGGATTCTTTGGATGATGTAATTGCATTATTGATAAAACACCATATTTCTGGTGGGCCCGTTGTGAATGATAAAAATGAATTGATTGGCATTATTTCCGAGACAGATTGTATAAAACATATTTCTGAAAGTAAATACTATAACATGCCATCAGACATTAACAATACTGTTGGCAACAACATGGTTACAGATGTTGATACAATTGATAAAAACATGAATATTTTTGACGCAGCTTTTAAGTTTTTATCTTCGCGAAGAAGACGGTTTCCTGTTGTTGATGAATACGGCATTCTTTTAGGACAATTGAGTCAAAAAGATGTTTTAAAAGCAGCTTTGAAGGTAAAAGGGAATACTTGGTGATTGCTAATTTCGAATCTAATTTTTTAAATTTCCTTTTTAATCAACAAAAACAGATCATTTTCTAACGCTAAATAGCCTTCGTCATACACATAAAAATAGGTATTCCCTGTTTTTGTTTGATAGATGGAAGTGAACAACTGAAAATCAAAACCTTTGTCATACAATTTGGCTCTAGAAGACTTCGTTTTCCCTGAAACATTTAATTCTGATAAAATTTTATAATTTCTTTTCAATCGATTATTGATGTTTCGAATTAAATTTTTGCTGTCTTTTGCAACGCTATTGTTATAGGTGTTTCTACAATAATCAGAGCAGAATTTCTTGTCAATTCTACCTTTGATCGGTTCTTGACATTCTAAACACACTTTTTTTTCCATGCTTGAAAGATAGTGAAAAAATGTATTTGTAAACGACTACAAACGTTTACAACCGAAAGTAATTATTTTTCAACCGAATGCAGCTTTTTTAGTGTCGCATTTTTGTAATGTCAAAACGAATTGACAAACACACATAATCATTTAAAACCTTATCTTATGAGTACGTTAAGAAACAAAGTACAGTTAATTGGAAACTTAGGAAGTAATCCAGAAATCATCACCTTAGATGGTGGTAAAAAAATAGCGAAATTTTCTATTGCTACAAACGAAAGTTATAAAAATGCACAAGGAGAAAAAGTTACAGACACCCAATGGCACAATGTGGTTGCTTGGAACAAAACTGCGGATATCATTGAAAAATATTTAGAAAAAGGAAATGAAGTTGCGATAGAAGGTAAATTAACATCTCGTTCTTACGATACAAAAGAAGGAGAAAAAAGATACATTACTGAAATTGTGATTAACGAACTTTTGATGTTGGGAAAAAAATAGTGGGAATTTTGCTAATGAAAATAGAAAAGCGTCATTTTAAAATGATGCTTTTTTTATGATTCAAATATAGTGCTTTAAGTAGGTTTTTTTTATCATAAATCATTAAAAAAAACACTTTTTATCGCCTGTATTTTAGTCATTTAACGCTATTTTTTATTAAATTCTACTTAAATAAATATCATTTTTTATTGAAGATACCAACAGCTAGTAATTTTTTGTAACTTGTATCGGTAAATTAAAACAACTTCTTATGCCGAACTATACCTTAAATATTAACGGACAAACACGCACTGTTACTGCTGATGCAGATACTCCTTTACTTTGGATTTTAAGAGATGAACTCAATTTAGTAGGCACAAAATTTGGTTGTGGAATTGCACAATGTGGTGCTTGCACAGTTCATATTGATGGCTTTGCCACAAGAAGTTGTCAACTACAAGTTTCTATACTTGATGATGTAAAAGTTACCACAATAGAAGGCTTGTCAGAAGAAGGAAACCACCCTGTGCAAGAAGCTTGGAAAGAAATTGATGTGCCACAATGTGGGTATTGTCAAGCAGGGCAAATTATGACAGCAGCTGCTTTTTTAGCAGAAAATAAAAATCCGACAGAAGAAGAAATTAGAGAGGCCATGCATGGAAATATTTGCAGATGTGCTTCATATAACAGAATAGAAAAAGCAGTGAAAGTTGCCGCAGAAAAAATGTCTTAATCCACCAAAAAAGAAACATATGGAATCTCAAACAAACATCGATTTTAGTAGAAGAAATTTCTTAAAAACTTCTCTTTTGGCAAGTGGAGGAATGCTTATAGGTTTTAATTTTATGGCAGCCTGTAAGCCAAATGCAGCCATGCCAACAACCATTGAAAATTTAAATTTCAATGATTTTAATGCTTATATCAAAATTTCTGATGAGGGTTTCATTACTATTTTTTCTCCAAATCCTGAAATTGGTCAAGGAGTAAAAACCTCCATGCCAATGATTATTGCTGAAGAATTGGATGTTGATTGGAATAAAGTAACCGTAGTTCAGGCTGGATTAAATAC
>JANREL010000008.1:8766-11411 GCA_030758355.1 Polaribacter sp.
ACTCAAAGAAATCAAAGATTTTCACATCATTGGAAAAGAAATTGTAAATGTTGATATCGATAAAATCATCACAGGAAAACCACTTTTTGGATTGGATTTCAAAACGGAAGGAATGGTATATGCAGCTGTTGTGAGACCTCCAGCTTTTGGTCAAACGTTAGTTTCGTTTGATGCATCTGAAGCTAAATCAATTTCAGGCGTGCTAGATGTGTTTACAATTGGAGAAAAAGCAAGAAATTTTTTAAGCAAAGGCTATGTAAGTTGGACATCAATTTTAAGCGAAAGTGATAAAATTGTGGTAGTTGCCACATCTACTTGGGCAGCATTGAAAGCCAAAAAAACAATCAAAACAGTTTGGAAACAAGCTACTGAATTAGAAAGTTCAGCATTTCATGATAAAAAATTAATGGCGCTTTTAGAGGGAGATACACTCAAAGTAATTAGAGAAGATGGCAATATCAATGATTCCTTTAAACAAGCAGATACCATTATCGAAAGAACGTATCATTCTCCATTTTTGCCCCACAATTGCCTAGAACCTATGAATTTTTATGCAAACGTAACTGCATCAAAAATTGAATTAGTAGGTCCAACTCAAACTCCCGAAGAAGTTTCGAAAGCTGTTGCTGTTTTGTTAGATAGAAAAGTAGAAGAAATTACGGTTGAAATGACGAGAATGGGTGGAGGTTTTGGAAGAAGATTATATTCAGATTTTGCTTTAGAAGCAGCAGAAATAGCAGCTAAAATTCAAAAACCAGTAAAAATGGTTTCAGCAAGAGAAGATGATATGACTACTGGAGTGTATAAACCTTCTGTAAAATATCAAATAAAAGCAGCTATTAAAGATGGAAAAATTACAGGATATCACCTAAAAGAAGCTGCAATTAATGGAAATATGTATGGTTCTATAGCGCACTTTTTTCCTGCAGGATGTATACCAAATTATAAAGTAGCAGCTGCCACTTATAATAGTAATATAACCACTGGTGCTTGGAGAGCTCCTTACACCAATTTCTTGGCATTTGCAGAACAAAGTTTTTTTGATGAATTGGCTGCTGCAATCAATATTGATCCAATTCAATTGCGTTTGGATTTATTACAAAAGGTAAAAAATACCACTGATAAACGCATTCAATATTCTGGCGAACGAATGGAAAATGCCATTAAATTAGTCAGAGAAAAATCCAATTGGGGAAAAACTCCAAACGGAATTTATCAAGGTTTTGCGTCTTATTATAGCCATAATACACATGTGGCAGAAGTAGCAGATATCGAGTTAAAAGATGGTTTTCCTATCATTAAAAAAGTAACAGTTGCTGTGGATTGTGGCGTTGTTATAAACCTTTCAGGTGCTAAAAATCAAGTGGAAGGTGGAGTTATTGATGGAATTGGTCATGCTATGTTTGGTGATATGTCTTTTGAAAACGGAAAACCAACAGCCAAAAACTTTGATGTTTATAGATTGATTCGCATGCAAGAAACTCCGAAAGTCGAAGTACATTTCCTACAAAACGATTTGTCCCCAACAGGTTTAGGCGAGCCAGGTTTACCTCCTGCTGGTGGTGCAGTTGCCAACGCAATCAATGCTGCTTTGGGTAAAAGAGTGTATAGCCAACCTTTTGTGAAAGCGTTGAAAAAAAATACAGTTGTAGGGTAAATTGTAGCTAAAAATAAATCTCTTGCGCCAAACGAAATGTATTGGCATGTGCTTCTACAATCGTTTTTATATCAGGAGAATAACCACCACCCATGCTGCACATTACAGGAATTTTGTGATCAAAACAAGTTTGTAATACAAATCTGTCACGTTCTTTGCAACCCCCAATGGTTAAGGAAAGTTTTCCTAATTTATCGGATTCAATGACATCAACTCCACACAAATAATAGATAAAATCAGGATTTTCTTGATAGATGAGTTTAGGCAATGTTTCTTTTAAAATTGTCAAATAGGTTTCATCATTTGTGCTGTTTTCTAGCGCAATATCCAAGTCACTTTTTTCTTTTTGAAACGGATAATTGCTTTTTCCATGCATCGAAAACGTAAAAACACTGTCATCATTTTGAAAGATTTCTGCAGTGCCATTTCCTTGATGTACATCCAAATCAACGATTAAAATTTTGGTTGCCAAATGATTGTTTTGCAAATATTTGGCCCCAATTGCTTGGTCATTGAGTAGGCAAAAAGCTTCCCCACGATTTGAAAATGCGTGATGTGTGCCACCTGCAATATTCATGGCAATACCGTATTGTAAGGCAAATTCAGACGCTTTCATCGTGCCGTCAGCAATGATCATTTCACGTTCAATCAACGCATCTGAAAGCGGAAATCCTATTTTTCTGGCGGCCTTTTGAGAAAGTCTGAGATGCAACAAATCAAAGAAATAGTCTGGGTCGTGAACTGAAAAAAAGTGTTTGTTATTGGGGATTTGGGGCTCAAAAAAGTTGATTGGTTTGCAAGTACCTTCATACACTAATTGCTGTGGAAGTAAGTCATATTTTTCCATAGGAAAACGATGTCCTTCAGGCAAAGGATGTTTGTAAATAGGATGAAAAGCTATTTTTAGCATGAATAATTACGCTTTCACAAATTCCCTTTCAATTTCTTCCAACGATTTTCCTTTGGTTTCTGGAACTATTTTTAGCAT
>JANREL010000009.1 GCA_030758355.1 Polaribacter sp.
TAAAAGTTATTGCTTTTGCACTTGAAAAAGAAGCCACTATTTGGGAAAGTTTTTCAAAAACCAATCTTTTTGGATTTCATAATGTCTTGGGGTTAAAAAAGTGGGAAAACGAAGTTGCCAGAACCTATCAAATTGTAGCAACTCCAACTTATTTTATATTGGATAAAAACAAAAAAATCATCGCAAAACCTGATGAAATTGAAGATGTTCAATCGTTTTTTAATAAAAAATAAGTAGAATTTATTTTTAAAAAATTTATTTAAAAATATAAAAAAGCATTCTCTAAATGTTCTAATTTATGAGTGGTTTTTTCTAAAGTAATAGCAATAATATCAAACCGAACATTGATATCTAAATTTCTTTTAGTAACATAAAAATCAATTGCCGAAACCAATAACTTTATCTTTTTTTTAGTCACAAAATCTTCAGGATTTCCGAAATAATTAGACGTTCTTGTTTTTACTTCAACAGCAATTAAAGTGTTTTCTTTTACCGCAATAATATCAACTTCTGCTTTTAAATATCGATAATTTCGCTCACATATCTTATAGCCATTTTTTAGTAAATAATCAATCGCTAACTGCTCTCCAATTTTTCCTAATTCGTTGTGTTCAGCCAATTATTTTTATTTTATTTCTGATGAAAAATGACAGTTGAAGTATCTTTTTGAATAGTCAAATCTACTTTTCTCCCAAAAAAGAGTGCTCTATTATCCGCTTCATGACCCGCAGGAAAATTAAACAAAACTGGAATTTCTTTTGGCAAAACAGCTAAAATTAGCTCTTCAATAGTGCCTCCCCAAGAAGTTGAATTTTTTCTAATTTTAGAAAAATTTCCTAAAACAACTCCTTTTACGTTTTTAAAATATCCTGCTCGTTTTAAACTTTGCAACATTCTATCAATCGCATATTCATACTCTCCAATTTCTTCGATAAAAAGTATTTTCTCATCTGTTTTCAACTGAGTTTTAGAGCCCAACATTGACATTAAAATTGATAAATTTCCTCCTATAATTTCTCCTGAAATTTTTCCATTTCTGTTGTATGGTGAAGACGGAATTTCATAACGCAATTCTTCGCCAAAAAGTGCATTTTTAAAACTTGCAATGGTTTCAATAATTTCTTCTGGTTTTTCTTCTAAACTTGTAGGCATCATCGCATGCAAAGTTTCAAAACCCAGAGAATTTAGATGATTGTGAAAAGCTGTAATATCAGAATATCCTATAATCCATTTTGGTTTTTGCTTGAATTTTTTTACATCCAATTTATCTAAAATTCGAACAGAACCATAACCTCCTCTTGCAGCCCAAATAGCTTTGATATTTGGGTTGTCTAACGCCTTTTGAAAATCTTGTAAACGTTCTTCATCAGTTCCTGCAAAATGATTATTTTGATTGAAAATATTTTCGCCCAAAACAACATTTAATCCCCAAGAAATCAACAAATTTTTTGCTTTTTCTATGGTTTCTTCTCTGTTTTTGAGGATTCCTGCTGGAGCAACAATTGCTACAGTATCACCCGTTTTTAAATAGGGTGGTTCTATAAATTTTTTTTGAGAAAAAAAATTAGAAATAAAAAAGAAAAAGAAAATAAACGTAAAATTAGCTCTCAAAACATAAGATTTTAAATAGGTTTTTAAATATTAAGAATCAATAAACAACTTCAATCGTAAATGTATCAATTTCAATCGAATTTAAAACCCTGTTTTTTGTACTTTTGTGAGTCAAAAAAAGAATTTTAGTCATAAATCAAGCCAAATTTTAATGAATCAACCAAAAAGATATACAATTACAGCAGCATTACCTTACACAAATGGTCCTATTCACATTGGACATTTGGCTGGTGTTTATGTGCCTGCAGATATTTATGCTCGTTATTTAAGATTGAAAGGTGAAGATGTTGCATACATCTGTGGTTCTGATGAACATGGCGTTGCGATTCCAATGAAAGCGAAAAAAGAAGGCATTTCTCCCAAAGAAATTATTGATAAATACCATGCAATTATCAAAAAATCGTTCCAAGATTTTGGAATTTCGTTTGATAATTATTCGAGAACTTCAGCTGAAATTCATCACAAAACAGCCTCAGCCTTTTTTACAAAATTGTATGAAAATGGGGATTTTATTGAAGAAACTACGGAACAATTATTTGACGAACAAGCCAATCAGTTTTTGGCAGACCGTTT
>JANREL010000010.1 GCA_030758355.1 Polaribacter sp.
AAAGTATTGAAAAATGGGGGATTAATTATCTATCCCACAGATACTGTCTATGGTTTGGGATGTGATATCACCAACATAAAAGCTTTGGAAAGAATCGCTCAGATCAAAGGTATAAAACTTGAAAAGGCAAATTTTTCTTTTGTTTGTAATGATTTGAGTCATTTGTCAGATTATATAAAACAAATTGACACACCTACTTTTAAAATTTTAAAACGTGCATTGCCAGGGCCTTATACGTTTATTTTGCCTGGAAGTAACAATTTACCCAAAGCTTTTAAGAAAAAAGCAACTGTCGGAATTCGTATTCCTGATAACAATATTGCAAGAGCCATTGTGGATACTTTGGGAAATCCAATAGTTTCTTCATCAATTCGTGATGAGGATGATATTCTAGAATATACTACTGATCCAGAATTGATTTTTGAAAAATGGCAGCATTTGGTTGATTTGATAATTGATGGAGGATATGGAGATAATTATGCCTCTACAATTATCGATTTAACAACCTCTGAGCCGACAGTAATTAGAGAAGGAAAAGGTAGTTTGGATATTTTATAAGCTTTAATCCAATTCTTGAAATTTCTTTTTTCCCAACACAAAATATTGCCAAACAATACTAATATGGGTAAAATAGGTTTGTTTTTTAATAATTTTTCGTCTTTTTTTAAGAAATAAAGGCAGGTTTTTATAAAAACTTAAATGTGCTTTTAAAATAGCAATTGTATGAATTGGTCGTAATTCGAGTAAAAATTTAATTCCTGCAATTCCGTCTAAAATCAATCTAGATAAAACTACAATTAAAAACCATTTTTTGGGTACATTTTTGACGACATTTAGAAGACTATTTCTAAAATTCAAATAGGTTTTATGTGGATTTGTTTCTTGTAAAGTTGCACCTCCAATATGAAAAACAGTAGATCTTCCAACATATTTTATCTCAAAACCTAAATTTTGTGTTCTCCAACACAAGTCGATTTCTTCTTGGTGTGCAAAATAATCTTCATCAAAACCTTTAAGTTCGTGAAAAACTTTTGAACGAATAAAAAAGCAAGCACCAGAAGCCCAAAATATTTCAGTAGTATCATCAAATTGATGATTGTCTTTTTCAAGAGAATTAAACACTCTTCCTCTACAATATGGATATCCAAAAAAGTCAATAAATCCGCCAGCTGCTCCAGCATATTCAAAACTATATTTATCTTTATAATCTAGAATTTTGGGTTGAATAATTGCTACATTTTTTTCTTTATCAAAAACTTCAAGTATTGGTGATAGCCAATTTTCAGTAACTTCAACATCCGAATTTATCAAGCAATAAATATTTGCCTTAACAGCTTGCAGGGCATCATTATACCCTTTTGCATAGCCACCATTTATAGTGTTTTCGATGATATTTACAGAAGGAAAATGTTTTTTAACGTAAAAAATTGATTCATCAGTTGAGGCATTGTCTGCAACAAATATTTCAGCTTTTTCTGAGCTAAAATTTACAATGGAAGGAAGGAAGGTTTCCAGTAGTTTTTTTCCATTCCAATTCAATATGACGATCGCTATTTTCACAAGATGCGAATTTACATTTTAAAAATGAGTTTTTTTATAAAGTTCTCTTAATAAAATCGGGAAGCTCTTTTAAGAAAACATATGTTTCATTTTCAAAATCCATCTGACAATAAAAATGGTCTAAACCATTGGTAACAAACAAATAATTTGCTTTTATCTTTAAGTTATATCTCGCAATTTGATCAAAAGTTTCTTGAGTTATTTTTATTGTAGGAGCCTTGCATTCCACTATAATCTCTGGATTTCCAAAAGTATTAAAAATAATGATGTCAGTACGTTTTTTTAAATTATTGATAAGCAACTGCTTTTCAATAGAAATCAATGAAATTGGATATTTTTTCTCTTCATGTAAAAAATAAGCAACATGTTGACGAACCCATTCTTCAGGAGTTAATACCACATATTTTTTTCGGAATTTATCAAAAATAAGCGTCTTATTTTTAGTATTTTTGATAATGAAGGAATAAGATGGAAGATTCAGTTTTTTCATCTATCAAAAGTAATAAAATGAATGAAGTAAAGGACATTAAAGCTGATATAAAAAGGAAAATCCTCAAGCCGATCTATTTTTTGATGGGAGAAGAATCTCTTTTTATTAATGAGATTTCTGATTTTATTGAAGAAAATGTATTGGATGAATCTGAAAAAGGTTTTAATCAGCAAATAATGTATGGAAGAGATGTAACTATTGAAGAAATTATTGCTGCTTCAAAACGCTATCCAATGATGGCTGAAAGGCAGGTAATTATTGTAAAAGAAGCACAAGATTTAAGCAAAACTATCGAAAAATTAACTTCTTATGCAGAAAATCCACAACCTACTACTGTGTTGGTTTTCAATTACAAATACAAAACCTTAGATAAACGAAAAAAATTATACAAAGATATTTTAAAGTCAGGACTGATTTTTGAAAGTAAAAAATTATATGAAAACAAGGTTCCTGATTGGATTCGAAAAGTTTTAAATGAAAAAAATTATCAAATTGACACCAAAGCTTCTTTGATGTTGGTTGAATTTTTAGGGACAGATTTGAACAAAATAAACAATGAATTGAAAAAATTGATGATTATTTTACCAGAAAAAACAATTATCAATGACACACATATTGAAGAGAATATCGGTATTTCAAAAGATTTTAACAATTTTGAGTTACGAAAAGCAATAGGGGAGAAGAATATTTTAAAATCGAATAGAATTATCAATTATTTTGCAGACAATACAAAAAGCAATCCTTTAGTAATGACTATTTCATTGCTAAATAGTTTTTTTACTCAGCTACTTTTTTTTCATGGATTGCAAGATAAATCAAAAAAATCAGTCTCATTAGCACTCGGAATTAGTCCTTATTTTGTTGATGAATATTTTCTTGCTGCAAGAAATTATCCCATTCAAAAAGTAACCAGCATCCTGTCGTTTTTGAGAGATGCTGATGTGAAAAGTAAAGGCGTAGGTGCCAATCAAAATGAGCGTGATATTTTAAAAGAATTGATTTTTAAGATTTTACACTAAATTTTTAAAAACAAAAAGCAGCTACAAATTTCACAAATTGAGTAGCTGCTTTTAGTTTGGTTAATTTGTAAATTTAGGTGTTGTATATTTTGTCGTATAAATCTTTGTAAATATTCCTGATAACTTCACGTTTCATTTTCATTGTGGGGGTTAATTCACCACCATCAATAGACCATTCATTAGGGGTCAATTCAAAACGTTTAATTTGTTCCCATTTTCCAAAACGTTCGTTGCAAGAATCTATCACACGTTGAATTTCTTGAACTACTTTTGGATTTTCAATCAAATCTTTGTTTGCAGTAAATGAAATATTTTGTTCAATTGCCCAATCTTTTAAGTATTCGAAATTAGGTTGAATGATTGCCGCTGGCATTTTTTCACCTTCTCCGATAACCATTACTTGTTCAATAAATAAAGATTGTTTTAACTCACCTTCTAATAAAGGCGGAACAACATATTTTCCACCAGATGTTTTAAACATTTCTTTAGTTCTTCCTGTGATTTTTAAGAATCCATCTTTGTCAATCTCACCCTTGTCACCTGTATGAAAATAACCATCTTTAATTACTTCAGCTGTTTTTTCAGGATCTTTGTAATAGCCTTGCATTACATTATGACCTTTCACTAATATTTCGCCAGTTTCGGCAATTTTCACCTCAATTCCCTCGATAATCTTCCCAACAGTTCCTATTCTAAAGCCTCCGTTATTTTGATCATTTACAGAAACCACAGGCGATGTTTCAGTCAATCCATAACCTTCCATAATTGGCATTCCTGCGGCTGCAAAAACCCTAGTCAATCTTGGTTGTAAAGCAGCACTTCCGGAAACCATTAATTTTAAATTTCCGCCTAAAGCAGCTTGCCATTTAGAGAAGATAAGTTTTCTAGCAAGACCTAATTGTTTTTCATACCACCAACCATTGGCTCCATAAGGTTCATATTTCAGGCCTAGATCTAAAGCCCAAAAGAATAATTTCTTTTTGATTCCCGTTAAATCTTCTCCTTTTAATACAATTTTATCATAAATTTTTTCATACAATCTTGGTACAGCAGTCATTACATCTGGTTTTACTTCTTGGGCATTTTCAGATAATTTTTCGATGGTTTCTGCGAAATAAATATCAACACCACAATATTGATATAAATATAAAATCATTCGCTCGAAAATATGACAAACTGGTAAAAAACTCAACGCTTTCGAATTTCCGTATTCTAATGGAACTCTTTTTTTAGAACACAATACATTTTGTACAATATTATCATGTGTCAGCATGACACCTTTTGGTTTTCCTGTGGTTCCAGAAGTGTAAATAATCGTTGCTAAATCTGTTGATTTTACTTCGTTTTTTCTTTCTTCAACTTCTTGTTGATTGCTATCGTCTTTTCCTGATTCAAGAATTTCTTTCCAACTTTTTTCACCTTTAATATCATCAAAAGTGAAAATACCTTTTAGTTGAGTATTGCCTTTGATTTGATTGATTTTTTCAATAACGGTAATGTCAGAAACAAAACAGTAAATAGATTCTGAGTGATTGATTACATATTCATAATCCTCTTTAGAAATTGTTGGATAAATTGGCACAGTTTGCGCACCCAATTGTAATGCAGCAATATCACAAATATTCCATTCGGTTCTGTTGGTTGTTGAAATAATGGCGATTTTATCATTAGATTTTATACCCAATTTCAGTAAACCTCTGCTCAATTGATTGGATAAATCTACATATTCTTTTGATGATATCGAACTCCATTTTCCTTCATATTTTGTAGAAAATGCATTTTTGAGGTTATACGTTTCCAATTGAAAGTAAGGGATGTCAAATAGTCTACTAATTCCTGTTTGCATATCGTTAATTTTGTCGTACGCCAAAGTAATAAATTTCCATCGCTTTTGCAAATACTTATGAAACTAGTTAATGCTTCAAGAATTATATATTTTTTCGACTAATTTTTTATATTTTTCTTGAATTACTTTTCTTTTCATTTTCATGGTAGGTGTTAAATGACCAGCTTCAATTGTCCATTCATCTGAAGTAATTTCGAACTTTTTAATTTGTTCCCATTTTCCAAATTTTTGATTGTAAAAATCAATTTCTTTTTGAATGCGTTTGAGAAGTTTTTGATCAGTAGTCACATTAATAATTGTGTGGTCATGGCGTTTTGCCCATTTTTGAATAAACTCAAAATTTGGTTGAATTAAGGCTGCAGGCATTTTTTCTGATTCGC
The DNA here is from genome assembly GCA_030758355.1 of Polaribacter sp. Lineage (GTDB taxonomy): Bacteria > Bacteroidota > Bacteroidia > Flavobacteriales > Flavobacteriaceae > Polaribacter. Next base: position 5,296 of record JANREL010000010.1, read on the forward strand.
CAATAACCATTATTTGTTCAATAAAACGGGATTGTTTAAACTCACTTTCAAGTGCAGCAGGGGCAATATATTTTCCTCCAGAAGTTTTGAAAATTTCCTTTTTTCGATCGGTAATTTTTAAAAATCCCTCAGCATCAATAATTCCAATATCTCCTGTGTGCAAATATCCATTTCTGATAGTTTCATTGGTCATTTCTGGGTTTTTATAATAACCAAGCATTACATTTTTTCCTTTGATTAAAATCTCGCCATCTTCTGCAATCTTTACTTCGACATTCTCTAAAGGTTTTCCAACAGTGCCAACCCTAAAACCCTTATTTTTTAGTTCGTTTAAAGTGCCTGCAGGCGAAGATTCTGTCAAACCATAACCTTCAAAAATAGTCATTCCAGCAGCAGTAAAAACTCTAATTAATCGCTCTTGCAAAGGCGCACTTCCTGAAATCATAAATTGTAAATTTCCTCCCAAAGCTTCTTGCCATTTAGAGAAAATTAGTTTTTTGGCAATTTTCAATTGAAAATGATAAAAAACACCATTTTTTTGATACGGTTCGAATTTTTCAGCAATTTTAATTGCCCAAAAGAAGAGTCTTTTTTTGATGCCAGTCAATTGACTTCCTTTATCAACTATTTTATCTAAAATTTTTTCTAATAATCTAGGAACAACAGCTAAATAATGCGGTTTTACTTCTTTGATAGTTTCGCCAATGGTCTCTATACTTTCTGCAAAATATATTTCAAAACCCATCATTTGATTGTAATAGCAAGCAGCTCTCTCAAAAATATGACAAATAGGTAAGTAGCTAATAATTCTTTTTTTACCGCAGTCTAAATCTATTCTTTGTGCAGTTTTTAAGACGGTAAACACAATATTTTCATGAGTCAACATGACTCCTTTTGGAGTTCCTGTTGTTCCTGAAGTATAGATAATTGTTGCTAAATCTGATGGCCGAATACTGTTTTTTAAAATGCTGATTTTATCAGCATAATTGTGAGAAGTTCCTATTTCTAAAAAAGTTTTCCAATCATCTTTTGTTTGAAAATCTTGTAAAAAGAAGACTCTTTGTAAAGATGTTTTATTTTGAATGGAAATTACTTTTTCATATAAATTCTTGTCAGAGACAAAGCAAAACAGCGCATCTGAATGTTTTAAAATATACCCATAATCCTTTTCTGAAAGTGTGGCATACAAAGGCACGTTTTGTGCGCCAATTTGTGAAATTCCGATATCTAAAATGTGCCAATTTGGATGATTATTTGATGCAATTACAGCAATTTTATCACTTGGGTTGATTCCTAAATGCAGCAAAGAACTACTTACTTTTTGAGCTTCTAAAAGATATTTTTCAGTAGAAATTGATCTCCAAACTGAATCTTGTTTATAATTGAAACATTTTTCAGAAGGATGATTTTCCAATTGATGATAGGCAAAATCAAAAACACGCGAAATGGATGTTGACATTGTTAAAATTTTGAGATTGACAATGTAGTAATTTATTTGGAAATCAAAAAAACCTTTAATAGTTGTTTTTATTTAATCAAAATATGGTTTTGCTTTAATTCCGAAAGTATCATTAGACAAAGAACTATTAAGCTAAATTGCGCAATTTAGCATTCGTTCTTTTAACATAAATCCTTTTTAAAGGATGCCTTTTTCATCATCAGCATCTAAAAAACTTCTTTGAGAGATTTATTATTGATAGAAACGTATAACTAAGAAAGTATAATTTTTGTTTTTGGAATATATAAACTTTCTAATTGTAGTATTTTGTTGATAAATGGAATACATACTTTATTGATGTTTTTGGATCTTCTTTTAAAAAGACTTTTCGGCTCTTTAAATGGTCACATATATTCCACACTTTGTCTGTGATTAAAGTATCCTTTAAATATATATTTTGAATTTTAGGTACACTTTTGGTAAAAAAAAATAAAAAAACTACCATTTTGGTTGCCATCAACAGACCTAATTTGTTGCCAATTTTCATGAAGTTGTGGAGGCTTATCAAAATGATAAAGCGTCTGCTAAAATTTTTTTTCCTCTTTTGAGAATTTCATTATACACGATGTTTTTCTACCCAAATTCGTGCATTTACAAAGGCTTCTAACCAAGGAGAAACTTCGTCTTTTCTGCCTTTTGGGTAATTTGCCCAATTCCATTGAAACGTAGAACGCTCAATGTGTGGCATCGTCACCAAATGTCGGCCTGTTTTATCACACATCATGGCTGTATTAAAATCAGAACCATTAGGGTTGTTTGGATACCCTTCATAGCCATATTTGGCTACAATATGGTAATTTTCCTCGACTTCTGGTAATTGGAATTTTCCTTCTCCATGAGAAATCCAAACCCCTAATTCTGATCCTTCTAAAGTAGATAGCATAACGGAATTATTTTTTTGAATTTTGACAGATGTAAAAGAACTTTCATGTTTTTTAGAATCATTATGAACCATTTTTCCATGGATAGCATGCTCAGGATTGATGAGTTCTAATTCCATAAAAAGCTGACATCCATTACAAATTCCAACAGACAATGTATCTTTTCTTTGAAAGAATTTTTGCAAAGCGATATTCGCTTTTTCATTGTATTTGAATGCGCCAGCCCAACCTTTTGCAGAGCCTAAAACATCCGAATTTGAAAATCCGCCAACAGCACCAATAAACTGAATGTCCTCTAAAGTTTCACGACCAGAAATTAAATCGGTCATGTGAACATCTTTTACATCAAAACCAGCTAGATACATAGCATTTGCCATTTCTCTTTCAGAATTTGAACCCTTTTCTCTGATAATGGCTGCTTTTGGCTTCTCGACTGCGCTCGAAGTGACAACATCAGCTAACTTACCTGTAAAATGAGCAGGAAATTTATAGGTTAAGGGTTGATTTTTATAATTCTGATATCTTGCTTCAGCAAGATTATTGGCAGTTTGTTTTTGATCAAATAAATACGATGTCTTGTACCAAATATCCCTTATTGAAGCAACATCAAAAGTGAAGCTATCTTTCTGATTTTTGATATTGATTTTTGCTGAATTATTACAGGTTCCAATGGTAAAGAATTCGATATTTTTTTCATTTAAAATTGCTTCAATAGTTTCATCTGCTTGAAAAACAATTCCGGTATTTTCTGAAAATAAAAGTTTAATAGAATCTATTTCATTCAATGCAGAAAGGTCAAAATTTGCACCTAAATGCACATCTGCAAAACACATTTCTAGCAACGTGGTAATCAGTCCTCCTGAGGCAATATCATGACCACTTTTTATTTTGTCCTCTTTGATAAAGTCTTGAATGGTATTGAACGTATTCCTCAAAAATGAAGCATTTTTTACATCTGGAGTTTCATTTCCAATGGTGTTTAAAATCTGATTGAATGAACTTCCTCCTAATTTAAAATTGTCTTGAGAAATGTTGATATAATAAATTTTTCCTCCATCAATTTGCAAAACAGGTTCTACAACTTTACTTATTTCACTACAATTTGCTGCTGCAGAAATGATTACAGTTCCTGGAGAAATCACTTCTTCATTCGGATATTTTTGCTTCATAGAAAGCGAATCTTTTCCAGTTGGAACATTGATTTTTAAATCAATAGCAAATTCTGAAACGGCTTTTACGGCTTTGTACAAACGCGCATCTTCACCTTCGTTTTTGCAAGGCCACATCCAGTTTGCAGACAATGAAACAGATTGCAAACCATCTTTCAAAGGTGCCCAAATAATATTAGTCAAAGCTTCTGTGATCGCATTTCTACTTCCAGCTTCAGGATGAATTAATGCAGAAACAGGAGCGTGACCTATAGAGGTTGCAATTCCTTCTTTTCCACGATAATCCAAAACCATTACGCCCACATTATTCAACGGAATTTGTAATGAACCCACACATTGTTGTTTGGCAACTTTTCCGCCAACACATCTGTCCACTTTATTTGTTAACCAATCTTTACAAGCAACTGCTTCTAATTGAAGTACTTGCTCTAAATAAATCTGTAAATTTTTGGTTTTATACCTCGGATTTTTATAATTTCTGACCACAGTTTTGTCGGTCATAATTGTTTTTGGTGATGAACCGAACATATCTTCTAAAGCAAAATCCATAGGTCTTTGTCCAGATGATTTTGATTGAAAAGTAAAGCGTTCATTGCCAGTAACTTCACCAACATCATATATTGGAGAACGCTCTCTTTCTGCAATTTTATGAAGTGTTTCTAAATGTTTTTCAGCAATCACTAATCCCATTCTTTCCTGAGATTCATTTCCGATAATTTCTTTCGCAGATAAAGTTGGATCGCCCACAGGCAATTTATCCAAATCAATCAATCCACCAGTATTTTCAACCAATTCAGATAAGCAATTCAAATGACCTCCAGCACCGTGATCGTGGATAGAAACAATGAAATTTTCATCACTTTCTACCATGCCACGAATCGCATTTGCAGCTCTTTTTTGCATTTCTGGATTGGAACGTTGTACTGCATTTAGCTCAATTCCTGAGGCAAATGCACCAGTATCAGCAGATGAAACAGCAGCACCACCCATTCCTATTCGATAATTTTCACCACCCAAAATGACAATTTTATCACCTACTTTTGGCGAGTCTTTTAGTGCTTGAGCTGCTTTTGCATAACCAATTCCTCCAGCTTGCATAATTACTTTGTCAAAACCTAATTTACGTGCTTTTGCAGTACTTGAAGCTTGATTTTCTTCATGCTCAAAAGTAAAAACTGAACCTGTTATTAATGGTTGTCCAAATTTATTACCAAAATCTGATGCGCCATTAGATGCTTTTATCAAAATGTCTAAAGGAGTTTGATACAACCATTTTCTGGCTTCAAACTTTTGCTCCCAAGGACGATTATCTTCTAATCGAGCATAAGAAGTCATATAAACAGCAGTTCCTGCCAACGGAATTGAACCTTTTCCTCCAGCCAAACGATCTCTGATTTCTCCTCCAGAACCTGTTGCAGCACCATTAAAAGGCTCTACTGTAGTGGGAAAATTATGTGTTTCTGCTTTTAAAGAAATCACTGAATCAAATAATGATGTTTGATAATAGTCAGGTTTATCAGCAGTTTTTGGGGCAAATTGCTCAACTTTTGGTCCTTTTACAAACGCAACATTATCCTTGTAAGCAGAGACAATATCATTGGGATGTTGTTTAGAAGTTTCTTTGATCATTTTGAATAGTGAAGTGGGTTGTTCTTCTCCATCTATCACAAAAGTTCCATTAAAAATTTTGTGTCGACAGTGTTCTGAATTCACTTGACTAAAACCAAAAACTTCAGAATCTGTTAGTTTTCTTCCTATTTTTTTAGCGACATTTTCTAGATAAATGACTTCTTCATCACTCAAAGAAAGACCTTCTTTGGTATTGTAAGCAGCAATATCTTCTATTTCTAAAATTGATTCAGGTTGAATGTTAATCGTAAAAATATCTTGATGCAATCCTTTAAATTTTTCGGAAATCATAGGATCATATCCTGAAAAATTATCTTCACAAGCTGTAAATTCTTCGATTCTAATGATGTCTGAAATGCCCATATTTTCGGTAATTTCAACGGCATTTGTACTCCAAGGAGTAATCATAGCAGCTCTTGGTCCAACAAAAAAGGCGTCAATAGACGCCGCGTTTATTTTGGGTTGATTCCCAAACAACCAAGTCAATTTTGAAATAGTTTCGTTTGAAAATTCTTGAGAAGATTGAACAGCAAATACGGTTGTTTTTTGATCACCAAAGAAATGAATCATGGGTTGCTAATTTGATTAAAAATAAAGTGCAAATTTACTTTTTTTCAAATGATTTCTAACGCATAACTTCACAGAAATTTAGGAGTTATTCACGATGTTTTAAACAAAATTGTTTTTAAAAGTAAAAATTA
>JANREL010000011.1 GCA_030758355.1 Polaribacter sp.
GAAGTTGTAATACCAAGAATTGAATCCGATTTGTTTGATTTATTTGAGGGTGTTGCCCATCAAACTTTGCACGAAAAATCATTCCAAGTTTCTTCAAAAACGGCAACTACTGTCATGTTAGTTTCCGGAGGATATCCAAATGATTATGAAAAAAACAAAGAAATTTCAGGTTTTGAAACTGTAGAAAATTCGATTGTTTTTCACGCAGGAACTTCTATACATAACGATAAAGTTGTTACAAATGGAGGTAGAGTAATGGCAATTACTTCTCTTGGAGATTCCATTGACGAAGCACTTTCAAAAAGCTATAAAAGCATTGATAATATTTGCTTTGACAAAATGTATTTCAGAAAAGATATTGGATTTGATTTACTGTAAATAGTGATTATTTTGCTTTTTCAATAGTGAAAGAAAATTCAGAACCTTCCCCAAAAGTACTTTTTAGTAAGATATTTTCATCATGTGCTTCTAAAATATGCTTTACAATCGAAAGTCCTAATCCAGAACCTCCTTGCTCTCTAGAGCGGCTTTGATCAACCCTGTAAAAGCGTTCAAAAAGTCTTGATAAATGTTGTTTTTGAATTCCTTCTCCATTATCAATCACTTTTACGATGAATTTTTTATCATTATAACTTTCTACTCCAACAATGGTCGTTCCATTAGGTTTGCCATATTTAATAGAATTGACAACGAGATTTATCAGTACTTGTTCAATTTTTTCAATATCAGCTTTTACAAAAACAGGAAATTCATAAATCCTATCAAATTGTAGTGTAATATTTCTTTTTTTGGCTTTCATCTCAAACAAATCAAACACATTTTGAATGAGTTCTAGGATGTTAAAAACTTCAATATTTAGCTTTAAACTCTCCGTTTCAAGTTTAGCAATCATATCCAAATCTTTGATAACAGCCACCAATCTTTCCACCCCTTTATTGGCTCTATCCAAATATTTCATTCGGATTTGTTTGTCATTAATAGCGCCCTCCATTAAGGTTAAAATATACCCTTGTACAGTAAATAGGGGTGTTTTTAGTTCATGAGCAACATTCCCTAAAAAATCCCTTCGAAAAGAGTCTCTTTCTGTTAAATTTTTTATTTCTAACCTTTTGCCTTCGACAAATTCTTCCATACTTTTAGATATATTATCAATATCTGTTATGGTAGAATCTTTTTTTAATTTTTTTTCATCTAGAATAGAAACATCGTTAAAAATCTTTTTTAAACGCCTATAAATAAAATGTTCTGCTCTGTATTGAATGAAAAAAAAGGAAATTAAAAAGAAAGATACTATATCCACCAAAATGGTATAATTACCTAAAAAATCCCTGAAATAAAAGTAGGAAAGTGCTGCAATAATTACAAAAATCAACGTTAGGTATAACGCTGACCAAAATGCATATGCGTAGGTTTTTTTAAATTTCATTCCTACAAAACTACTTATCTTGACCTTTTAATACAAATTTATACCCAACTCCTTTTACAGTTTTAAAATAATCATCGCCAATTTTTTCGCGAAGTTTACGAATATGAACATCAATAGTTCTTCCACCAACAACAACTTCATTTCCCCAAACTGTATCTAAGATGGCTTCTCTTTTAAAAACTTTTCCTGGTTTTGAGGTTAACAATGAAAATAATTCAAATTCTTTTCTAGGAAGTTCAATTTTTTGATTGGATTTGTATATTACATACTCATCTCTATCAATTATAATATCACCAATTTTAAGGTTATTTTCTTCTTCAATCGTGTCTGATTTTAACCTTCTTAACAATGATTTAATTTTGCTGATCAATACTTTTGGTTTGATAGGCTTGGTAATATAATCATCTGCACCAGCTTCAAAACCAGCAACTTGTGAGTAATCTTCGCCTCTTGCTGTTAAAAAAGCAATGAGTACATTTTCTAATGTTTTTATTTTTCTGATTTTTTCACAGGCTTCAATACCATCCATCTCTGGCATCATAATGTCTAATAAAATCAAATGAGGCAATTGTTTTTTAGCAACTTTTATAGCCTCTAAACCATTTTCTGCGGTAAAAACTTCATAACCTTCATTTTTAAGATTATAACCAACTATTTCCAAAATATCTGGTTCATCATCCACTAATAGGATTTTAATATCGTTTTTATTCATAA
>JANREL010000012.1:0-5876 GCA_030758355.1 Polaribacter sp.
TTTGAAACCTTAAAAGTTGCCACTTCATATAATTATAAAGGAAAAGAAATTTCTCATTTGCCCTACAATATTGAACCTGAAAATGTATCTGTAAACTATACAGAATTTAAAGGTTGGAATGCTGATTTAACTAAAATGACAACAGCCGAGCAATTGCCTAAAAATTTGTTAGATTATATCGCTTTTATTGAAAAAGAAACAGGAGTTCCTGTAAAAATCGTATCTGTTGGTCCTGATAGAAAGCAAACAATTTTAATGTAAAATTTACATTTAAAATAAATAAAAGCATCCTTAAAAGGGATGCTTTTTTTATGAATTGATTATTTCTTCCCCCAAGCCCTAAAACTAGAAAAAAACTATTTACAAAGCCAAGGGTTTTTAAAAAATAACTTTTCATTATCAACTAGCGGATTTCTTTTCATTATTTTTGCCCCAAAATTATCACTTTGAAAAAACTTTTAGTATCATTTTTAATATTCTTCTCAGTTATTTCTTTTTCACAAGAAAAGAAAAAACTTACCTATAAAGCTGAAATACAGGAGGTAAATGATGAGAAATTTCCTGGAGCCAATATTTTGATTGGGAATGTAAAAATGATTCATGATGGGGTAGAATTGACTTGCCAGCAAGCTTTGTATTATCAAAAACAAAATTTTTTCAAAGCATTTGGAAATGTTTTTATCAAACAAGGTGATACAATCACGCAAACTAGTGATTATGCTGATTATGATGCAAATTCAAAACAAACACTTTCTTGGGGAAAAGTTGTCCTGAAAGACCCAACAATGACTCTAACAACTGACACTTTACAGTTCGACAGAATCAATCAAAAATTGTATTACAAAACAAATGGAACTATTAAAGACGCTACAAATACGCTAAAAAGTAGAGTTGGAAATTATTATTTAGAAACCAAAAAATTCATTGCAACAACTAGAGTGACAGTTGTAAACCCAGAGCATCACTTAGAAACCAATCATTTAGATTATTATACAGATACTGGTTTGGCCTATTTATTCGGACCTTCTACAATCACCAATCAAGAAAATAAAAATAAAATTTATTGTGAACGAGGATTTTACAATACCAAAACTGACATTTCTCATTTCTTAAAAAACGCCAAAATCTTTTTAAAAGAACGAACCATAGAAGGTGACAGTTTGTATTATGATAAAAAGCGAGGTTTTGCTTCTGCAACAAACAATATTCGTGTGATTGATACTGTAGAAAATTTTGTTTCTAAGGGAAATTATGCTGAGTTTTTCGAGAAAAAAGATTCGTTGTTCATCATCAAAAAAGCAGTTGCTATTTCGATTATTGAAAAAGATTCGATGTTTGTGCATGGTGATACACTTTTAGTAACTGGAAAACCAGACAAACGCATTATCAGAACCTATCATAATGTGAAAATTTTTAAATCGGATTTGCAAGGAAAGTGTGATTCAATCTATACAAATCAAGAAACTGGTTTTACAAAAATGTACAGAAATCCTGTGATTTGGTCAGAACAAAATCAAATTACAGGAGATTCTATTTTTTTGTTATCAAACAAAGAGACTAAAAAATTAGACTCTTTAAAAGTTTTTGATAATTCGTTTATTATTTCTAAAGATTCTCTTTCTAACAATGATTTTAATCAAATAAAAGGACGAAATATGTTGGGAAAATTTCAGAAAAACAAACTACGGATGTTGCATGTTTTGGGAAATGCAGAATCCGTCTATTATAACAGAAACGAACAATCTCAAATATTAGAAACTATAACTATTGAAATTTCTAGTAATATAGAATTTGTGCTTGATAATGGGGAGATTGAAACTATTAAATATATGACCAAATCCGATGGAAAAACCTATCCTCCATCGCAGTTTCCTGATGATTTGCGAAAACTAAAAGGATTTGTTTGGCGCGAAGAAGAACAACCTAAAACAAAAGAAGAAATTTTTACTGATAAAGGTGAAAGAGATATAAGTCCAGTTAGAAAAGGTGTTCCACTCAAAAAAGGAGATAGACTTAATGAAAAAAACACTTCAAAAAAAGATAAAAACCCCGATTTAAAAAACAATTAGTCATTGAAATCAGATTTTTTTACATACCAAGCCCAAACTTCACCTCATCCTTTAGCAATTGAAATTTCTCATGCAAAAGGAAGCTACATTTATGGAACAGATGAAAAAAAATATCTAGATTTTGTTGCGGGAGTTTCTGCCAACAGTTTGGGTCATAATCATCCAAAAGTTACAGAAGCTATAAAAAATCAATTAGATGCCTATACGCATGTCATGGTTTATGGTGAATTTATTCAACAACCACAAGTTGATTTGTGCAAACAATTGGCTGCCACATTTCCAAATGAAGATACTGCTGTTTATATAACCAATTCAGGAACTGAAGCTACTGAAGGTGCATTAAAATTAGCAAAAAGAGTCACTAAAAGAGCAGAAATTATTGCAGCAAAACAATCGTATCATGGAAACACACAGGGTTCAATGAGTGTCTCTGGAGTAGAAAAACAAAATCAAGTATTCAGACCTTTGATTCCTGGAATTCGGTTTATTACTTTCAATGAAGAAGCTGAAATAGCTCATATTACTGAGCAAACTGCTGCAGTAATTCTAGAAACAATTCAAGGTGGAGCTGGTTTCATTCAACCAATAAATGGTTATTTTACAAAAGTAAAAAAGCGTTGTGAAGAAGTGGGTGCGTTGCTAATTTTAGATGAAATTCAAACCGGAATTGGAAGAACAGGTACTTTTTGGGGATTTGAAAATTACGATGTAATTCCTGATATCATTATTACAGGAAAAGGGTTGGGAGGAGGTATGCCAATAGGTGCTTTTATTGCTTCTTTTAAACACATGAGCCTATTAAAAGAAAATCCAAAATTGGGCCATATTTCCACATTTGCAGGACATCCAGTGATTGCAGCAGCTGCAAATGCTACCTTGAATGAAATTTTACATAGCAATATAATGGCAGATTGTTTGCGAAAAGAACAATTATTTCGAACTTATTTACAACATCCTGCTATTAAAGAAATCCGTGGAAAAGGATTGATGTTGATTGCTTTATTACAATCTCCTGAATTAGCTGCCAATGTCATTTATAAATGCCTAGATAAAGGCCTAATTTTATTCTTTTTGTTATTTGAAGGACGTGCTTTGAGAATTACTCCTCCCCTTACAATTTCTGATGAAGAAATTAAATTGGGTTGTGACATCATTTTAGAGACATTAAATGAAATTGTTTAAAATAAAAAACCTAATCTACTTTTTTACAAGTAATTAGGCTTTTTTATTTAAAGTAATTTTTAATTAATTTAGATTGCTATCTTCTGCTATAATTTGGCGCTTCTTTGGTAATTGCTACATCATGAGGATGACTTTCTACAATTCCACTTGCAGTGATTCTTACGAATTTTCCAGTCTGTTTTAAAGTTTCAATGTCTTTTGCACCACAATAACCCATTCCTGCACGCAAACCTCCTATAAACTGATGAATACTTTCAAATAAATCACCTTTGTAAGGAACTCGTCCAACAATTCCTTCAGGAACTAATTTCTTGATATCATCTTCTACATCCTGAAAATAACGATCTTTTGAACCTTGTCTCATGGCTTCAACAGAACCCATTCCTCTGTAAGATTTAAATTTACGTCCTTCATAAATGATGGTTTCTCCTGGAGATTCTTTGGTTCCTGCTAATAATGAGCCTAACATTACTGAATCGGCACCTGCTGCAATTGCTTTAGGAATATCACCAGTATAACGAATTCCACCATCTGCAATTACAGGCACACCACTTCCTTTGATAGCAGCTGCTACTTCTAAAACAGCAGAAAACTGAGGAAATCCAACACCTGCAACCACTCTTGTTGTACAAATAGAACCTGGGCCAATTCCTACTTTTACAGCATCAGCACCTGCAGCAACCAAAAATTGTGCTGCTTCGGCAGTTGCAATATTTCCAACCACCACATCTAAATTTGGGAATTGTTTTTTCACCTCCATCAAAACTTTAGCAACACCAGCTGAATGTCCGTGAGCAGTATCAATCACAATAGCATCAACCCCAGCATTTACAAGAGCTTCAGTTCTTTGTAATGTATCTACAGTAACTCCTACTGCTGCTGCGACCATCAATCTTCCGAAAGAATCTTTATTGGCAATTGGTTTTTGGGTTACTTTTGTGATGTCTCTAAAAGTAATCAATCCTTTTAAATGATAGTCTTTATCAACAATTAGTAACTTTTCGATTTTATTTTTTTGCAATATTTTTTCAGCATCTTTTAGCGAAGTTCCAACATCTGCAGTGATTAAATTTTCGTTTGTCATCACTTCAATAATCGGACGTTTATCATCGTGTTCAAAACGTAAATCTCTGTTGGTTACAATTCCTTTTAAAATGCCAAGTTCATCAACAATTGGAATTCCTCCAATACTATGCTCACGCATATTTGCTTTGGCATCAAAAACAGTTGCTGTTAAAGGCAATGTTACAGGGTCTAGAATCATTCCACTTTCTGCACGTTTTACTTTTCTAACTTCCAACGCTTGTTGTTCTATTGACATATTTTTATGCAATACTCCAATTCCTCCTTCTCTGGCCATGGCAATTGCCAATGCGGCCTCAGTAACTGTATCCATAGCTGCTGAAACGATAGGAACGTTGATGGTAATATTTCTAGTAAATTTTGTTTGAATGCTTACTTCTCTTGGTAATACTCCTGAAAAAGCAGGAACTAAAAGTACGTCATCGTAAGTTAAACCTTCGCCAAGAATTTTATTTTCGTGTGTCATGATGCAATTAAGATATAATTGCGTGCAAATTTACGATATATAATTTGTTTTGAAAGAATTGTAGGACTTTAATTTCGGTTGGTTTAAATTTATTAAGAAAAAATGCAATATCCTTATTTCTTTATCATTTTATTAATCAATAAATTGTGTTTTTTATTTGAATTTATAGTTATTAACACAAATATTAATAGGTAGTATATCGTCAACAGAGGGAACTAAAACTAATTTTTGATATTTATTATTTGAAATTAGTTTTAAAACTCTCACCAGATTTGGAAAAGATTTAATAATTTTTAAACTCATATTAGTTCAAGTAACTTATTTGCTATCAAAAACTTCTGATTTTTTTTACTACATTAGTTTTTTGAAATACTTTTAATTTTTAAATAGTAGACAATAACACCATAAACAAAACTAAAACAGCATCTTATGAAAAACGGAATTTTAATTGTACTGGGATTTTTAACATTTAACACATTCTCTCAAAGCAACTTACTTTCTGAAAAAAGTGGAGATAAAACTAGAATTTCAGATTTCATTAAAATATCAATCAAAGAACAAAAAATCTCTAAAAATCCAGTAATTATTGTCGATGAAAAAGTAATATCAGCCAATGAATTGAGTACTTTTAGCTTTTCTGATGAAGAAATAGAAAGCATCAGTATTGTGTCAAAAGAACCAACAATACTTAATATTCTCTATGGTGAACAAAGTAAAAATGGTGTTATTATGATTGTAACCAAACAATTTCAAAAAACTCTTGATGAACTTGCATCTAAAGAAAAAGAAAATGATCATGAAAACGTACTGTATCTTTTAGATGGGAAAAAAATCACTAAAAAGGAACTTTCAAAAATTGAAACTTACAAAATTAAATCAGTAAACGTAATCAAACAACCTTCAGAAATTGCAAAATACACTACTGATTCTTATGATGGAGTGATTATAATTGATTTGAAAAAATAGTCACTTTTGCAATAATTTTTCAACAGAAATAAAACCTAAAGAAATAGCAAAACTTACAGACCATCAACTGTTGGTTGAATTTAAAAAAAATAAAGCCCTCTCCTATTTTT
>JANREL010000012.1:5976-10892 GCA_030758355.1 Polaribacter sp.
TTAAAAAATCTTCACTGAAATTCAAAAAGGAAATATCGTTTATCAATCAAGATTTTACTACTTTTGAATCATGGAAAAACTGAATACTTTAGAAATCGAAGAACGATTAGCGCATTTGATAGATTGGGAATATTATGATGATGCTTTGCACACAGATTTTGAGTTTGATAATTTTAAAGATTGCATGTCAGCAATGAATAGAATTGCTTTTGAATGTGAAGCTTTGAATCATCATCCAGAATGGACAAATATTTACAATATGTTAGAGATTACTTTAACAACTCATGATGCTGGTGGTGTTACTGAACTAGACTTTCAATTGGCAACTATCATCAATGAAATTGTAGAAGTTGAAGAAATTGATGAAGAGGAATAATATGAAAAAATTCTGTTTAGTTATTGTTTTATTTTCTTTACTATCTGCCTGTGAAAAGGATGATTTTTGTACTCAAAATCCAATAACACCTAAATTGGTACTGCGCTTTTATGACGTTACCAATAAAACAGAACCCAAAGCTGTGGAATCATTGTATGTTTGGGCAACTGGCAAAGACAGTATTCTAGTGAATCAATCTTTAGATTCTATTTCCATACCATTAAACACTATTGCTACTGAAACCGTGTATAATTTTTCTAAAGGAGCTGTTATAAACCAGTTTACGATTACGTACACCACATCACAAATTTACGTTTCTCGTTCTTGTGGATTTAAAGTGAATTTTAACGATGTTGTTTTCAACTCCAACAATACTTGGATCAAAGATATCAATGCCACAACAACAACTATTGATAACCAAAATGCAGCACATGTTCAGATATTTCATTAGCCTTTTTGCATTGTTTGTGATAGTTGAAAGTTTTTCACAAACACAAAAAATAGATACTCAAAACTCAAAGAATGATTCGCTTGTTTACAAATCTCCTTTTGGAATACGCATTGGAATTGACATTAGTAAACCCATAAAATCAGCTGTTACTGGTAGTTATAGTGGACTGGAATTTGTAGGAGATTACAGAGTATCAAATCGTATGTTTATTGCGGCTGAAATTGGTTTTGAAGAAGAAATCACTCAAGAAGATTATACCAATTCTACTGCAAAAGGGACTTATATAAGAGCAGGTTTCAACTATAATGCATATGAAAATTGGTTGGACATGAACAACGAAATTTTTCTTGGAATGCGTTATGGATTGAGCTTTTTTGAGCAAAAACTCAACAGTTACACACCCAATGTAAACACTATTTATTTCCCTTCAAATCCTATTTATCCAGTAAATGAAACTGCCAATATAAATGCACATTGGACTGAATTCATGGTCGGATTTAAAGTAGAAACATTGAAAAACTTTTTTGTAAGCGCCAGTGTTTCCTATAAAGTTTTGATTAGTGTGAAAGAACCTGATAATTTCAAAACACTTTATTCTCCTGGTTTCAATAGAATTTTTGAAAGCGGCACAGGCTTTGGATTCAACTATACGTTGAGTTATTTAATTCCCTTTACTAAAAAATAAGATTAGGTCTATTTTTTTTACTAAATTTATTGCCCAAATACAAAACACCTCATGAATACTATACCTAGCGTACATCTAGCTGATTTTTTGTCTGATGACCCTATCAGAAAGCAAAAATTCATCAAAGAAATAGGAAATGCTTACGAAAACATAGGATTTGTTGCCTTAAAGGGTCATTTTTTAGACGACAAATTAGTTGCCAATTTATATACAGAAATAAAAAACTTTTTTGATTTACCTCTAGAGATAAAAGAAAAATATGAAATTCCTGATATTGGAGGACAAAGAGGATATGTTTCTTTTGGTAAAGAAGCAGCTAAAGGAAAAAAAGAAGGTGACTTAAAAGAGTTTTGGCATTTTGGTCAATATGTAGAAGATAATCCTGCATTAGAGGCTGAATATCCTGCCAATGTAATTGTGGAAGAATTGCCTAAATTTAATGAAATTGGTAAAGAAACCTACAAGATGTTAGAAAAAACTGCCAAATACGTTTTACGTGCTTTGGCATTGCATTTAGGTTTGGAAGAAATCTATTTTGACAATTATATCAAAAATGGTAATAGTATATTACGTCCCATTCACTACCCTCCTATTCATGACGAACCAAAAGGTGCTGAAAGAGCTGCTGCCCATGGAGATATCAATTTAATTACATTATTGATGGGTGCTCAAGGCAAAGGATTGCAGGTGCAAAATCATCATGGAGAATGGATTGATGCCATGGCTGAGCCAGATGAATTGATGATTAATGTAGGTGATATGTTATCGCGTCACAGCAATAACAAATTAAAATCTACCATTCATAGAGTAATCAATCCACCAAGAGAATTGTGGGGAACATCAAGATATTCTATTCCTTTTTTTATGCATCCTATTTCTGATATGAAATTGAATGTTTTAGAAAATTGTATTGATGAAAAAAATCCAAAACAATTTAAAGATATCACTGCAGGTGAATATTTAGACGAACGTTTGCGTGATTTAGGATTGAAAAAATAATGGATTTAAAAGATCAATTAAAAAATCTATTTCCTGAACACATCGTTGAGGAAGAAACAGTTACAAAAAAAAATGATTTTTGGTGGCAAACTGAACCCCTAATTTGTAAATATGAAAAACGAAAAGGAAAACCAATTACGATTATTGAAGGTTTTAATGGTTCAACAGAAGATTTTAAAAGCTTAGCGAAAGAAATCAAAACATGGCTTTCTGTTGGCGGAAGTTTTAAGGACAATACCATAATCATTCAAGGAGATTATCGTGATAAAATTATGAAATTGCTTCTAGAAAAAGGATTTAAAGTAAAGCGTGTAGGAGGTTAAAAAACACTTCTATTGCAATTTAATAATAAAATAACGTTTCAAATAGATTATGAAAGCATCAACTTTACACATCACCAATGGCGATAGCACTACTAACTATCTGAAAAAATTAAGATTCTCTGGCGAATTCATTACATGGCGAGAAATGTTGTGCGAAGGAAAAACAACTACAGATGTAGGCAGTGAATCATTCTGGAAAAACCGTTTTGATTTTTTAAAAACGGTTTATAAAGTAAATAAACCAACCTTTATAGAATTTACCTTAAAAGAATATAGAAATCTTTGTAAAAAGAAAGAACAAAATGAAATTGTCTTGTGGTTTGAACCCGATTTATTTTGTCAAATTAACATGCTAGCTGTCCTAAGTTGGATTAAAAGATACAGACAAGGCTATGAAATTTCCTTAGTTAGCGATGGAACTGATGCAAAAAGTCATAAAAATGCAGGATTTTCATTACTCTCTGAAGAGCAAATCAATTTACTTTATAAAAACAGAGTTTCACTTTCGCAAGATGATATTGAATATGCCGATTATATCTGGCAATTGTATTGTTCAGATAGTCCTTTGCGATTAGAAACAGTGTATAAATTCAATCCAATGTCGCCATTTAAGCATTTGGCTTCTGCAATTGAAGCGCACTTAAAACGTTTTCCATCCATAGAAAATGGGTTGAATTTTGTAGAAAACAACATTTTAAAAACAGCAAATTCACATCAATTTAAATCTAAACAAGAATTGATTACCAATCTTTTAAGAGAAGACGATATTTATGGTTTTGGAGATTTGCAATACGAAAATCATTTGAAAAATTTACACAAACTTTTTTCATCTTTCAATCCAGTTAAGATTTCAAAAAAAGGAAAAGAGGTATTGGAAAAACAATTGAACTTTTACGGACAAATTAGAAATGAAGGTGCGTATTTAGGAGGTTCAAAAAAATACAGTTTTTTATATCAATCTAGCTCAGATAAGCTTTTACAAATTACATCATAAATGAGTTTAGAATCCTCAGAATTAATCTTAAATCCAGATGGGAGTGTGTATCATTTGAATTTAAGACCCGAAAATATTGCTACAAATATTATTTTAGTTGGTGATCAAGATCGAGTAGATCAGGTTACAAAACACTTCAATTCTATAGAGTTTACTACTCAAAAACGTGAATTTAAAACAACTACAGGTAGTTACAAAAACAAACGGATTTCTGTAATCTCTACAGGAATTGGGACTGACAATATTGATATCGTTTTGAACGAATTGGATGCTTTGGTAAATATTGATTTATCTACCAGAAAAATTAAAGAACATTTGACACAATTGAGTATTGTTAGAATTGGAACATCTGGTTCATTACAAGCAACAATTCCTGTGGATTCGTTTGTTTTGAGCTCACATGGTTTGGATATGACAGGTTTGTTACATTCGTATCAAATTGAATCAATTTCAAATCCTGAAATTGAAAATGCTTTTGTAAAACATACCAATTGGAGTTCTAAAAAAGCAACTCCAATCATTGTTTCCAATTCACAAGAATTAGCAAATTCTCTTGCCTCTGAAATTGTTTTTCAAGGAATAACAGCCACTGCTGGTGGATTTTATGGTCCTCAAGGACGTGTTTTGCGTTTGGCATTAGAAGATGCAACACTAAATCATAAAATTGATAGTTTTTCATTTGAAGGAAATATAATTACCAATTTAGAAATGGAAACTTCCGCTATTTATGGCCTATCAAAATTACAAGGACACAAAGCTGTTTCCATGAATGCCATTATTGCGAACAGAGCCAATGGCACGTTTAGTAAAAATCCTTCAAAAGTAGTAGCAGATTTAATTCTCTATACTCTTGAAAAATTAACTGCGTAAATGATTGATTTAAAAGTAGGTGGTGTTCCAGAACATTTTAATTATCCTTGGTACACCACCTTAAAAAATAAAGAGTACACCAAACAAAATATCAATCTTCGTTGGAAAGATTTTCCTGGTGGTACAGGTGATATGTGTACTGCTTTGAGAGATGGAACTTTGGATATTGCTATTGTATTGACTGAAGGAATTATCAAAGATATTGCTGCTGGAAATCC
>JANREL010000013.1:0-1229 GCA_030758355.1 Polaribacter sp.
TGTTGCACCACCTCAAACACCTCTCCTGCCTCCACTTTCAAGGTTTTGTGTTTGTATTTCACAATCAATTGATAATCATGGGTTGCCATTAAAATAGTTTTGCCACTTTGATGAATTTTATTCAGTAATTCCATTACTTCCAAAGATGTTTTTGGATCTAAATTCCCTGTGGGTTCATCAGCTAAAATCAATTCTGGATCATTTAAAAGCGCTCTTGCAATGGCAACGCGTTGTTGTTCTCCTCCTGAGAGTTCGTAGGCTTTTTTAGATGCTTTTGATTGCATTCCTACTTTTTCCAAAACTTCATCGATTTTTTTCTGGATATCCTCTTTATGTTTCCAACCTGTTGCTTTTAAAACAAACTCTAAATTGGCAAAAACAGTTCTATCAGTTAACAATTTAAAATCTTGGAAAACAATACCAATTTTTCTTCTTAGATACGGAATTTTTTTATCTTTTAAGTTTTCTAAATCAAAACCAACAACAGTTCCTTTTCCTTTCTGTAAAGGAATATCTGCATATAAAGTTTTCATCAAACTGCTTTTTCCACTTCCTGTTTTTCCAATCATGTAAAAGAAATCACCTTTATTGATGGTTAAATTTATGTTCGATAAAACGAGTGAATCTCCTTGATAAATATTCGCATTTTCTAGATGCAAAACAGCATTTTCCATAAAAAATAGTTAACACTACAAACTTATAAGTTTCTATTGATTTTACCTCAATAAATCATAACAATTCTTACATTTGATTATTAAAATTTAAAATTTTATATTTATTCAAACAAACCGAATATTTATACGTTATCCATACAACTAAATTCATTGATATGAAAAAATGCTTTTCAAAAAAACATTTGCTCACCCTCTTATTTTTATCTGTGATTACTTTACAATTTTCGCAACAATCAAGTATTGAAACCAGCTTGTTCACAGATTTAAATAATGCTTTGCAATTATATCAGAATAAAGCCTATGCGGCTGCCCAAAAATCATTTGAAAAAGTCGTAAAAAATAGTCATCAAAACTCAAATTTAAAAGCAGATGCTGCCTATTTTGAAGCAATGTGTGCCTTGAAATTACAACAACCTTCAGCTGACCAAAAAATATTAGATTTTGTAGCAACATACCCTAATAGTACCAAAAAAAATCAAGCTTTTTTTAATGTTGGAAATCATTATTTCGCCAACAAAAAACCTGCGTATGCTTTAAAATGGTATCAAAAAGTAA
>JANREL010000013.1:1329-10865 GCA_030758355.1 Polaribacter sp.
GGAAAATTTGAAAGATGTATCAAAGTTGGTGAAGAATTGTTAACAGAAAAAAATAGAAATGATTTTTCGGATATTTCAAAAATTGTAGGTGAAAGTTATTTCAATTTAGGAAAATATGAGGAATCAATCCCGTATCTAAAAAACTATAAAGGCACCAAAGGAAAATGGAATAATACAGATTTTTATCAATTGGGATATGCCTTTTACAAACGAAATGATTTTGAAAATGCCATTACTTATTTCAATAAAATTATCGATCAAAAAAATGCAGTTTCACAAAATGCCTATTATCATTTGGCAGAATGTTATTTCAATACTAGGAAAAAAAATGAAGCTTTGAATGCATTTAAAACAGCAAGTGAGATGAATTTTGATCAAAAAATCAAAGAAGATGCTGCTTTAAATTATGCGAAATTGAGTTATGAAGAAGGAAATCCTTTTGAAAATGTAGCTGATGTGCTTCAAAATTATTTAAAAAATTATCCAAATTCAACTTCTTATAAAGAAATCAATCAACTGGTAGTGTACTCATTTATCCATCAACAAGATTTTGAAGGCGCTTTGAATTATTTGAAAAAGAAAAAAACAGATGACAATACAGCACTCACTTTAGAGGTTTCTTTATATAGAGGAATTCAATTATTTACGGATAAAAAATATGCGGAAGCAGTGCCTTATTTCACCACCAGTAAAAAATCTTTAACACCTGAAGTTTTTCAAAAAGGGTATTATTGGGAAGCAGAAACTTTGTTTAGATTGGGAAAATTTGAAGATGCTTTGACCAAATTCTTATCAACTTCAACCCTAGAAAAAACAAGTAAAGTTACTGAATTTCAGTTGATTGATTACAATTTAGGATATTGTTATTTTAAACTGAATAAATATCCAGAAGCCATTCGTTCTTTTAAAATTGTACTTCAAAAAAAGGATTTAGAAAATAATACCAAACAAGATGCAACATTACGTTTGGGTGATAGTTATTTTGCCATTAGTAATTTTGGTGATGCTATTAAATACTATCAATTAATAGTATATGAAAGCGGAATTGGAGCTGATTATGCCCAATATCAAATTGGAATGAGCCATGGTTTTAGGGGCGAAAATTCGCAAAAAATTGAAGCTTTGAAAAAAGTCGTTAGCAATTTTGAAAATTCTAATTTAAAAGATGATGCATTATTTCAGTTAGCAAACACATTTACAACTTTAAAAAACTCGAAAGAAGCACATGAAGCCTATGATCTTTTGCAAAAAAGCTATCCAAAAAGTGTTTTCATTCCAAGAGTTTTGGTGAGGCAAGGTTTGTTGTATTACAATGGCAATGAAAATACAAAAGCACTTGAAAAATTCAAATTGACTGCAAGTAAATTTCCAAATTCGCCGGATGCTTTAGAGGCAGTAAAAAATGCAAAAAACATTTATATTGACGAAGATAAATTGGATGATTTCGCCACTTGGACAAAAACACTACGATTTGTAAATGTGACAGAATCAGAACTTGAAAAATCAGCTTTTACCATTGCTGAAAGAAAATATTTTGACGACACAAACAATCAAAATACCATTTTAAGTTTGACCAAATATTTGAAAAATTATCCAAATGGAGCCAATGATTTAAAGGTAAATTACTATTTGGCTAGCACCTATTTTAGAGAAAAAGAGTTTGACAATGCAATTCCGTATTTTGAAAAAGTAATCAAAACAGGGCAATCAAATTTTAGTGAAGATGCTTTGGCTAAATTGGCTGAAATTCAATTATCTAAAGAAAATTACGATGTTGCAATTCCGTTATTAGAACGGTTACAGCAAGAAGCCTACGCTACAGAAAATACAGCATTTGCTCAAAGTAATTTGATGAAAGCTTATTTTTCAAAAGAAGCTTATGAAAAATCATTGACTTTTGCCAAGAAAGTACTCTCAAAAGAGAGTATTTCTGCAACTTTAGAAATGGATGCAAAAACCATTATTGCAAGAGCTTCTTTTCATTTAAATGATTTTGAAACATCTAAGGAATATTATAAAACCATTGAAAAAAAAGCAGTTGGAGAGTTAAAAGCCGAAATTTTATATCATGAAGCATATTTTAAAAATCACGAAAAAGCGTATGAAAAATCAAACGAAATAGTTAAAAAATTGATCGCTGAGTTTGCATCTTACAAATATTGGGGTGTAAAAAGTTATGTAATCATGGGAAAAAATTATTATGGTTTGAAAGATGCGTATCAAGCAACTTACATTTTGGAAAATGTGATTAAAAATTTTCCTCAATTTGAAGATGTTGTCAGAGAAGCGAAAACAGAGCTCATAAAAATCAAAGACGCAGAATCTAAAACGAATAATTCTATCAATCCACAAATTAAAAATTAATGAAAAAAGGTTTTCTAATTCTTACATGTATAAGCGTTTTCAATGTTTTTTCTCAAAAGAAAACAACCGAAAAAGCAAAAGATACTTTAAAAACAGAAGTGGTGGAAGTGGTAACGACCTACAATCCAAAAATAGCTGATGCTAATAAAATAACTATAAATCCAAGTATTAATTTGTTAGAAAAAACAAAAAAACAACCGCTAAAATACACCATTTTTTCAATACCAGTAGCTTCTACATTTATTCCTAAAAGTGGTGTTATAAAAGGGATTGATGTTGGTGTTAGAGAGAAAATTTACGGCAATTTTGTAGCGGTTGGTTTTGGCAATTATACTTCCCCTTATTTTGAAACTTTTTTACATAAAAAAACCGATTTTCAGAGTGAATTTGGATTATCAGCAAAACACAATGCTTCTTATGAAAATATTGAAAATACGGTTTTAAATAGTGATTTTTCAAATTCGGAAATGAGTCTTTTTTATAAACAAGATGCGCGATATTTTGATTGGAAAGTAAGTGTAAACTCTGAAAGAAATCATTACAATTGGTATGGAATTGACCAAAATTACATTTCTAATTCGATAACAAGATTTATCAACGAAAGGCAAGAATATAATTTTTTCAATGCTATTGGAGAAATGGATTTTTTAGATGCTTATGTTGATAAAAGTAGTTTGTCTTTTTCCTACTTTAATGATGATTTTAATAGTAAAGAAATCCTTATTGGCTTGAATACTGACTTGGATATTCCAACTAGTTTTTTAAGAGATAATTTAAAAATCGGAACTAGAGTTGAATATTTAAATGGTTCATTTGGCTCAAACTATGCAATTACAAATGTCTTAAATTACAATTTTTTTACTGTAAGAATTGCTCCTGAATACAACATAACTTACAAAGATTTTGCAATAAAATTAGGAGCGAAAATATTTACCTCTTTTGATGGCGAAAATAGCATAACTAACTTTTTGGCATATCCAGATATGAAAATTCAAAAAGCATTATTAAAAGAATATTTACAGTTTTTTGGGGGAATTTCAGGAGATTTAAAGACAAATTCATATAAAGATTTTGTGGATGAGAATCCATTTGTTTCGCCAACAATGTTCATAACACAAACAGCTGAAAGATTCAATGCTTTTGTAGGATTTAATGGTGTTTTAAACAATACAATTAGCTATACAATTTCTGCAAGTTTCAAAAACGAACAAGACAAACCTTTGTTTATAAAAAATAATTCAAAATCCGATGGCACAACTACTTTTTCAAACGGAATTGTTTTAAGAGGTTATGAATATGGAAACTCATTTGGAGTAGTTTATGACGATGTAAAAACAACCTCTATTTTTGCAGAATTAAATTACGAGTTTAGCAAGAGACTCAATTTTGAAACCCACATTCAGTTTGATAACTATACAACTAGCCATCAAAACGAAGCATGGAATTTACCCAAAATTCAAGCCAATTTCATGGCAAAGTATAAAATAGAAAAATGGTATGCAACCTCAACTTTGCTATTTGTTGGAAACAGAAAAGACATTATTTATACTGATATTTTCCCTTCAACAACTAGCACAACCCAATCAATTCCTTCCTTTTTAGACATCAATTTGAATGGAGGTTATCATTTTAATGACAAGTTTACAGCATTTTTAAGAGTGAATAATATTTTAAATTCGAATTACCAAAGATTCGCAAATTTTGAAGTCCAAGGTTTTCAACTTTTAGCAGGTGTAACATATAAATTTGATTTTTAAATATTTTGTAGATTTCTCTTCCTTTTATTTTTTGTAGTTTTAACAACTAAATTTACAATCCAAAAATGAGAGCAATCACACTTTTAATTTTTACTTCTTTTTTACTTTCATGTGCACAAAAACAAGAAAAAATAATTAATTCGGATGAATTATCAGAAGAAATAAAAGATTCTACAAACATCAAACACCTTTTTAATAGCGCATTGACTGAAGGAAAATCCTATGAATGGTTGCGCGATTTAACTCAAAATATTGGCGGAAGATTGTCTGGCTCTTCTCAAGCTCAAAAAGCAGTTGAATGGGGTGAAAAATTAATGAAAGAAGTAGGCTTAGATTCTGTTTGGTTGCAACCTGTTATGGTGCCACATTGGGTTCGTGGTGGAAAAGAAATTGCAAACTACAGCATCAATGGAAAACAAAAAAATGTAGCAATTTGTGCGCTTGGTTTTTCTATTGCAACACCACCTGAAGGAATTTCTGCAGAAATAATAGAAGTTAAAAGTTTAGATGAAGCTAGCGCTTTAGGCAGTAAAATGCGAGGGAAAATTATCTTTTTTAACAGAGCTTTTGACAATACCTTAATACATACTTTTAAAGCTTATGGTGGTTGTGTTGATCAACGTGTTCAAGGCGCAGCAGTTTGTGGAGAATTTGGCGCAAAAGGCGTAATTGTGCGTTCAATGACCAATTCTATTGACGATTTTCCACACACAGGAACCATGAGTTATGGAAATTTACCGGAGGAAAAACACATTCCTACAGCTGCAATTAGTAGTCAAGCAGCAGAAATATTGAGTGCTGATTTAAAACAAAATCCAACCTTACAATTCTATTTCAAACAAAGTTGTAAAAATTTACCAGATGCACCATCATTCAATGTTGTTGGAGAAATCAAAGGAAGCAAAACTCCTGAAAATATTTTTGTAGTTGGTGGTCATTTAGATTCTTGGGATTTAGGAGAGGGCGCTCATGATGATGGAACAGGAATTGTGCAATCTTTAGAAGTGGGTTATTTGTTCAAAAAGAACAAAATCAAACCTAAAAATACTTTGCGAATTGTCTTTTTTATGAATGAAGAAAATGGCACAAGAGGTGCAAAAAAATATGCTGAATTGGCAAAACTTAATAAAGAAAATCATATTGGAGGTTTAGAATCAGATTCAGGAGGTCACACTCCAAGAGGATTTTCAATTGATGCAAATACAGCAAATACTGAATTATTGATAAGTTGGAAAAAACTACTGGCTCCCTATGGTTTGCATGATATTGAAAAAGGAGGATCAGGAGCAGATATTAGTCCTTTGAAAAGTGATAATGTAACCTTGGTTGGCTACAGACCAGATTCTCAACGTTATTTTGATTATCATCACACAAGCAGAGATACTTTTGATAAAGTAAACAAACGTGAACTAGAATTAGGAAGTGCTTCTATGGCAGGAATTATTTATTTGATGGACAAATACTTATACAATAACACACCTGTGAAACCATAAATTATGGAAATTATCGTGTCCATTTTAAAAATAATTTATGGTGGATTTTTCTGTTTTGCAGGAATTATGCACATCATTAAATCTAATTTTTTCAAACATTTCATTCCAGATTTTTTACCTAAAAAATTAGTAAATTATATTGTTGGAATTTTAGAGTTTAGTGTTGGTGTTGGATTATTTTTTTTAGAAACTGTAAAACCAGCATCTCTTGGAATCATCATTTTACTGATAATTTTCTTACCCATTCACATCTGGGATGTAACAAAAAAAAGACCTGCAATTGGGTCAAAAAAAATTGCTATTATTCGAATTCCAGTACAGTTTTTATTGCTATATGGAATCTATATTGTGTATATAAACTCATGAATTATTATGAAAAAAATTAGTTTAATTATTGCTCTTTTGTTTCTTTTTATAGCTTGTCAAAAAGAAAAAGTAGATTTGATTATCATCAATTCTAATACTTATACTGTGAACGATTCATTTGATATTGCCGCAGCATTTGCCATAAAAGATGGAAAATTTTTAGCTGTTGGTTCAAATACTGAAATTCAAGAAAAATATCAATCTGATAATTTAATTGATGCCAAAAACCAAACAATTGTTCCTGGTTTGATTGATGCGCATTGCCATTTTTACAGAATGGGGTTGGATCAGCAAAAAGTGAGTTTAGAAGGCACCGAAAGCTATAACGAAGTCTTAGAAAGATTAGTTGCTTTTCAAAAAGAAAAAAACGTCAATTTTATTACTGGTCGTGGTTGGGATCAAAATGATTGGGAAATCAAAGAATTTCCAACTAAAGAAAAATTAGACAAATTATTTCCAACAATTCCTGTAGCAATTAGAAGAATTGATGGTCATGCACTATTGGTGAATCAAGCAGCTATTGATGTGGCAGGAATTCATGAAAACACCAAAGTTTCTGGTGGTGAAATCATCCTTAAAGATGGAAAAATGACAGGTATTTTGATTGATGCTGCAATGGATTTTATCAAAATTCCAGAACCGTCAAAAGAAGAAGCCATCCAAGGCCTTTTAGATGCACAAAAAATGTGTTTTTCTTATGGTTTAACAACTGTTGATGACGCAGGAATTGATCAAAACACAGTTGAATTAATAGATAGCCTTCAACAAACCAACAATTTAAAAATGCGTATTTATGCAATGATTTCAGGAAATAATCAAGCGCAAATTGACTATTATATTGACAAAGGAATTTACAAAACTGATCAATTAAATGTTCGTTCTTTTAAAGTGTATGGTGATGGCGCCTTAGGGTCAAGAGGAGCTGCAATGCGTCAATCATATTCAGACAGAGAAAATCATTTTGGTGCTTTAATTTATTCACCACAAAGATATCTTGAAATTGCGAGACAAATTGCTGCCTCTGAATTTCAAATGAATACGCATGCCATTGGAGATTCAGCAAATACTTGGCTATTAAAAACCTACAAAGAAGTTTTAAAAAACAAAAAAAATAGTCGATGGAGGATTGAACATGCGCAAATAATTTCGCCAGAAGATTTTAAAAATTTTGATAATATTTTGCCTTCAGTTCAGCCAACTCATGCAACTTCCGATATGTACTGGGCTGAGAATAGAATTGGAAAAGAACGAATGAAAGGTGCTTATGCTTTCAAAGATTTATTAAATGTTTATGGCAAAATAGCTTTGGGAACTGATTTTCCTGTGGAAGAAGTAAATCCGTTTTTGACATTTTATGCAGCTACAATTAGAAAAGATCTAGCAAATTATCCTGAAAAAGGATTTCAAATGGAGAATGCTTTGACTAGAGAAGAAACCTTAAAAGGAATGACCATTTGGGCAGCTTATTCTAATTTTGAAGAACATGAAAAAGGAAGTATTGAAGTGGGAAAATTCGCAGATTTCGTGATTTTAAGCCAAGATATTATGAAAGTTGATGGAAAACAAATTCCAAAAACTACTGTAAATTCAACTTTTTTGAATGGAGAGAAAGTTTATTGAAATCGAAATATACTTTAAAAAAATACTTTGTTGTTAGTTTTCATAAAAATTAAAAAAATTTGTATCTAAAAAAAATCGTAATACAGTATTTTTACGTAAAGTAAAATAAAATCAACTTCATAATATAAAATACAAATTTTCTAAATCATGAAAATCCTTAAAAAAATATTTCTTATTGGTATGATTTTATCATCAGCCATAACTTTTTCTCAAGAAAAAAATGAAACATCAAACTAAATTTAACTGTAAAAGATTATAATAACAAACCGGTTCCTGGAGCAATTATTTTATTAGATAATGTAAAACAAGAGAGAGTTGCAAACTCATCCGGAACTTTTAAAATCAGTTTAAAAAAAGCGCCTACTGAAATTACTGTTTATTCTCCAATGGTTGGAGTTCAAACAGTAAAATATCTAGGAAATCCGAATATGATTATCAATATTAAAAAACCAACAAATGATGATGTTGTTGAGACAGCTAATGAAAAAATTGCTGATCCCATGCAATTTAGAGATATTTATGATTATTTAAGAGGTAAAGTTTCTGGTGTTCAAGTAACTCAAAGAAACTCAATCATCATCAGAGGAGCAAGTAATTTTAGAGAATATAAATCACCATTATTTATTTTAAATGGAGTCCAAGTTAATGAGGAAACTTTTGTACAAATTGTGCCTGTAACAATTCTTAAAATAAAAATTTTAAAAGGTCCTGAAACTGCTATGTACGGCATTAGAGGTGCGAATGGTGTTATTGAAGTAACTACACAGATTTAAAAAATATAAAAAGAGTGAAATTTAAAATGGCTTCTTTCTTTTTTTGATATTTCAGTTTAATCATTTTTAATTGTACTTATAAACTCTCCAACTTTATCAATCCCTTTCTCTTCTAGAAAATTAATAAAAGCAGATCCAATAATGGCTCCATTAGCAAATTCACATGCTTTTGAAAAAGTGGCATTGTCAGATATTCCAAATCCTATTATCAAATTACTTTTTAAATTCAATGATTTGATTCGTTGAAAATAGTCAATTTGTTTTTGAGAAATTTCACCTTTTGCACCTGTAATTGAACTTGAAGCGACCATGTAAATAAAACTTTCTGTAAAAGCGTCAATTTTTTTGATTCGCTCTTCAGTTGTTTGTGGGGTAATTAAAAACACGTTAGTAATTCCATATTTTTCGAATAGATCTTTGTAATGATTTTCATATTCAACCATAGGTAAATCTGGTAAAATAACCGTATCAATTCCGCATTCAACTACTTTTTTACAAAATTTATCTTCACCATATTTTAACATCTGATTCAAATATCCCATCAACACTAAAGGTGTTTTATTGTTTTCTTTGATGGTCATTAATTGCTCAAAAACAATGTCTAGGTTGATTCCGTTTTGCAATGCCTTTTGACTACTATTTTGAATCGTTGGACCATCGGCTAACGGATCAGAGTAAGGCAAACCAACTTCAATAAAATCAACGCCAGCTTTTTCTAATTCCTGAATGACACTTTTTGTGTCTTCTAAATTTGGAAAACCTGCAGTAAAATAAATAGATAAAACTTGACTATTTTTTGTCTGAAAAATATTTCTTATTGAATTCATGGTCTATTCTTCTAAATGTTTTATGAAAGTTTCCAAATCTTTATCTCCTCTTCCCGATAAATTAATTACGATTACTTGCTCTTTTCTCAAGGTCATTTTTGGTAAAACAGCCAATGCATGAGCTGTTTCTAAAGCGGGAATAATTCCCTCTAATTTTGTCAATTCATAAGCAGCATCTAATGCTTCTTGATCAGTGGCATTCATGAATTTTGCTCTGCCACTTTCAAACAAAAAAGCGTGTAAAGGGCCAACTCCAGGATAATCCAATCCAGCAGAAATTGAATAAGGCTCCACAATTTGCCCATATTCATCTTGCATCAAAATGGTTTTACTTCC
>JANREL010000014.1 GCA_030758355.1 Polaribacter sp.
ACGTAGGCTTCAGGCAATCCCGAATTTTTATCTCCTTTTCCTTTTAAGAAATGATGAAAAAATCGGGTTTCGATTTCTTTCTGAAATTTCAAAGAAATAGAGTCGCCAAAATAGTAATTTCCTACAGCATTTTTTACAGAGGATCTAGCCCATCCTCCATGATCCCAAGGACCAAAAACCAAGGTATTGTAATTGTTTTTACCATGTTTTTCAATAGCTTTATAGGTTTCTAAAGGACCGTATAAATCTTCGGCATCAAACCAACCACCCACAATCATGGTTGCTACGGAAGATGGAACTTTGTTTAAATGCTGAATGATTCCTTTGCTTTGCCAAACCGAATCGTAATTTGGATGCTCTACAATTTCTTTCCAGAAAAAATCATCAATTTTATCTTTTGTGGCTGCTGAACTTACATCCAATTTTTCGTATTGAAAATATTCGTTTAGATTTTTTAAGGGTCCTTTGTCTAAGAAAAATTGATATTGATCTTGCGTTTTTAACTCGGGTGTTGAATACCAAGCTGTGTCAGTTGGTGTGTCTTTATAGGTTCCAAATAAAGAAATCGCTCTGAAATAACTTAATAAAAAAGCCCCATTATGATGAAAGTCATCAAAGAAAAAATCGCCAATACAGGCTTGTGGTGACGCTGCTTTTAATGCTGGATGTGCATCAATTGCTGAAATTGTAGCGTAATGTCCAGGATATGAAATTCCCCATGTACCCACATTTTCATTATTGTTTTCTACATTTTTTACCAACCAATCAATGGTGTCATATGTATCCGACACCTCATCGGATTCATTTGCTTTTTTATTGGGTAAATAAGCGCGCATGTTATCATACACACCTTCACTCATCCAACGCCCACGAACATCTTGATAAACAATAATATAGCCGTCTTTCATTAAATGCTCATTAGGTCCAATTTTGGTTTTTAGCCTCCCTTCACCATAAGGTGCTGAACTATAGGGAGTTCTTTGCATCAATATAGGATATTTGTTACTTTTATCCTTTGGAGAATAAATGGTGGTATGCAGTTTAATACCATCTCTCATCACAATGTCAACCTCAGTTTTAGTATAATTATCAGTAACAAACGTGTCTTTTTCAGGAGTTTTCTCACCGTCTTTTGTACAAGAAAAGAGGAATGAAAATCCAATTAGGGCAATCAAAAAGTAATTTTTCATGAGTGTAATTTGATTTTATAGCTCATAAAACTACAAAACAAAATACATTTTTTGAAAAAAAGGATGGTTAATTTCATTTTCACGATGTAACGAGATAAGCTGTTTTTGTTGCTTCATCAGAAAAATCGATGCAAGCATGAAGGTTGTTACTAAAATTACTTTATTTTTGCTGTCAAATTATGAATACAATAAAACGACAATTAACAGACTGGTTACCAACAACCAACAAAGAAGTGAAACTTCGTGGTTGGGAAGAATTGGACGTGATCTTATTCAGTGGAGATGCGTATGTAGATCACCCGTCTTTTGGTCCTGCTGTGATTGGACGTATTTTAGAAAGTTATGGTTTGCGAGTGGCAATTGTACCACAACCCAACGTCAATGACAATTTACAAGATTTTGAGAAACTAGGTAAACCTCGTTTGTTTTTTGCTGCAACTGGTGGTTGTATGGATCCTATGGTAAGCAATTATACTGCCAGTAAAAAAAGACGTGACAAAGATGCATACACTCCCAATGGTGATATTGGTTTTCGTCCAGATTATGCTACTTCAGTGTATTGCAATATTTTAAAAGAAAAATTTCCTGAGGTGCCTATTTTGATTGGTGGTATTGAAGCTTCATTACGACGAGTTACCCACTATGATTATTGGTCAGACAAGTTGATGCCTAGCATTTTAGAAACCTCAAATGCAGATATGTTGGTGTATGGGATGGGAGAGCAGCCTTTGCGTGAAATTGTTTCGTTGTTGCAAAAAGGTGTTCCGTTTTCTAGCCTGAAAAACATCAAACAGACTGCGGTTTTGGTCAATCCAAAGGAAGAAAAAATTCCAGTTGTAAATGATTGGGAAGATGTTGAAATCAATTCGCATGAAATTTGTTTAAAAGATAAAAAAGCCTATGCTACTAATTTTAA
>JANREL010000015.1:0-5793 GCA_030758355.1 Polaribacter sp.
ATTATGATACGTTACAATCATTAGGAGAGCAAACTAATAGTAATTTAATTTTATTACCTAATTCACCACAAGTTGGTAGTAATATGCTTAATGACATGGTGGCTAGTTTTGCAGCTAGTAATCAAATTGGTGAATCAATGAAAAACAACAAAAAGAAGGAATAATCCTAAAAAGACTGATATTAAAAAGCTCTGTAAAAAAAATTTACAGAGCTTTTTAATTTTATAAATGGTAACAATCGTTACTTTTTATCCCCTAATTTATCCGTAGAATCTTCTTTTGTAGCGTTTTTAAATTCTTTGATTCCGTTTCCAAGTCCTTTCATTAATTCTGGAATCTTTCTTCCACCAAATAAAAGCAACACAACTACCAAAATGATGACTAATTGAGTGCCACCAACAAAACCGAAATGCATTAATAAGTTGTTCATAAATAAAAATTTAACATTGCAAAGATACAAAAAGGTTTGTATTAATTTCTTTTTTGAATAATACCTCCTATTACTTTTTTATCTTTTATAACATCAGGCATTCCTTTGTAGAAAATAGAGCCTCCAAAACTAACTTTTGCATTCAATGATTCACCTGCAAAAATTTCGGCTTTTGCGCCAGTTCCTGATTTTACAACAGAATTTGAGCTACATTCTAAATTAAAACCATTGTAAATAGCATACAAATCTAAATCTACGTTTTGATTTTTTGTGGTTCCTGTAAGTTTAATAACTCCTCCTGATGAAGCTCTAACTTCTAAATGTTTTACTACAATAACTAGATTTATAAACGCTTTTTCTTGTGCATTTACTTCTAATTTGTCTTGTCTTATTTCTTTGGCAGTAATTGTTGAAGCTTCATTTGCATCAATAACATCAATGTTTTTGTTGTAATAAATCGTCACTAAAACTTCATTTTTTGCTAAGTTCTTATTTGGATTTAATGAGAAAGGTAAGGAAATCTTTAAGGTGTTATCTATATTTTTGATACTAACACTTTCTGATTTTTGTCCTGTTATTTGAATTTTTTGGTCTGATGATTTAATCAACTCTACTTCAATTCCATTATATACTTTTAAAATCGAAAAATCACCCAAATTTTTAGTAACAGTGGTTTGTGCATTCATTATAAATGCCGAAAATAAAAAGATTATAAAAATTACTTTTTTCATGTTTTTAAATTGAAACAACTATAAATTAAAATACATACCAATTCGAATTATATTATAGGAATACAACGAAACATATAATTTTAAATTACTCCTCAATCAGATTAAAATCTAAATGTTTTCGTTCTAAATCAGTTTTTTTCACTTGAACTTTCACATCATCTCCTAATTGATAAATTTGCTTGGTTGATTGTCCTACAATAGCATATTGTTTTTCATCAAACAAATAATAATCGCTTTTGATGTCGCGAATACGAACCATTCCTTCGCATTTATTTTTGGTGATTTCAACATAAATTCCCCATTCTGTAACGCCAGTAATTACACCTTCAAAAATTTCGTCTTTGTGATTTTGCATGTATTTTACTTGCATGTATTTGATAGAATCGCGTTCCGCTTTTGAAGCCAATTCTTCTCTTTTAGAAGAATGTTTGCATTTTTCTTCATACAATTCTGCATTTAGTGTGCTTCCTCCTTCTAAATAATGTTGCAATAATCTGTGGGTCATTACATCAGGATACCGTCTAATTGGTGATGTAAAATGACTATAATATTCAAAAGCCAATCCATAATGACCAATGTTTTGAGTGGTATAAACCGCTTTACTCATAGAACGAATAGCAAGCGTTTCAATCATATTTGATTCCGCTTTTCCATAAACATCAGCCAACAATTTATTTAAAGTTGCTGAAGTTGATTCTCTTGTATCTGTATTAATTTTATACCCAAATTTACTGATGATATTCTGTAAAGACGCTAATTTTTCAGTATCAGGCTCATCATGAACTCTATATATAAAAGTTTTTCCAGAAGGTTTTTTGTTTTTTTGACCAATAAATTCAGCCACTTTTCTATTGGCAAGCAACATAAATTCTTCAATCAATTTATTAGCATCTTTTGCTTCTTTAAAATAAACACTTGTTGGATTTGCATCTTCATCTAAATTGAATTTTACTTCTACTCTATCAAAAGAAATCGCTCCTTGATTCATTCTGCGTTTTCTGAGGATTTTAGCCAAGTCATCCATTTTTAAAATTGCTTCAACAATAGTTTCATCCACAGAATAATCATGACCTGTAATAGAAACATTTGCAGGAACAAAATTTGTTTTAGTTTCGATAATTGCTTGTGCCTCTTCATAAGCAAAGCGTTTGTCAGAATAAGTTATTGTTCTTCCAAACCATTGATTGATCAATTCTGCGTTTTCATTCAATTCGAAAATCGCAGAAAACGTCAATTTTTCTTCTTCAGGACGCAAAGAACACACACCATTACTCAATATTTCTGGCAACATTGGTACTACTCTATCCACCAAATACACAGATGTTGCTCGTGCGTACGCTTCATCATCTAAAATTGTTTTTGGTTGTAAATAATGCGATACATCTGCAATGTGAATTCCTATTTCATAATTGCCATTTTCTAATTTTTTAAAAGATAATGCATCATCAAAATCTTTTGCATCTTTTGGATCAATCGTAAAAGTAAGTGAATTTCGAAGGTCTTTTCTTTTAGAAATTTCTTCTTTTGTAATTTCAATTGAAAGATGAGATGCTTCCTCTTCTACTTCTTTTGGAAATTCGTAAGGCAAATCATATTCCACTAAAATAGAGTGCATTTCCGTATTTTGATCACCAGGTTTTCCTAAAACAGTGGTGATTTTTCCAAAGGGATTTTTAGAATTTTCTGGCCAATCTAAAATGGTCGCTTGCACTTTATCACCATGTTCAGCGCCATTCATCTTGTTTTCAGATATAAAAATATCTGCATACATTTTATTGTTATCAGGAATTACAAATCCAAAAGTTTTACTTTTTTGTAATACACCAACAAATTGTGTTTTAGCTCTTTCTAAAACCTCCACAACATCTGCTTCTAATTTATTGCTTCTTCTTTTTTTATAGATATAGGCTTTTACCATATCATTATGCAATCCTTTACCTAAATTGATATTTGGTATAAAAATATCATCTTCATAATCTTCTGTAATAAAATAGCCATTTCCATTGGAAGTAATGTCTAATTTTCCTACAGAATATTTGCGTTCTTCATTCACTTGATATTTTCCTCTATCGACTTCCTTTAATTTTTTTGCGGCAGTTAATTCTGTTAATTTTTGAATAATTTGATTTTTCCCTTCACTATCCGTAACATGAAGTTTCGCAGCAATTTGCTTGTAATTAAATTGTTTTGATGCGTCTTCTTTTAAAATTTTGAATATATTTTTAGTTAAATCTTTGATGATATTACCTTTCTTTTTAAATATTTTTTTACTTGATTTTTTCATAAAATAAACCATACTTGTTATAACAATGCAAAATACAACTTATTACTCTCATAGTTTATAAAATAGTCTAATATTAAAATTTTAATTATATTTTACAATTGTTAATTAAATCTTAATTTTTTCTGTAACGAATTGAAAATTAAAGCGTCTATGTAATTATTGAAACCAAACTTAAATGAAAAATCTTAGAAAAATAATCGCTTTATTTCTTTTCATTTTTATCACAGGTATTGTAGTAACCGTAAAAACGGTTCAAAAAACGTTACGTAAAACCGAACTTCCTCAAAAAACGGTTGACGCAAAAAAAGATTCCATCAACCTTTATAAAAACAAAAAATCTACTGTTTAATTTTATAACTTTTAAAAGTTATAAACATGTATCATAAATAAATAATTTATTTTAAAAATTTTAAAAATCTTTTATTTGTTATTATTGTGTGTTTATAGCTACAATAAAATTATTATAGATTATTTTGATTTTTGAGTTGTTAAATTACATTAACATTTTATAAAAAATATAAATTATTAAAAATCAACTTAATTTCATACTTATTAACAATACCTGTAAACACTTATTAACTGATATTAACTAATAAGTTTATAAAATTTCAATGTAAATAAATAGTAAAAAAATTGTTGATAAACTTTTATTAAAAACTAATAATTTTTTATTGATTATTAAGTAAACCTATGTATTGTAATAAAAATAAAAACTACCAAAATTAGTTATCATATTTTAATAATAAGTTCTTAACATTTTATCAATACAGTTAAAAGCTTTATATTGAATTACTTATTAAAAAATGATAAAAATTGATTGTTAGTAACTGTAGATAAGTATTAGAATCTTTATTTTTGTAGTTCATAAAGTTATAAAAATCAATCTACTATGACAATCGCCATCGGAAATGATCACGCAGGAACTGAGTATAAGTTCGAAATCATCAAACATTTAGAAAAAAAAGGATATTCAGTGTTAAATTTTGGGACAGATACAAATGATTCTATGGATTATCCTGATGCAATTCACCCTACAGCCACTGCTGTAGAAACTGGAAAAGCTGAATTAGGAATTATTCTTTGTGGATCAGGAAATGGCGCACAAATGACTGCAAATAAACACCAAGGAATAAGAGCAGCTTTGTGCTGGAATAATGAATTGGTTGCTTTAACAAGACAACATAACAATGCGAATGTGTTAACGATTCCTGCACGTTTTGTTTCTTTACAACAAGCTTTGGGTTTTGTAGATATTTTTCTTTCAACGGATTTTGAAGGAGGAAGACATGAAGGAAGAGTGAATAAAATTTCATGCACTATTTAATGGAGTTTCAAATCAAACCATTTTCGGAATTATCTCTTTTAGAATTGTATCAAATCTTACAATTGCGTTCAGAGGTTTTTGTAGTTGAACAAGATTGTGTGTATCAAGACATCGATTTTAAAGACCAAAAAGCATTGCACGTTTTAGGATTTAAAAACGATACAATTATCGCTTATACACGTATTTTTAAAAAAGGATATTATTTTGATAATGCGAGTATTGGAAGGGTTGTTGTGAAAGAAAGTGAACGAAGATTTGGATATGGACATGATTTAATGAAAGTTTCAATTAAAGCAATTGAAACCGAATTTCAAGATCAAAAAATAACAATTTCAGCTCAATTATATTTGAAAAAATTCTATGAATCCCACGGATTTATTCAGATAGGAGAAACATATTTAGAAGATGGAATTCCACATATCAGAATGGATAAAAGTTAAGATTTGTCTTTTTTATTCATTTTATAAATAAGATACTCAAAACCAACATAAAATGCAGTATCACAATTCTTGCAACTATATAAATAATAGTATTCATGTTGCTGTTCATTCTAAAACTTTTATTTTAAAAGAAAAGTAATTTTTACCTTTAGAGAGTCGCATATTTTCCTCTGAAAATTGTTGGTTTGTAAACGATGTATATTGCGTAATTGGTTCAATACAAATCATATTGTTTACCTCAGTCCAAAGCATAAAATTATGAAAACCTTTGGTGTTTATCTGAAGGTTTTTTTTATCACAATTAATCAATAAAATCTCATCAGATCCTAACACTGGAAACGCATCAGAACCAGCATTCAAAACATCTTTCAATACAATTTTTTGATGATTAGAGATGATGATCTCTTCGCAAGTATCAGATAATAAAAAGGCAGGATGATACCCTAACATAAAAGGCATTCCTTCTTCTGATTGAAACATAAAATCAATAAGCAAACCATCGTTTAAAAGCGAAATTTTTTTTTCAAAGATAAAATCAAAAGGCCAAAATAGAAATTCTTCTGGAGATTTTGATGGAAATTTAC
>JANREL010000015.1:5893-10799 GCA_030758355.1 Polaribacter sp.
ATAAAATCAAAAGGCCAAAATAGAAATTCTTCTGGAGATTTTGATGGAAATTTACTGTTTTTTACCCAGGTATTTTTAGTATAATTTTTCTGAAATTTCACCTGATTTTCACTTACTGAAATCAATGTATAATTTAATTCTCTGAGTAATCCATGTTGATCTTGAACAGCATCACCATGTTTTGTATGAACAATAAAATCATTTTTTTCAGTAGGACCAATTACAGGAAACATTTCATCATCCGATTTTCGCCAACCTTTATTTCCTTTTTGATGAATGTACTCTTTTCCATCAACATTATAACTTATCAATTCTCCTTCATCAATAGTTACGTTACTTTTATTGTTTTTTAGATGTATCATAATTAATGGATTTAGGTATGTAACAATATTATAAAATTGTAAGCTATTTTCTAAATTATTAACAAGACTTTTTTGTAACTTGCTTGCTTTAAAAAAAATTAGAAAACCAGTATATATGTCAGAAGATAAAGAAAAATTAGCCAAATTAAAAGCCCTACAACTTACCCTAGATAAGCTAGATAAGACCTATGGAAAAGGAGCTGTAATGAAAATGGGAGATGTAGCTGTAGATGATATTGAAGCGATTTCTTCAGGATCATTAGGCTTGGACTTAGCATTAGGAGTTGGAGGATATCCAAGAGGAAGAGTTATTGAAATTTACGGACCAGAATCTTCAGGAAAAACAACCTTGTCATTACATGCCATTGCAGAGGCTCAAAAAGCAGGTGGAATTGCAGCATTTATTGATGCTGAGCATGCTTTTGATCGTTTTTATGCCGAAAATTTAGGTGTTGATATTGATAATTTAATCATTTCTCAACCTGATCACGGAGAACAAGCCTTAGAAATCACAGAGAATTTAATTCGTTCAGGAGCTATTGATATTGTTGTGGTGGATTCTGTAGCTGCATTGACTCCAAAATCAGAAATTGAAGGAGAAATGGGTGATTCTAAAATGGGATTGCATGCACGTTTAATGAGTCAGGCGTTGAGAAAATTGACAGGAACTATTTCTAAAACAAAATGTACGGTAATTTTTATCAATCAGTTAAGAGACAAAATTGGGGTAATGTTTGGAAATCCTGAAACAACAACAGGTGGAAATGCATTGAAATTTTATGCGTCAGTAAGATTAGATATCAGAAGAAAAACGCAAATTAAAGATGGTGAAAAAGTGATTGGAAACAGTACTAAAGTAAAAGTCGTAAAAAATAAAGTTGCACCACCTTTTCAACAAGCAGAGTTTGATATCATGTATGGAGAAGGAATATCAAAAGTTGGTGAAGTATTAGATATTGGTGTTGAACTTGGAATTGTGAAAAAAAGTGGTTCTTGGTTTAGTTATGGAGATACCAAATTAGGTCAAGGTAGAGATGCTGTAAAGGGAGTAATTAAAGACAATCCTGAGT
The DNA here is from genome assembly GCA_030758355.1 of Polaribacter sp. Lineage (GTDB taxonomy): Bacteria > Bacteroidota > Bacteroidia > Flavobacteriales > Flavobacteriaceae > Polaribacter. The sequence continues at coordinate 7,326 of JANREL010000015.1, forward strand.
TGATGGATGAAATAGAAGCAAAAATAAAAGAGACAATTGCAAATCAATAAAATAAAAATTAACTTTTAAACTGCCCCAAAATTTTTTTGGGGTAGTTTATTATCACAGAATTTTTTTTAAAAACTTAAAAAATTATCTTTTTACAGGCCTGTACTGCCAAATCCGCCAGACCCACGTTGAGTTTCGTCTAATATTTTCACTTCTTGCCAAGAAATTCGTTCGTGTTTTGCGATGACCAATTGCGCAATTCTCTCTCCATCATTCACAATAAATTTTTCATTGGATAGATTTACTAAAATAACGCCAATTTCTCCTCTATAATCAGCATCTACAGTTCCAGGAGAATTTAAAACGGTGATTCCTTTCTTTGCAGCTAAACCACTTCTTGGTCTTACTTGTGCTTCAAATCCTTGAGGCAAGGCAATAAATAAACCTGTTTTTACGATGGCTCTTTCTAAGGGTTTTAATATGATTGGAGTGTCAATATTTGCTTTTAAATCCATACCAGCAGCACCTGCTGTCTCATAAGATGGTATTGCGTGTTTTGATTTGTTGATTATTTCTACGGTCATAATTTTTATATTTTAAATAAAAACTTCAATGTTTCTAAAAATTCTGATTTCCAAAAAGCTTCATTGTGTTTGCCTTCAGGAACAATTTTTGTTTTTATATTTTTTGATGGAAATCCTGATTTTAGTAATAATTTTTCCATTTTTTCAGTATCAGAAACCATTTCTTCACCTTCTTTCTCACCTACTAAAAAGTAGATTTTTAGATTTTTGTGATTTCCATTCTCTTTTGCAAAACTATAAATTTCATCTGAAAACCAAAACGATGTTGAAAATGCGCCAATTTTCCCAAATACCTTTGGATATTTTAGTCCACCATAAAAAGAAATTAAACCCCCTAGTGAACTTCCAATGATGGCGGTATTTTTTGCGTCTGGTTTTGTTCTAAAATTTGTATCAATATATGGTTTTAGTTCTTTCACTAAAAAATCAATATAAAAATCGCCTTTTCCTCCTCCATATTTTTCATTTTTGAAAGGCGTATATTCATCTATTCTTTGATCGCCTGAATTTTCAATTCCCACAACAATAAATTCTTTTCCAGTTTTTTTAAATAGGTTATTCAAGGTTTCATCAATACCCCATTCACCAGCATAAGAAGTTGCATTATCAAACAAATTTTGAGCATCATGCATGTAAATTACAGGAAATTTTTTAGACGAATTTTCATAATTAGGTGGCAAATACACCCAGATTTTGCGAGAAAACCCCAAAGATTTTACGTCAAATTCTTTTTCTAAAATTGAAACATTTGAAGCTTTAGTACTTACTTTTTCTTGAGCATTAAATTCAGAGAAATGTAAAATAAAAACACTTATAAATACGAAACGAAAACGTTCTTTCATTAATTGGTTGATTTTTCACAAATATAATAAATGAAGGAAGTATTCTTGAAAAGTTAATACTTTTCTTACTTTTGACGCTTAAAGTTATATTTATGGACAAACAGCAAAAAATTGCCGTTTTAGGAGGTGGAAGTTGGGCAACAGCGATTGTAAAAATGTTATCCGAAAATTTAGAAACGGTTGGTTGGTATATGCGTGATAACCAGTCTATTGTGCATATCAAAGAAAATAACCATAATCCAAAATACTTAAGTTCGGCTGAATTGGATGCAAATCGTTTGGATTTGTCAGATGATATCAACGAAACTGTTTCAAAATATGATACGTTGATTTTTGCAATTCCTTCTGCTTTTTTAGAAAGTGAATTACACAAACTCTCTATTTCTTTAGAAGATAAAATTATTTTTTCTGCCATCAAAGGAATTGTGCCTGAAACAGGTTTGATTGTTGGTGAACATTTCAATAGAGAATACCAAATTCCACTTGAAAATATTGGTGTAATTACAGGACCTTGCCACGCTGAAGAGGTGGCTATGGAGCGTTTATCATACTTAACAATAGCTTGTCAGGATGAAGAAAAAGCTAAAAAAATGGCAACATATTTAGAAAGTTGGTATATCAATGCTAAAACTTCTGATGACATTATTGGCACTGAATATGCAGCCGTTTTAAAAAATATTTACGCCGTTGCTGCAGGTATTGCACATGGTTTGGGATATGGCGATAATTTTCAAGCGGTTTTGATGAGCAATGCCATTCGCGAAATGAAACGTTTCATTAGAAAAGTACATAAAATGAAACGAAACATTAATAATTCTGCGTATTTGGGCGATTTATTAGTGACAGGATATTCAACTTTTAGTAGAAATCGCCATTTTGGAAACATGATTGGAAAAGGCTACACAGTAAAATCAGCTCAATTAGAAATGAGTATGATTGCCGAAGGCTATTATGCTGCCAAAAGTGCGTATAAAATTTCTCTAGAAAACAAGGCGAAAACACCCATTATTGACGCTGTATTTGCCATTTTATACGACCAAAAAAGCCCTAAAAAAGAATTTAAAAAGTTGACAGATAAATTGGATTAATTGTTTAATTTTGAACAATTATTCCAACTTTTTAACTTAGCAAATGAAAACAATACAAGAAGTCGTTGAAAGCACTGTTAGAAAAACACCTTTCATTGAAGAAGCGCTCAACGAAAAACTCATCAATGTTTCTTCTTTAGCCAGAATCATTTTACCAGAAGTTTCAAAAACACTGAAAAAAGAGGTAAAAGCTGGTGCAGTAATGATGGCAATCAATAGATTATCACCTGCAAGTGAATTACGCATCAGGAAAAATATTAAAAAATTAGCCTTAGATTTGGGTGATGTTATTGTTCGCTCGGATTTGTGTGATTTTGCATTTAAAAATACAACGTCATTATTGAAAGAAGTATCGAGAATTTTGAGTAAATCCTCAGAAAGCTCAGACTATTTTTTAACAGTTTCACAAGGAATATTTGAAACAAACTTGGTGTCAAGTAAAAATTTACGTCCGTACATTGAGGAAATTTTCGAGAAAGAAACACTAATAAATAAAGTACTAGATTTGGCATCTATTACCATAAAATTACCTAAAGAAAATCAAGAACAATCCGGAATTTATTATTTCATTTTAAAACAATTGGCCTGGGCAGATATTCCATTGCAAGAAATTATTTCTACAACAAACGAAATGACAATTGTGGTAAAAGACAAAGACATCAATCAAACTTTTGCCATTTTAATGGATATGAAATTGGGGTAATTTATGGCTAAAACAAATCCGTATGCTGCATTAAAAATAAAGGAGTTCAATATCTTTTTGTTGATGCGTTTTTTATTGGTTTTTGGCTGGTCTATGCAATTTATTGTTATTGAATGGCAAGTGTATAGCATCACAAAAGACCCGTTATCACTAGGCATTATTGGCTTGATGGAAATAATTCCTGCGTTTTCAATGGCGCTTTTTGCAGGTCATATTGTTGATCAAAGGGAAAAAAGAAATTTATTAGCAATTTGTATTGCTACTTTTTC
>JANREL010000016.1:0-1787 GCA_030758355.1 Polaribacter sp.
ATTATGGACGAAACAGACAACGTTGCTGATTTACAAGAATTAGCAAGAAAATCTTGGAAAGACCGAGCAAAAAAAATAACTTTTAAGAAGAAAAATCAATAACTATTTTATTGATATTCTTCAAACAAAAAGTCATTGTATGGGAAACGTTGAACATGTATTTTCTTTACTTCTTCGTAGACTTTTTCTTTAAAATCCTCTAAATTATCCTTGTTCAGTGCTGAAATAAAAATAGATTCTACCTCATAATCATTCATCCATGTTTTTTTCCAGTCTTGAAAAGTATAGTGTTCTTTGGTTTTTTCTGTAATCAAATCGTCCTCATCAATCGTTTCATATTCGTAAGCATCAATCTTATTAAACACCATTAACGTTGGTTTGTCTGAACATTTGATATCCAGCAAAATGGAATTTACAGAAGCAATATGGTCCTCAAAATGTGGATGAGAAATATCAACCACATGCAATAATAAATCTGCTTCTCGAACTTCATCCAAGGTAGATTTGAAAGATTCTACCAATTGTGTGGGCAGTTTTCTGATAAAACCAACAGTGTCTGTCATCAAAAAAGGAATGTTTTTAATGACCACTTTTCGAACAGTGGTATCTAAAGTGGCAAATAATTTATTCTCTGCAAAAACATCGCTTTTACTGATGACATTCATCAAGGTTGATTTGCCAACATTGGTGTAACCAACCAAGGCAACACGCACCATTTTTCCGCGATTTTTTCGTTGAACAGCCATTTGCATGTCAATGGTTTCTAATTTCTTTTTCAGCAAACCTATTTTATCACGAATGATTCGTCTATCTGTTTCAATTTCTGTTTCTCCTGGACCACGCATTCCAATTCCTCCTTTTTGTTTGTCAAGGTGCGTCCAAAGTTTGGTCAATCTTGGTAAAATATATTGGTTTTGTGCCAGTTCTACTTGTGTTTTTGCAGAACTTGTTTGTGCTCTTTGTGCAAAAATATCTAAAATTAAATTGGTTCTATCGAGAATTTTACAGTTCAGAATTTTTTCAATATTTCTTAGTTGACCAGGTGTAAGTTCGTCATCAAAAATAGCTGTACCAACTTCATTTGCATCAATAAATTGCTTTACTTCTTCGAGTTTTCCGATCCCTAAAAATGTTTTTGGATTGGGTTTATCCACTCTTTGAACAAATCGTTTTATGACCACTCCACCCGCTGTAAGTGTTAAAAATTCGAGCTCATCTAAATATTCTTTAGATTTGGTTTCGTCTTGAAATTGGGTAATCACACCAATCAACACTACTTTTTCTGAAATGGCTTCTATTTGATCTATCATATTGCACAAAAGTACGAACAAATATGTTTTATAAAAATAGAAAAACCTCGACAAAAGTTGAGGTTTTCCTAATTAATTCAAATTTCAAATTTACACTACAAACTTTCTCTTTTTCAAGCTCGTTTTTCATGTTTTTTTGATGGTACAAATGTAAATTCAAATTTTTAGTTGAAGGTTATTGAAATGTTAACAAACTAATCTTTTTAGGTTATGTAAACTTTGCAATTCGTTTTTTTAAACTTATGAATTATCAAATCAATAAAAAGTAGCTTTTTAAAAATTATGATGCATGCTAATTTGTAATTGATTTTTACTCCAAGGATTGGTTGTTTGTTTCATGATTCCTGCCTGAAATTTTATGGTTTTATTCAACACATAACCCAAACCAAAATAAGTTCTATTTCTATCAAAAAAATCAACCGAATTATTATTTCCAATGGCAGTTTCACCATTGATAAACAACTCATTATAAAATGC
>JANREL010000016.1:1887-10785 GCA_030758355.1 Polaribacter sp.
AAAGTAAACATCACACCTGAATTTTTTGGTGTAAAAGTAATTCCTGAACGCAACATTAATTGTTCTCTGTCGCCCAAAATTGCCCAATCTCGATGTTGAATATCTCCCTGAATTCCAAAATTCGATTTTTCGAATTTGTGACTAAAAAAATACATATACCAAGAACCTAGTTGTTTTTCATCTACTTGAGAAAAAATTGATGAAGTCACAAACAAAACTAAAATCGAAAAAAAAGAAATCTTCATTTTATGAATCTTTACCAACATTCTTAAAAGCATCTCTTAACTTTTCGTCATTGATGATGTATTTTTTATACCTTCCGTCCTTATATCTATGAAAAATAAACAGAGGCATAAAAATAAAAGAAAGGTATAAAATACCTAAACCCATTACGATTTGGGCTTTTTCGTGTTCGGTATTTATCAAAAAAATTCCTGTTGCCATCCAAACTAAAAAGATGACAAACATGAGTATTAATAATTTATTCATATGACAAAATTACAAAAAAGCTATCTTTAAAATCTAAAAATCAAACTATGAAGTTGAAATTGTTATTTTTAATCTTCAGCATTTTTTTAAGCTGTTCAAAAAAAGAATCCATGAGACTAAAAAACACTAAAATAATCATTGCACACAGGGGTGCATCTGGTTATTTACCGGAACATACTTTAGCCGCAAAAGCGATGGCACATGCCATGAATGCTGATTTTATTGAGCAAGATTTGGTGTTGAGTAAAGACAATATTCCGATGGTAATTCATGATATCTATTTGGATGATGTTACAGATGTTTCTGAAATTTTTCCTGATAAAAAAAGAAATGATGGACGATTTTATGTAATTGATTTTACGTTCGATGAATTGAAAAAACTAGCTGTTTTTGAGCGATTTGATCCAAAAACCGGCAAACAAATTTATGCAAATCGGTTTCCAAAAGGGAAAGGTTCGTTCAGATTGCATTCATTACAGGAGGAAATTGAATTGATTCAGGGTTTGAATAAAAGTACAGGAAAAAATAGTGGCATTTATCCAGAAATAAAAACGCCAGAATTTCATAAAAAAGAAGGGAAAAACATCAGTGAAATTGTATTGCAAATTTTAGCAGATTATGGTTATAAGACCAAAAAAGACAAGTGTATTTTACAATGTTTTGATGCCAAAGAATTGAAAAGAATCCGAAAAGAATTGACCTCTGAATTATTTTTAGTTCAATTGATGGAATTTCCAGAAGAAACAGCACAACTTGCTTATTTTGCATCATATGCAGACGGAATTGGTCCTTGGTATAAACAAATTTTAAATAAAAAAATTCATGGGAAATGGACTTTTACCACCTTAGTTTCTGACGCACATAAGCTTGGTTTACAAGTACATCCTTATACATTTAGAGCAGATCAATTGGATGATTTTTATTCATTTGACGAATTACTTCACACTTTTTTAATAGACGCAAATGTAGACGGTGTATTTACAGATTTTCCTGATTTGGGAGTTACATTTTTACAACAATTCAATCAATAATTGATTTCTATTAGGAAGTTGTAACTTCTATTAGTTTGTTTCTATAAGCGGTTAATAGCTTTGATTTTGAGATAAATCCTAGATATTTTTTATCTTTCAAAACAGGTAAATTCCAAGCATCACTTTCTTTGAATTTTTGCATTACAGTTTCTACAGAATCATTGTAAAATATAATTTCTGGAGCCGCCTTCATGATGGTTTGCACATCAACTTTATCATACATTTCATTATCAAACATGATGGGTCTAATGTCATCCAACAAAACAATTCCTAAAAATTCTTCTTTTTTATCAATCACTGGAAATATATTTCTTGTGGAATTTGCGACTGCTTTTTTTAGCATTTCTCCCAATAACATTTCTGGGAAAACTGTTTTAAAATTGGTTTCAATCAGTTTGTCAATTTGCATCATCATCAACACATTTTTGTCTTTGTCATGGGTAATTAATTCCCCACGTTTTGCCAATTCAACTGTATAAATTGAGTTTGCAATAAAGTATTTTGTGATTGCAAATGAAATCGCAGCAACCAATATCAGAGGCACAAAAAGTTCATATCCACCGGTAATTTCAGCAATCAAAAAGATGGCAGTTAAAGGGGCGTGCAGCACACCAGCCATCAAACCAGTCATGCCAATTAGGGTAAAATTACTTTCAGAGACGTCTCCTCCTAAAGCATTAATGATTTTAGCAAACGCATTCCCGAGCGCACTCCCCATAAATAAAGTTGGGATAAAAATTCCCCCAACACCACCTGCTGCAAAAGTAGTTGTCATAGCAATTGCTTTGAAAAACGCGATGATTAATAAAAAAATAATCACCATCCAAACATTGGAAAAATCAATATTATAAGGCAAATCTTTCAAAGCTTCTACTGAATTCCCGTTCAATAAATTGTTGATCAAACCATACCCTTCACCATATAATGGCGGAATTAAATACAGCATTAACCCAATTAAAAATCCTCCAAAAATGAGTTTGTGAACAGGTTTTTTAATTCTTTTGAAAAAATTGGTGATTTTAAAATAGATTTTAGAAAAATATACAGACGCAATTCCTGTCCCTAAACCCAGTAAAATATAGAAAAAAATATCTCTGACAGCAAAATCATCAACCAACTGAAAACCTAATAAAGCATCTTTTTCAAAGAAAAAATATGACGTAACTACTGCCGAAACTGAGGCTAACAATAAGGGAACCAAAGAGGCAAAAGCCAAATCTAAACTGAAAATTTCGATGGCAAAAATAATGGCCGCTACTGGTGCTTTAAACATAGATGACATGGCTCCTGCTGTGGCACAACCGATTAATAAAATTCTCGTTTTAGCGTTCATGTGAAAAAATTGCGCTACGGACGAACCCAAAGCTGCTCCTGTACTTACTGCTGGTCCCTGCAATCCTGCAGAACCTCCAAAACCTACGGTAATTGGCGCAGTTAGCAAAGAAGCATACATTTTATAACTATCAATAATTCCTTGACGCTTGGAAACTGCGTGTAAAGTAGTTGAAATACCATGACCAATGTCTTTTTTGATAATTTTTGTTTTGATGTAATACACCAAAATCAATCCAATAATTGGGAATATAAAATAAAGTGAATAATGAAAATCATGGATGAATTTTCCTTCTAAAATACTTTCAAAAAAAAAGGTTAAATTTTTTAAAACTGCTGTTCCTAATCCTGCTAAAAAACCAACCAAAATACTCAGTACATAAATAAATTGTCGTTCAGAAATATATTTATATCTCCAAATTAAAATTTTTTTATAGAAATTTTTCTTTGATTGCATTTTTAAATTTTTCTGAAATTTTTTTAAAAATATATAAAAGAATCGTCCTTTTTGGATTCATTATTCTTGATAAAAAATCCCGCAAAAGCGGGAGTTTTATTTTTTATTCTTGCATATCTAATTTGATATTCAATTCTTTTAGTTGTTCATCGTCTATAAAGGCTGGCGCATCAATCATTACGTCTCTTCCTGAATTGTTTTTAGGAAATGCAATAAAATCTCTTATCGTTTCTTGTCCTCCTAAAATAGCAACCAATCTGTCCAAACCAAAAGCCAAACCTCCATGTGGTGGGGCTCCATATTCAAAAGCATCCATCAAAAATCCGAATTGAGCTTTGGCATTTTCTTCAGAAAAACCCAAATGACGCAACATGGTTGCTTGTGTTTTTTTGTCATGAATTCTGATTGAACCTCCTCCGATTTCATTGCCATTCAATACTAAATCATACGCATTTGCTTTTACGGCTCCAGGATTTGTATCTAAAAGTTCTAGTTGTCCTGGTTTTGGAGATGTAAAAGGGTGATGCATGGCATGATAATGTCCTGTTTCTTCATCCAACTCTAATAACGGAAAATCAACCACCCAAAGTGGCGCAAATTCAGTTGGTTTACGCAACCCCAAACGAGTTGCCAATTCCATTCTCAAAGCAGATAATTGTGCACGGACTTTATTGGTTTCGCCGGATAAAACGCAGATTAAATCTCCTGGTTTAGCTCCTGTAATTTCGGCCCATTTTGACAAATCAGTTTCATCATAAAATTTGTCAACAGACGATTTGAAAGTTCCATCTTCATTTACGCGACAATATACCATTCCAAGTGCGCCAATTTGTGGTCTTTTTACCCAATCAATTAATGCGTCAATTTCTTTTCTTGTATAGCTATTTCCACCTGGAACTGCAATTCCAACAACCAATTCTGCATTATTGAAAACTGGAAAATCTTTGTGTTTTGTAACTTCATTCAATTCGCCAAATTGCATTCCGAAACGAATATCTGGCTTGTCATTTCCGTATAAACGCATAGCATCATCGTAGAACATTCGTGGGAATTTTTCAATCTCAACTCCGTGAATTTCTTTCAATAAATGTTTCGTCATTCCTTCAAAAACATTCAAAATGTCTTCTTGTTCCACAAATGCCATTTCGCAGTCAATTTGTGTGAATTCAGGTTGTCTGTCAGCACGCAAATCTTCATCTCTAAAACATTTTACAATCTGAAAATATTTATCCATTCCGCCAACCATCAATAATTGTTTGAAGGTTTGCGGGCTTTGAGGCAAAGCATAAAATTGTCCTTTATTCATTCGTGAAGGCACCACAAAATCACGAGCACCTTCTGGAGTTGATTTGATTAAATAAGGGGTTTCCACTTCAATAAATCCTTGACTTGATAAGAATTTTCTAACTTCCATGGTCACTTTATGACGGAAAATTAAATTCTCTTTTACAGGATTTCTACGAATGTCTAAATAACGATATTTCATACGAATGTCCTCACCACCATCAGTTTGGTCTTCAATCGTAAATGGAGGCAATTTTGCAGCATTTAAGATTTCTAGTTTGGAAACCAACACTTCAATTTCTCCTGTTGGCATTTTATCGTTTTTAGATTCACGTTCAATGACAGAACCTGTTACTTGAATTACAAATTCTCTTCCCAAAGATTTTGCTTTTTCCATCATGTCTTTTGGAGTGCGCTCTTCATCAAAAATAAGTTGCGTTATTCCATATCTATCACGCAAATCCACCCAAATCATAAATCCTTTATCTCTAGATTTTTGAACCCAACCAGCTAAAGTTACTGTGGCATTTATATGAGATGCTCTTAATTCTCCACAAGAATGACTTCTGTACATTTTTTATCAATTTAAAGGTGCAAAATTACACATTTTATTGGTTAAATTTTGTGTAAGTTTGTATAATGTGAGTGCAATTACTTACTTAAAAGAATCGTAAAAACATAAATTTATCTATGAGTAAAATCTATTTAGTACCAACTCCCATTGGAAATTTAGAAGACATGACTTTTAGAGCCATCAGAATTTTAAAAGAAGTAGATTTTATTTTGGCTGAAGACACACGTACTAGTGGAAAATTGTTGAAACATTTTGAAATTGCTACTCCAATGCATAGTCATCACATGCACAATGAGCACAAATCTATTGAAGGAATTTTAAAGAGAATAAAAGCTGGTGAAACATGTGCGTTGATATCAGATGCTGGAACGCCTGCCATTTCTGACCCAGGATTTTTGTTAACAAGAGCTTGTGTAGAAAACAATATTGAAGTAGATTGTTTGCCAGGAGCAACTGCATTTGTACCTGCTTTGGTAAACTCTGGTTTGCCTAATGACAAATTTGTTTTTGAAGGGTTTTTGCCTGTAAAAAAAGGGCGTCAAACTCGTTTTTTAGCATTAACAGAAGAAAAAAGAACGATGATTTTTTATGAATCTCCCCATAAAATCCTTAAAACTTTATCGAATTTCGTTGAATATTTTGGCTCGGAAAGACAAATTTCTGTTTCAAGAGAACTAACCAAAATGTTTGAAGAAACCATCAGAGGAACTGCTTCAGAGGTTTTGACACATTACACTAAAAAACCTGCAAAAGGTGAAATTGTAATTGTGGTTGAGGGTAAAAAATGATTTTTTCAATTGATGTATTTCTAATTTAATTACCTAGTATTTAAAGATTATCAAGCTAAAAAATTAACAGATTTATACTGAAAAAAATAATCATCTCAATTGATAAAATTGTTAATATTGCAGTCAAAAAAAACCTTTTTATGATATTGAATATGACAGTCAAATCGCTACTATATCAATCCTTTTTTGTGGTAATTTTATTTTTAAGTTATTCATTTACAGCTCAAAATAAAAAAATTCGGGTACTATTTGTTGGAAACAGTTTTACGTATTATAACAATTTACCTCAGGTTGTAACTGCCATGGCAAAGTCGCAAGATTTCATCATTGAAACCAAACATTCTACAGTTGGAGGATCAAGCTTAGAAAATCATTGGAAAAGTGAAAGAGGCACACAAACTCGTGTAATGTTAGAATTGGAAAAATGGGATTTTGTCGTTTTCAACAACCACAGCTTGAGTGCTATCAACAAGCCTTCTGATTTTATTGAATATGGCAAAAAGTTTGCAGAACTCGTAAGAGGTAAAGGTGCAGAACCCATTTTTATGATGACTTGGGCTTACAAATCAAATCCATTGATGTTGCCAGAAATTGAAAAAATGTACAAGCTTTTATGTGAACAAGTAAAGGCTGATTATATTCCTGGTGGACCACTTTTTGCAAGTTCAATCAATTATAGACCTGATTTAGAGCTGTTTCATGATGATATTCATCCTTCACCAAATGGAACTTACTTGTTAGGATTGACTTTTTACAAATATTTTACTGGAAAAAGTGTCAATACAATTCCAACAAATATCTCAACTTTAGATACCAACGGACAGATTTTATATCTCATTTTTATGAATGATTTAGACGCTAATTTCTTACGTCAATTAGTAAATGAGTATCAATTTAAAACCTTAACTTTTAAAACAGAGCAAATTATATCTCCAAAAAAATGACACTTCAACAATTTATTTTAAAACTCAAAACCAAGCCAAACGAAATTCTATTTGCAGAAACGATGCAAGTAATTGATGCTCATTTCAATTTTTTTCCAACAGCTTTTTCAAATGGAAAAATTCTTAATAAAGCTGGTGAGAATTCGGGGTCCTGTAAATTATTTGCTTTTGCAATGCATAAAAAGTTAACAAAAGAGGAAACGCTTTTTTGTTTTGGAGAACATTATAAAAACGTTTTAGAAGATGCAAATGGCATTTCACATCAAAACATCAGAAATTTTATGAATACTGGTTTTGATGGTTTGTCTTTTGAAAGTAGTGCTTTACAACTGAAATAAAAATGGATTTTCTTAGAATTTAGTTACCTAATCAAACTAAAATTTCCTGATTTTTCAATCATAAATCCGTGAATATCTGTTAATAAAACCCGAAACCAGTAAGTATTTGAAGGTAATTTTTTGCCTTGATAATCGCCATTCCAACCTTGAGAATTTTGTTCAATCTGATAAATGAGTTTGCCAAATCTATCAAAAATTGAAATTTTTGAAATTGTATAAAAGGCTGTATCAAAACCATTTATTGTCCAAAAATCATTGACTCCATCGCCATTTGGTGTGAAAAATTTTGGATATGCTAAAATTGAAAATTGATAAGAAGCTACTCCACAACCCAATTTATCTCTAACAAATAACGTATGAATTCCTGGAGATAAATTTTGAAAAAAGCCAACATCAGTATAGTTCCCAAATTCATCATCAATAGCAAATTCATAAGATCCAATTCCGAGATTCGGATTTGCAACTTGAATGGAATTATTATTGGAATCATCTGTAATGATAACATCATCCTTTGTAATTGTAGCAATTGATGATTTGGTAACTACAATTAATTTTTCATCGGAAATACATCCTGCTTCAGAAACTGCACTCACATAATAATTTCCTTCAGAAGTTACTGAAATTGATGAAGAGGTTTCGGACAAGGTAACATCGTCTTTTTTCCAAACATAAGCATAGTTTCCTTGAGGATTTCTAGTTTGTAAAACAATAGAGTCAATGTCTTCGCACAAAACATATCTATTTAGTGGAATCTCAAAGTCAGGAATCGTTTCATCCAAAATTGCATTTACAGGTGTTCTTATAGCCGTTTCACAACCATTGATATTTGCAGAAACGTAATAGGTTGTAGAGCTTGTCAAATCAAGAGTTACATATGAATTTCCAACAAAAATTGGAGTGGTACTCACTAAAGAATCATACCAAAAAACTTCGCCTTGACTAGCTGTTGCTGTCAATGTTGCTGTACCCGAACAAACAATATCATCAGTTGTTGAAACAATAGAAGGTCTTGGCTTTACAGTGACTGTAACAGCAGTTCTTGGCAACGTCGTACAACCGTTTACAGAGGCTGCCACATAATAAATAGTGGTATTTGTTAAAGAAGGAGTTGTAAAAGTATTGCCAGTTTCCACTAAATCTCCTGCAACAGCCTCATCAAACCAAAGAATTTGTCCTTCATTAGCAGTTGCAGAAATTGTAGCAGTTCCTGATTCGCAAATAGTTGCATTTACACTTGATACAATTTGAGGAATAAAAATGCTTGTAGTTGCAACAATATTTAAAGGTGAATCACTTGGTGTCCCAAATTCAACAATATATCCTTTGGCTTCATACGACCCAGTCCCACCAGCATCTGGTAAATCATTCCAAGAACCTATCCTACCATCTCTTGCAACCCTTACATCAGTAATATGGGCATAATCTTCTTCTCCACTTTGATTTGGTTCTCCACTATTCCAAAAAGCAAAGTTTGGAGAACTTCCATTGGCTGTGCCATTCCAAAATATTTCATCAGGAGTTCCCGCTTCTGGTCCTGTAACCCATTTCCATACTCCTTCAGTTTCTTCATCACTTCCTCCAATCCAACCACTTCCAGAAGCTTGTTTTCCTGCAAAATCGGCTTCAATTTGTGAAGTAAGTGTCGCTAAGTAACCTCTTCT
>JANREL010000017.1 GCA_030758355.1 Polaribacter sp.
GTGTACTTGCTTCATACCAATCTAAAGGAGAAATCAAACTAATAGGAATTTGAGAAGCTTCAAAATCATCAATGTATGTTGTAGCTGCACCAGTAACGTCAATTCCTTTGGGTGTTCCTGGCAATAAAAAGGCGAAATCTGCTCTTACAGATAAGTTTGATGGCGCATCTGTATCTACAAAAGGCAATTTATTCGCCAATTTTGTGAAATACGGAACTTCTGTTGAGAGATCAACATTTAAACCAATCATGGTATTGTCTATAGGTTCTGAGCCAAAATTTATTTTTGGAGTCAATGGTCTTTCCATAACATTTAAAATAGTTCCTCCCAGAACAAAATTTTCAGAAAAACGGTGTTCAACATCAATTCCCATAAAGGTTTTTCGTTGTTGGTTAAACACGGCATTATTTTCTGTAGAAATGTTGATTGGCGTTCCTGAAGCTTGCAACCCTGGGTCTAAAATTTGCACTCTTCCTAGTTGATAATCTACCACATAGTCAATACCTTCCACTAATTGTCTTCCTCCAGCAGTTACTTTTACAGAACCTTGTGGAACATTGAAAGCACCAATTGAAATTCCTCCTGCATTGTCTGATTTGAAATAGCCTTTTAAGAAATATTTGTCTTTATTTTGAAAATTATTCTGGATGTTGATTTTGGTATTCAAATACATTTCTTTGAATAAAAATCTTGAATCAGCAGGATTTGTCAAGTTGTTTTCCAACCCATTTCCAAAAGGCTCTGCTGTAGGGAAAATCACATATCCGTTTTGTGAATTTACAGTAACACCTTCCACATAATCAAAAAATCCATCAGCCGTTCTAAACTGACTTTGGTCTAATTGATCCAAATTAAATAATTGAATTAATGGAAGATTGGGAATGCCTGCTGTTTGTGCATTTTGCAGGGTGTTTGAAGGAATTCCTGTGTCATCATCTCTGTATTGAATTTCGAAACGAAAACCGTCTTGTGTTAATGGAAATGCGCCCAAAGCATATACGTTTTTCATCATCAAACGCCAAGTTGGAAAGGATTCGTCTTGATTGGTAACTGTATTTCTACGAAATGTTTGTAATATTTCTGAACGTAATAATTTTACGGCTAAATTTTGAGGAGCTTGAATTCCGTCATTAGAAAATTCACCTACTTTAAACGATTTTTTGGCACTCCCATTGACACTTCCTGCAACAGTATATTCATAAGCGACAGCCAAAACCTCCCCATCATTCAAACGTCTATTTAACGATATATATCCTAATTGTGGATTCAATGTATATTCATTATTAGACAATCTTCGGGCATTTTCCAAAATAGAATAATCCGTTCCTTGATCCATTTGAAAGCGAGAGATCAGCGTATTATCTACAGTTGAAATATCTCTAATTCCCGCTAAAACTGTTGGGTCATAAATATTATTTGCTTCGTTTTGTGGAATAAAAAGTACTTGACCATTGGAATTGATACTCACAACATTTCCAGGTAAAACTGTGCCTGAATCATCCACTAAATTTCGATAAGTAGAATTTGGATTGTTCAATTCACCCATATCCGCAAAGGCAACAATACTTCTAAAATCGTCAGTCGCAGCATTCCTATTGGTAATCCAAACTTCAATTCGAGTGATGTTTACTTGGCTGCTCACTAAAGGATAATTTTTTAACGAATTTTCGTAATTATCGATGAAAAACTGGGATAAGAAAAAGTGACGATCGTTGTCATAATCAGTTGCTCTTAACTCAAAAGGTTGGATAGAAGCACCCGCTTCTGCAACAATGCTTCTACTTTCTGAATTTTGCTGAGAGAAAACACCTGTTACTGTTGTTTTTCCAAATTGTAATTTGGTTTTTACCCCGAACAAGGTTTGTGCCCCATTGATTAACGAGTTTTTGATGGGCATAGAAACGTTTCCGATTTCAATTCCTTGAATGATATCGTCTTCGGTGGGTGTGTAGTCTAATTTTATTAAATTTTGAAAATCAAATGTAGCTTGAGTATCATAATTTGCTGTAAATTCTAAACGCTCTCCTACTTTTGCACGCAAACTAGCATTGATTTGTTGATCAAAATCAAA
>JANREL010000018.1 GCA_030758355.1 Polaribacter sp.
TTTTAGTTATCCTATTTATTGTAACACCCATAATTACAACGATGGGATTTAAAGGAATTGAAAAATTTACAGAAACTCCAAAAATTTATATGTCATATTTTCTTGTTATTCTTGGGCTTTCTGGAATTATTTTTACTATTTATTTTGCTTTTACCGCTTTTTCAATAATGAGAAAAGCTTTTTTCAATGAAAATTAATTTATTGAAATACAAATATTTACATAAAATATTTCATTGGGAATATTGGCCAACTTCCCTTTTTTACATTCCAAATTTACCTTTTGGAATTTTTTTAGCACTAAAAGCAAAAAATCTTACTTTTTTTAGTGCAGCAAACCCGGGAATAAAGAGTTCAGGAAATGGATGTGAGAGTAAATTTCAAACGTTAGCATTGATTCCTGAAGAATTTAAACCTAAAAGTATTTTTCATGGTAAAAAAGATAATTTTGAAAGAACAATCAAAAAAATTCAAGTAGAAAATATCCAATTCCCTGTAATTGCAAAACCCGATATTGGATTTCGTGGATTATTAGTTGAAAAAGTCCATTCAGAAATTGAATTGAAAAACTACTTACAAAAATTTGAAATCGATTTTATAATTCAAGAATATATAGATTATAAGCATGAGTGTGGAATTTTTTATACAAGAAATCCAACACAACAAAACGGAACTATTTCATCTGTTACTTTAAAAAAGTTTCTGACCATTACAGGTGATGGAATTTCGACCCTTAAAAATTTAGTTCTTTCAGACAAAAGAGCCTTTTTATATAAAGATTTGATTTTTGAAAATCACAAAAAACTATTAGATTCAATTATAGAAAAAAATAAAGAATTTCAGCTTTCTGTAATTGGTAATCATTGCAGAGGAACACAGTTTTTTAATGGAAATCATCTAATAACCAAAGAATTAACAACAACATTTAATGATTTGAATGCGAAAATTCCTGGTTGGTTTTATGGTAGAATAGATATCAAATATGATAATTTTGATGCATTAAAAAAAGGAAAAAACTTTAAAATTTTAGAAATTAACGGTATCATTTCAGAACCGACACATATTTATGATACTCAAAAGTCATCTTATTTTGGTGCATTAAAATCCATCAGAAATCATTGGAAAATCTTATTTGAAATCTCAACAACAAATCACAATATTTATAAAATTCCTTATAAAAATTCATTTCATGTTTGGAAAGAAATTAGAGAATTAAAAAAGTATTCCAAAAAAATATCAGCTTTACATGCTGTAAAACAAAGCTAAAATTTACTTTAAAATATTTTTTGGTGTTGTAGGATTGTACCCAAAATCAGCATCTGGCAAATCAATTCCTAATTGGCAAATGCTATATCCAATACTGGCAAAATGATGAATTGCATGACTATGAGCCTGAATTAAAACTGCTGCTAACGTAGTTTTAGCTTCCATTTTCCCAAATCCTAAATCGTCAATAAGAGTAATTTCGGATTGTAAATCTTCTTTAGAAAAAATGCGAAGTTTAAAAATAATTTCTTCAAAATAGGAAATACCAAATTCAATATTTTGTTCTACTAATTGATTTCTTTCACGACTTGTCAAATCAACTTTTTTACCATCAAATCCGTTAAATATGCATGAAAATACATCTAAAATATGGCGAATATGACATCCAATACTTGAATTATAAGGGGGAATTGATTCATTTATATACTCAGATTCAGAGAGATTTTGCAACAATTTTATTCCTCTCTGTAAATTGAATTCTATGGCATCTATCATGAAATAATTTTAAGATTCAGTCGAAAAAAAATACATTATTTACAATTTTAGTAAATTATTTATTTAAAAAAATATTGCACATAAAATTCTTTTCAAAAAAACATCAATTCAAAAAAATATTTTTTGGCATGCTATTTGAAAATTACTTTAAAAATGCGGAAGCTGAAAAGCAAATAGAGTAAGTAAAATCAAAAAAATCTCAAATTATGAAAAAAAATATACTTATTTTAGTAGGAATCTTAGGAATATTTGCTTCTAATATTGCAAAAGCTGAGGCAATAAACTCTAGAAATTTTGAAATAAATTTCAATTACAACGATGCTGTGAATTTCTTTGAAAGAGGAGTCGAATTTTTCGTTTTTGCCAATGGAGATTTTGATTTTGATACTTCCAATAGTTATCAAAAAGGCATAAGAATTGATCGAGATTTTAGAGGAAGAATTCGAAGTGTAGGAAATGTATTTATCAATTATGATAGATTTGGAAATGTTACTCGAATTGGCTCAGTTTTCATCAATTATCATCGTGGACAATTGGCAAGTGTTGGTGATTTACGTGTTTTTTATGATAGATACGGATATCCTGTTTTTAGAGGAAATGTGAATGATTTTTATTATGATAATGGCGTTCGCTTTTCTGTAAATTTTGGAAGAATTTACAACTATAATGACTCTTTCTTCACTAATAGAGATTTTGACAGAAGTTATACAAGATTTAGAGAAGACCTTGATTTTTACTATTACAAATCAAATAGAAATAACAATATTGCTGATGATAATTTGATTATAAAAAGAAGAAAAACAAGTGATGACAATAATAATCGAAGAGAAACTGCAAGAAATTTGAATAGTTATAGAAAATCTGAAATAAAAGATGACTCAAGAACAGAAGTTGTTAGAAACAATGATGAAAGTAGAAAGTTTAAAGAATCTAATAACAGAAGAATAATTTCTAAAAGAAATGAAACTGGGAATAGAAAATCTGATGGAAAAAAATCAGAAAGAAGAAGAATTGAAAGAAATTAAAAAGGGAATTTTCCTGAAAAAATAGGGTTTTTCCTGAGGAAATTTTTGAAAACAAACTTTACTTTTACATTTTTAAACTTTGTTTTCAAAAAATGCTTTGAAAAAGAAAAAAACTAAAAATCCTCATTGAAAAATGAGGATTTTTTTTATCGAATTAATTTTTTGTATTTCAATCTCTTAGGAATCAAATCTCCACCCAAACGCTTTTTCTTGTTTTCTTCATATTCTGAAAAAGAACCTTCAAAAAAGTACACTTGACTATCGCCTTCAAAAGCTAAAATATGTGTACAAATTCTGTCTAAAAACCATCTATCGTGAGAAATAACTACTGCACATCCTGCAAAATTTTCTAAACCTTCTTCCAAAGCACGCAAAGTATTCACATCCAAATCATTGGTTGGCTCATCTAACAATAAAACGTTTCCTTCTTCTTTTAAAGTCATTGCCAAATGCAAACGGTTTCTTTCACCTCCAGATAAAGTTGATACTTTTTTATTTTGTTCATTTCCAGAAAAATTAAAACGACTTAAATACGCTCTAGAATTTACTTGTCTGCCACCCATCATCACTAAATCTTGTGCATCAGAAAAATTTTCCCAAATAGTTTTATCAGCATCAATATTTGAATGGCTTTGATCCACATAAGCAATCTTAGCAGTTTCACCTACTTTAAAACTTCCTTGATCTGCAATTTCCTCACCCATAATCATTTTGAAAATGGTTGTTTTTCCAGCTCCATTTGGACCAATAATTCCTACAATTCCAGCTTGAGGAAGTGTAAAAGCTAAATTTTCGTACAATAATTTATCACCATACGCTTTTGAAACTCCAGTAGCTTCAATGACATTTGTTCCTAAACGTGGTCCATTTGGAATGTAAATTTCTAACTTTTCGTCAACTTGTTTTTGATCTTGACTTAATAGTTTGTCATAATTTTGCAGACGCGCTTTTTGTTTAGTTTGACGTCCTTTTGCTCCTTGACGAACCCATTCCAACTCACGTTCTAAAGTTTTTTGACGTTTAGAGGCTACTTTGCTTTCTTGCGCCATTCTTTGAGATTTTTGGTCTAACCAAGAAGAATAATTTCCTTTCCAAGGAATACCTTCACCTCTATCCAATTCTAAAATCCAACCAGCTACATTATCCAAAAAATATCTATCGTGCGTGACTGCAATTACAGTTCCTTTGTATTCAGCCAAATGATGCTCTAACCAATGAACAGATTCTGCATCCAAATGGTTTGTTGGCTCATCTAACAATAAAATTTCTGGTTCTTGTAATAATAATCTGCACAACGCAACACGTCTTTTTTCTCCTCCAGAAAGAATTCCAATTTTTTTATCAGCATCAGGAGTTCGCAAAGCATCCATGGCAACTTCAAGTTTTGTGTCTAATTCCCAAGCATTTGCAGCATCAATTTTGTCTTGCAATTCTGCTTGCTTTGCCATGAGTTTATCCATTTTGTCAGCATCAGAATACACCTCTTCCAACCCAAACATATCATTTATTTTGTTGTATTCATCTAAAATTGCCACAGTTTCTGCAACCCCTTCTCTCACAATTTCTAAAACCGTTTTTTCAGGATCTATTTGTGGCTCTTGTTCTAAATAGCCTACTTTATATCCTGGAGAAAAAGTAACCTCTCCTTGATAATTTTTTTCAACTCCAGCGATGATTTTTAATAAAGTTGATTTTCCTGAACCATTCAAACCGAGAATTCCGATTTTAGCTCCATAAAAAAAACTCAAATAAATATCTTTTAATACTTGTTTCCCTGTTGATTGATAGGTTTTAGAAACCTTATTCATCGAAAAGATGACCTTCTTATCGTCTGACATTTTCTTATAAAAATTAAATTGAAAAAAATTATACGCGCCCTTTCAAAGCATTAAAAACCCATGCAATTGCAAAAAAGCCAATACCAACTGAGGCAAAACCCCAACCTGCTACATCATCGTATCTAAATGCACCCAAACCAATCAATGCCAATCCAACAATAATCATAATCAATGTAGCCCAACCCAAAACTGTGTTTTTATTCATTCCCATAATGTCCTTTAAATAATTTGTTGAAGCGCAAATATCTGTAAAAAATTACATTTTTTCTAAATTTTCGCAGCCAATCTTGCTCCTTGATTAATAGCTCTTTTAGCATCTAATTCCCCTGCAAAATCTGCACCTCCAATGATGTACACCTTTTTTCCTAAGTCTACTAACGGTTGATACAATTCTTTGAAAGGCACTTGACCTGCACAAATAATAATATTGTCAACTTCTAAAATTTTATCTTCTTGATTTTGAGAATAATGCAATCCTTGATTATCAATTTTTTTGTATTCAACTTCATTGATAAATTGCACATTTTTCTTTTTTAAATTGGCTCTGTGAATCCAACCTGTCGTTTTTCCTAGATTTTCTCCAAATTTTCCTTTACTTCTTTTAAGCATAAAAATTTCTCTTGGTGAATTTTCAAAAACGGGCTTCACTCCTTCAATTCCAGCTCTTGCGTTTAATGATTTATCAATTCCCCATTCTTGTAACCAAGAATCAATATCTTGAGGAGTTGATGCTCTTTCATGAGATAGATATTCTGAAACGTCAAAACCAATACCTCCAGCACCAATCACAGCCACTCTTTTTCCTACGAATTTTTTGTGTTTCAACACATCAATATAACTCAACACTTTAGGATGATTGATACCTTCAATTTTCAAATCTCTAGGTTGAATTCCTGTAGCAATTACAATTTCATCAAAATCCGATTTTTCTAAATCAGCTACTGAAACTTTAGTATTTAACTGTAAATCAATATGATGCAATTCAATTTGCCTCTTGAAATATCGCAAGGTTTCATAAAATTCTTCTTTGCCAGGAATTTGTTTTGCCATATTAAATTGACCTCCAATTGTAATATCCGCATCAAAAAGTGTAACTTCATGACCTCTTTGAGCAGCAATTGTAGCTGTAGATAAACCAGCTGGACCTGCACCAATTACAGCAATTTTCTTTTTATTTTTTGTTGGATGATATACTAATTCTGTTTCATGACAGGCTCTTGGATTAACCAAACAACTCGCTACTTTTCGTTGAAAAACATGATCTAAACAAGCTTGATTACACCCAATACAGGTATTTATTTCATCATCTTTTTCAGCCATTGCTTTATTAACCCACTCAGGATCAGCTAAAAAAGGACGTGCCATCGAAATCATATCTGCATGACCTGCTGCCAAAATATTTTCAGCAGTTTCAGGCATATTTATTCTGTTGGATGTAATCAAAGGAATCTTAATTTCTGATTTCATTTGTTGAGTAACCCACGTAAAAGCTGCTCTTGGAACAGAAGTAGCAATCGTGGGAATTCTGGTTTCGTGCCATCCTATTCCTGTGTTTATAATAGTTGCGCCAGCTTTTTCAATTTCTTTTCCCAGTTGCACAATTTCTTCCCAAGAACTTCCATTTTCAACCAAATCCAACATGGACAATCTGTAAATAATAATAAAATTAGGCCCTAAAGATTGACGAATTTGTGTGACAATTTCAACAGGTAAGCGCATTCTATTTTCATAATTCCCACCCCAAGAATCCATTCTTTTATTGGTTCTTTTTGCTATGAATTGATTTATTAAATAACCTTCAGAACCCATGATTTCCACCCCGTCATAGCCCGCTAATTTTGATAATTCAGCTGAGTTTACAAAATCTTTAATGGTTCTTTTTATGCCTGATTGTGTTAATTTAAAAGGTGTAAAACGATTGATTGGTGCTTTGATTTTTGAAGGCGCTACAATAAATGGATGATATCCATAACGTCCTGAATGTAAAATTTGCATGCAGATTTTCCCTCCTTCTTTGTGCACAGCTTCTGTAATTTTTTGATGCTCAACAGCATGCTTTTCTTTAGACATTCTTGCTGCAAAAGGACCTGTCCATCCTTGAATATTTGGGGAAATTCCTCCTGTTACAATCAATCCAACTCCACCTCTGGCACGCTCAGCATAGTAGGCTGCAATGCGTTCTATTCCGTTTTTTTCTTCCTCTAAACCTGTGTGCATAGAACCCATCAAAATTCTATTTTTTAAGGTTGTAAATCCCAAATCTAAGGGCTCAAAAATGTGTTTGTATTTCATAAAAATAACATTGAATTTATTATGCACGCATAACAAATGCAATATATGTTTATTTTTTCAAATTATAAAGCCAAAGAAACATATTCTTTGGCTTTATAATTTCGTTTAACCCTAAAAAGCTTTATAAGCTTGCTGTAAGATTAATTCATTGGCACATCAATCACCAGTAACTTACTTTTTTTCAATGCTTTTACAGACACTTTTTCAACATCTTCAATTCCTATTGCATCTCTATTATTAAGAATTTCATCAGCAATTGAAACTTCACCATCAATCAGAAAAAAATAAACGCTATTTTTTAAATCATACTCGATTTCAAAATTATTTTCCAAATCAATCATAGAGATATATCCTTGTTGATTGATTGGCAAAGAACCTTCCACTTGTTTATCTTTTGGAGAAACTAAAGTTTGAAATTTATTTTTTCTTTCACTTTCTTCAAACTTCTTCTGATTATAATATGGTGTAACTTCATTTTTTTCAGGGATGATCCAAAGTTGTAAAAAGTTGGTTTCAGTAGTTTTGCTATCGTTAAACTCCGAATGTGTCAAACCTGTTCCTGCACTCATAACTTGTACTTCACCCACTTCAATGGATCGTTGATTATTCATGCTATCTTTGTGAGAAAGAGCGCCTGAAATTGGAATGGAAATAATCTCCATATTTTTATGAGGATGTGTGCCAAAACCCATTTTTGGTTGCACAATATCATCATTCAACACGCGCAACATTCCAAAATTCATTCTCTCTGGATTGAAATAATTTGCGAAACTAAACGTATGAAACGATTTTAACCACCCATGATTGGCAAGACCTCTTGATGCTGCTTTGTGAATTGTTTTTTTCATAAACTTTGAATTTTAAATCTTCAAATTTAAATTAATACAAATACCCCATTTTACCTTGATTATAATCGCGCATTGCTTCTAAAATCTCAGTTTGCGTGTTCATTACAAAAGGGCCGTATTGCGTCACTTTTTCATTGATGGGTTCGCCTGATAAAATCAAAATAGTACTTTGCTTTTGTGCTTTGAATTGAATTAAATTTCCATCTTGATAAAAAGTAATCATTTGATTTCCTCCTTTTGTAAGAATTTCTTTACCATTCACTGAAATTTCACCTTCTAAAAGATAGATTATTGATTGGTGATTTTCTGGAATATCAATCGTCATTTCTCCATTTTCTTGAGCGATTGACGAGAAAACGTTAACTGCTGTTTGGGTTTCAATCAAACCAATTTTGTTAGATTGATTTCCTGCAATGATATTTAATTGTACTTTTTCATCATCAGAGAATACTTTTGGAATTTGTACATCTTCTAAATGTTGATAATTTGCAGGCATCATTTTGCGACTTGCAGGTAAATTCAACCATAATTGAATACCTTCTAAATCTCCTCCTTTTTTCACAAACTCTTTAGTGGGTGCTTCTGCGTGAATAATGCCACGTCCAGCAGTTGTCCATTGAACACCTCCTGCTTTCACAACCATTTCATTTCCCAAAGAATCTCTATGAAATTGCTCGCCTTTAAATAATAACGTGATAGGCTCAAAACCTCTGTGAGGATGTGGACCTAAATCAAAAGGATTGTTAAATTCCGAGATAGCATATGGCCCATAATGATGCAATAACAAAAAAGGATCCACACTTTCAATGCCATTTGCTGGCAATGGTTGACGCAATTTTATAGGACCCATATTTACAAATGGACTGGGAACTATATGCTGAATGCTTTTTAAAAATTTCATTTTGTCTTACATTTGAAATAATCCCCTTGGAGACTATTTTTATATTTTTTTTATCGAATTTTATCTAATAGATTGCTTAAAGTGGCCGCTTCTTCTTCAGATAATTTTTCTAAAAAAGACATGCTTTTGTTATCATCAATAAGAGCTAACATTTCGAGTCCTAATTCAGAAATTTTAACATAAACAACTCTCCTATCTTCTTCACAACGTGTTCTTTCAATAAGCTTTTTATCACATAATTTATCCATAAGACGCGTGGCATTTGGGGCACGTTCAATCATTCTATCTTTCACAATTTGAACTTTTACACGATCTTTGGCACCTCTCAATATTCGCAAAATATTGTATTGTTGAGGGGAAATTCCATAGGGTTTAAAAAAATCATTTTCTTTACTACTCAGCCAATTGGAGGTGTATTTGATATTGATCAATGCCTTTACTTTGTTATTTTTAAAACTCGATTTAATGTCTTTTGAAATGTCGCCCATGGTTAATTTAAAATTTTAAAAAAAATATTTAACTATTTACAGCATTTTCAAAATGAGAAATTTTTTCTTTTAACGATAGAAATAAAGATTCGTTTACGAGTTTTCCTTCTTTAAAATTATCTTGAAAACTCGGTAATGAAAAAGTAATTACTTCGTTTGCTCCCATTCTTGAAAAACGATCAGCACCTGCTTCTAAAACAGACAAACCCCCTCTAGGTCCTGGTGAAGTTGCCATTAGTAATAAAGGTTTATCTCTAAACACTTTACTGTTAATTCTAGAGCTCCAATCATAAATATTTTTAAAAGCTGCAGCGTATGAACCATTGTGTTCTGCTAATGAAAGAATAAATCCATCGAAATTATCAAGTAATGCAGTGAATTTTTTTGCATCCTCAGGGAAACCTTTTTGTTCTTCATCAGAACTATAAATTGGCATTGTAAAATCGCGCAAATCAATGATATCAAACTGCGTGTTTTCTAAATTTTCAGCAGCAAAAGTTGCTAATTTTTTATTAATAGATGTTGAACTTGTACTTCCTGCAAAAGCTAATATTTTTTTCATTTTTAATTAATTTATAATGCAAATTTACAAAATTAAAATTTTATTTACCAAGGAAAATAAATCCAAGGAAATATTTAAAAATAAAAATGGTGTGAAAATTTACATAATTCCTTCAATTTTAAGATGTTGAAGCAACACTATTGTTCTAGCATCAATAATTTCTTGAGTTTTGATCATTTGAAAAGCTTCCTCAAAAGAAATTTCTAACACTTCAATTTCTTCATTTTCAGCGGCAACTCCCCCTCCATTTTCGGTTTTGTTTTGAACAAAATATTCTCCAATAAAAAGATGTACTTTTTCATTTAAAATTCCTGGAGATAAAAAAGAAGTAGTTACTTTTTTTACTGATGAAATTTTATACCCAACTTCTTCTTCTGTCTCGCGAATGGCAGTAATTTCAGGGGTCTCATTTGCATCCATAGCACCACCTACAACTTCAATTGAATATCCTTGATTGATTTCTGCCAAATACACTGGCATTCTAAATTGTTTCGTTAGAATAACTTTTTTAGTTTTTGGGTTGTACAATAAAATGGCGATACCATCACTTTTTCCATAAACTTCGTAAGTAAGGTTTACCGATTTTCCGTTGTTAAAAGTAAAATCAAAATTGACTCTCTCTAAAGTTCCCCAAAAATTTGAAATCATACTTGAGGTAACGTTTTTTATTTTCGATGAAATATTCATGTTTTGTGCGGTATAAATTTTCAATAAACCAAGATACTCATTTACATACGAAAACTAGATATTTTCAAATGAAAAGCACGTTAAAATTCAAGAAACCCTAACAAATTTGAAACCATCAAATTCTAGATTAAAATGTTTTATAAATTCTTGTTACATTTACAAATCGATACGTAATATTTATCATGTTTAAAATCATCATTCGCTTTTTAAGTCTTTTAGTATTTATTTTTTTTTCACAACTTACTGTAGCTCAATTAAGTAAAAAACATTTTATTCCACCTTTAAC
>JANREL010000019.1 GCA_030758355.1 Polaribacter sp.
CTCCAATATACATGGAAGGACGCATTCTTACATGCTCCATTCCTTCTAATGCCTGTATGCTGTCTGCTGAATATTCGTATTTTTTTTCTTCGCTCATTACTAATGAATTGTTAGATTTTAAAAAATTTTCAAGCTCAAATTTACAATTTTACGAATTGATTTAAAGACTTTTTAGTAAGATTCTTTTAAAATTATCAACATTTGTTAAAAACAAAAAAGTGTCTTAAATCGTCTAAAAACACCTTTATTTTTAAAATTTGAAATTTTTTATGCAATCAAAAATTTTTAAATAAAAAAAATCTCGCATTTACGAGATTTTGAATTATGAAATGAGGTTGAATGCTTATCTTTTAATCACTTTTACGTTCATTTCTTCTACTTTTTTGTCAGATAATGGTGATGGACTTCCAAATAATAAATCTTCAGAAGTTCCTGTTTTTGGGAAAGCTATTACTTCTCTGATAGATGCTTTTTTCTCTAAAATCATCATCAAACGATCTATTCCCCAAGCAATCCCTCCATGAGGAGGTGCTCCATATTGAAATGCTTTATACATAGTTCCAACACTTTTTAGCATTTCTTCTCTGTTATATCCCATATTTTTATAAGTGGCTTCTAAAATTTCGGCTTTGTGTGCACGAATTGAACCCCCTCCAATTTCATATCCATTTAAAATTAAATCATATTGTTGCGCGATAATGCTTCCAATTTCATCATCATTTCCGTTCAGATGTTTTTCTAAATCTTTGACAGCAGGCATTGAAAAAGGATTGTGTGTAAATGTCCATCTGCCATCATCATTTTTTTCAAACATTGGAAAATCAATTACCCAAGCAGGTCTTAATTCTTTTGGATTGATGAGTCTTAATATTCTTCCCATCTCTTGACGAACAGCATCTAAAGCTTTATTTGCAATTGCATAATCAGCAGCTGAGAAAAATACAATATCACCAATTTGAGCATTTGTAGCTTTGATGATGTTTTCGGCAATTTCTTCTCCTAAAAATTTGATTATTGGTGATTGCAAATCATTTTCATTCACAATTATATATGCCAAACCACCTAACCCATGTTGCTGAGCAATGGCTGTCAAATTCTCAATTTGTCCTTTTGACATTCTCTTGTAACCTTGTTCTTTAGCAGAAACTTTGATACATTTTACGATCCCTCCGTCTTCAATTGGTTTGCTAAAAACTTGAAAAGTGGTTTCTTTAACGATTTCAGTGATGTCTTGCATTTGCAATCCAAAACGCAAATCTGGCCTGTCACATCCATAAAAATCCATGGCATCCTTGTAAGTGATAATTTCAAAAGGTTTTAAAATCCATTGATTTCCATAAATTTTTATCACAACTTCATTGAACAATTTGGTATTTAAATCGATGATCTTTTGCATGCTTGTAAATGCCATTTCCAAATCCAATTGAGTGAATTCTGGTTGACGATCGCCACGTGAATCTTCGTCTCTAAAACAACGAGCAATTTGAAAATATTTTTCAAATCCACCAACCATCAACATTTGTTTAAACTGTTGGGGTGCTTGTGGCAACGTATAAAACGAACCAGCTTGTTTTCTAGTTGGAACAATAAATTCTCTTGCACCTTCATCAGTTCCGGCGGTTAAAATCGGTGTTTCAATTTCTAAAAATTCTTCTTCATCCAATAAATCTCTCAATAATTTAATCACTCTGTGACGATTGATGATGGCTTTCCGCATTTCATCATTTCTGTGATCTAAAAACTTATATTGAAAACGAATTGTTTCATTAGATTTTGTTGCTTTTTTTATTTCAAAAGGCAAAGTTTTTGACAAATTTAAAATTTCTAAAACAGTGGTTTCTAGCTCAATTTTTCCTGTTCTTAAGCCTGAATTGTAGTCGTCTTCATTTCTTTGAACCACTTTTCCTGTCACTAAAATAACAGTTTCTGGTTTTAATTTTACCAATTCATCTAAATTAGGAAACGTTTCTCTGCTCAAGCGAACTTGAAAAATCTCGTAACTTGAATCTCTAATATCAATAAAAATCAATTCTCCATGATCGCGAACACTTGAAACCCAACCAGATAAAGTAACTTCTTGATGAATTGATTTTTCTGAAAGTTCTGTTATTTTATGAGTTCTATAATTTTCCTTGATGATGATCGGAATTTGAGGCAATTCGTCATCTAGGTTATTTTCAGGTTTTTTGCTTTTGACTTTTACTGTGGAATTAATTGTCTTGTTTTCAGTTGATAATATTTCTGAAGTACCTTCTAATTGCTTCAAAATTTCTTCACGAACTATTTTTCCTGAAGCACCTTTACCAATAATTGCAATTACTTTTCCAACTAAAATTCCTGATTTTCCTGTATTTCCTGATTGAATTTCTTTAGCAATCGCTGCATTTTCTTGAATCACTTTTTGAACAGCTGCAATTATTTTTTCACTCGAAATCGTGTTTTCATCAAAATACTTATTGAAATCAAAAGTTTGGTCTCTTAAATAATTTAAAATAGCATTTTGAACCAAAACTGCTGTGATTTTTTCATCTTTAAATAGTTGAAAAATTTCTGTTAAATGCGAAACATTATGAATGTTTGTGTATTCGTCTGCACCAATATTATTGACCAACGTTTTGGCAACAAATAATGGGTCCTGAATCAAACTATTGATGGCCACAAAAGTTTCTGAGCGAACAGAATCTGCTGTAAAAAATTTTGCATCTTGAGGCAAAACGCCTCCTTTTATCAAAATAGATTCCACTGCAAAAGGCAATGAATTAATATCTACCTCAATCCTTTCAATTTCTTTTTTGATATGTACAAAAGGGATATCTGGTTCAGCAATAAAACGATAGTCCGCTTCAAATTCCTTTTTACGCATCGTTTTAGTTTGCTTTAAATCAGCATCAAACAATACTGTGGTTTGGTCAGGTCTGAATTCTTTATTTTCGATATAATAATTCAATTGTTTTTCAACTTCTTCTTTCAAAGCTTCCAGCATAAATTTGAAAGAATTGAGGTTTTTAATTTCCGTTCTTGGATTCAAATTATAACTATGTTTTTTTCTAAGTGAAACAGAAACATCTGATTTGAATTCGCCTTTTTCTAAATTTGCTTCCGAAATTTTTAAATTCTGTACAATTCGTTGAATATATTGTGCATAAATTGAAGCATCTTCTATATTACGAATACAAGGCTCAGTCACAATTTCAATCAAAGGAACTCCAGCTTTGTTAAAATCTACTAACGAAATCTCTTTTTCGTGCATCAATTTTGCAGCATCTTCTTCAATGTGAACTTGCGTCAAACTTACCGTAAATTGCGAACCATCATTTCTGAAACATGACACTTCACCATCAGGAATTATGGGATTGTGAAACTGCGTAATTTGAATATTTTTAGGATTGTCAGGATATTCGTAATGTTTTCTATCCCAAGAAATAACCTCATTTGAAAAGGACGATTTTACCGCTTTTCCAAAATAAATCGCTTTCTTAATGGCTTCTTTATTTACAGTTGGCAAAACACCCATTTGTCCTGTACAAACTGAGCAAATATGTTGGTTTGGTTGTTCTGTTTCTTGATTTGGGCAAGAACAAAACAGTTTCGTTTTTGTGTTTAATCTGACATGAGTTTCTA
The DNA here is from genome assembly GCA_030758355.1 of Polaribacter sp. Taxonomy (GTDB): domain Bacteria; phylum Bacteroidota; class Bacteroidia; order Flavobacteriales; family Flavobacteriaceae; genus Polaribacter. Next base: position 3,622 of record JANREL010000019.1, read on the forward strand.
AGCCAATTACTAGCTCAAGGTCATGTTTTTTGAGTAAATCATTCAATTGTTCTAGTTCCATTAGAGTACTTCTTTTAGGAAGTTAGCAAATTTTAGCAGCAGTTCATCATTGTTTTTAGCTGCTGTTAATTGAATACCGGTGGCTGTTCCTTGAGGAATTGTAAAGGTAGGTAATTGACCTAAACTAAATCCAACGGTATAAGAATCAGATAAATACATGGCCAAAGGATTTTTTAAACTTTCTCCTATTTTTGGTTGAGGATTTGGTGTTACAGGAGATAGAATAATGTCCACTTCCTGAAAATCTTTTTCGAAATTTTCGGAAATCTGATCTCTTATACTCAATGCTTTTGTATAAATTTCATCTGAAAAACCTTGAGATAAAACTTGATTTCCACCCACAATTCTGCGCTTTGTTTCTTCCGAAAAATTTTCAGAACGTGTGCTGGAATAGCTTTCTTTTAAGTTTTTTCCTTCCATTCTGTTGCCATAATTAGTGCCATCCAATCTTGATAAATTAGAGGCGGTTTCAGCCATAGCCAATGTATAATAAGTGGAAACCAAAGTCTCTGAATCAAAAAAATCCAACATTTTTACATTTATTCCTTTTGATTTTATTTTTTCAATAGATGCTAAAAAATCTGATTTTATAGTTGCATCAATAGCCTCATTTTCTATGAAGTTTTTAAAATATCCAATGGTTTTGATGTCATCATATCTTGAGATTTCTTTCTCAGAGATTTCATTAGAAAGATAGGTTGTTTGGTCTTTTGCATCAACACCACTTATGACATTTAGAACAATTCTGACATCTTCGATAGTGGTTGCAATTGGTCCAACACAATCTGTAGAAGAAGCATATGCAAGCAATCCAAAACGCGAAACTCGTCCGTAAGTTGGTTTCAACCCATAGACTTTATTATATCCTGAAGGTTGTCTTACAGAACCTCCTGTATCACCACCAATAGAGAAAGTAGTGTAATTTTTTGCCACATTTACGGCAGAACCACCACTGGAGCCACCCGCAACTAAATCTTTGTTTAGAGCATTTTTTACAGCGCCAAAAATGGTGTTTTCAGAAGACGAACCATGACCGAAACTATCGCAATTTTCTTTTACTATTGGTATTGCTCCGGCGTCAATTAACTTTTGAATGGCTGATGCTGTATATGGAGCTTTATAGTTTTTTAAAAACTTGGAACTGGCAGTTGTAAAAGTTCCTTGCAGCATATAAACGTCTTTTATTCCAAAAGGGATTCCCTCTAATAAGCCAATTTCTTGTTTGTTTTTTATTTTTTCATCTACTTTTTTTGCCTTTTCTAAAGCCAAGTTTTCTAAAAGTGAATTGACAGTATTGTAAGCATTCGGTTTTAATAAATCCAATTTTGCTTGTATTAAATCAGTACAAGTTATTTTTTTTTCAACCAATTGTTGATGAATTTCTCTAATTTGTGATTCCATAAAATTATTCTTCAATCACTTTAGATACCACTAAATATCCTTTTTTTTCTTTTGGAAAGTTTTCGATGATGATTTTTTTCTCTAAATCTGAACTTTCAATCACAATATCTTCTCTCAATTCGTCTAGTGAAACTGCATTTTGATGATTTTTTGAATAAAAATTGGTTGATGAAGTATTGGCATTTTTTATAATCTCAAATAATTTTGAGACAGTATCAGAAGGTTTTGCACCTTTGATACTTGATAAAATATCCACAGTCATTGTTTTATTCATCCTGATATTTTTTGATTTCTTGCTTGTTATTTTGGTTGTCAAAACTACAAAAGTTTTGTGAGTGCGTAAAGTTTCCACAAATAAAACACACCAATAATTTTATCAAAAAATTATTGGTGCATAGATTAATTCAGTAAATTCAAATCAAACACATGTTTTGAAATGCAAATAACTCAATTTACTCTATACTTGTAAATTGATATTACATAAATGGTTACAAAATGTAATCAAAATCTTAATAATATTACAAATATGTAATTTCAATAATTTTAATATTAAAATATCGTAAGTTATTTAAAAAAACTACTGTAAAATTTGCTCAAATAAAAAAGGCTTTCTACATTTGTTGCCAATGAAAAATCAAAAAAATATATGGTGGTGGAACTCTCTTATTTAACTAAGTGAGAAAAAATCCTATATCTAAAAAATATTCAAAAGGCTTATCTCACGATAAGCCTTTTTTTAATGTTATTGAAATCAATTCAATGAAATGATGAAAAAAATACAGTTTAAAACAATATTCAAAACGACAATTGCAGACACAATTACTCCAGTTGGATTGTATTTGCGATTTCGAGATAAATATGCCAACACATTATTACTAGAAAGTTCTGATTATCATAGCAAAGAAGAGAGTTTTTCTTTTATATGCCTTGAACCTGTGATTTCTATTCAAGCAAACAATCATTTATTGAGTTTTTCCTACAAAAGCGAAACATTAGAGAGTGAAAAAATTGGGAAAAATTTCAATCAAATTTTTGAAAAATATAGTAAAAGCATCGAGTTAGATTGTCCAAAAGAATTAAAATCATTTAATGGATTGTATGGTTATACAACCTATGATTCAGTGCAGTATTTTGAAAATATTGTTCTAAATGTCAAAGAAGCGCCTTCTGCAATTCCGTTGTTACAATACAGTTTTTACAGATTTATCATTGCTATCAATCATTTTAATGATGAAATGATGTTGATTGAAAATATTGAAAATGGACAAGAATCTCGCATTCAAGAAATTCAGAAGGTCATTGATGCACAAGTTTTTAATACTCAAAAATTTCAAGTTTTGGGTGATGAAACTTCCAATTGTACCAATGAAGATTTTAAGGAATATGTGGTCAAAGCAAAATCACATTGCAAAAGAGGAGATGTTTTTCAATTGGTGTTGTCGCGTCAATTTCAGCAAAAATTCAAAGGTGATGAATTCAATGTTTACAGGGCTTTACGTTCTATAAATCCTTCACCTTATTTGTTTTATTTTGACTACGGTTCTTTCAAATTGATGGGTTCTTCACCAGAAGCGCAAATCAAAATTTCTAACGGAAAAGCCATTATCAATCCAATTGCAGGAACTTTTCGTAGAACAGGTGAAATGGCAAAAGATATTCAGTTAGGAAAAAATTTAGCAGCTGACAAAAAAGAAACTGCTGAGCACGTCATGTTGGTTGATTTGGCACGGAATGATTTAAGTAAACATGCTGATAATGTGACTGTTGAAGTTTTTAAAGAAGTGCAATATTTTAGTCATGTTATTCATTTAGTTTCTACAGTTTCAGGGCAATTAAAGGGAAATCCAATTGAAACTGTTGGAGATACTTTTCCTGCAGGAACCTTAAGTGGCGCACCAAAATACAAAGCCATGCAATTAATTGACACATACGAAAATCAATCTCGCGGATTTTATGGAGGTGCAGTTGGTATTATTGGTTTGGATGGTTCAGTCAATTTAGCGATTGCAATTCGTTCATTTGTGAGTAAAAATAATGTACTGTATTATCAAGCAGGAGCAGGAATTGTCATTCATTCTGATGAAGAAAAAGAATTACAAGAGGTTAATAATAAGTTAGCAGCGTTGAAAAAAGCTTTGATTTTAGCCGAAAAAATATAAAAGTCCCTTCCAACTTCCCCAAAAAGGAACGAGTTTGGATTGGGAATAAAATTAAAAATTAAGAATAGATAAAAACATTAACTATATAAAACGCAACAGTTCCTTCCCTTTGGGAAGGTTAGGATGAGCTTATGAACATATTAATTTTAGATAATTACGATTCGTTTACATACAATTTAGTTCACATGGTTGAAAAAATCACTGGGAATTTTCCATCAGTTTTTAGAAATGACGAAATCAGTATTGAAAATGTGGGCAATTATGACATGATTATGTTGTCTCCTGGACCTGGTATTCCTAATGAAGCAGGTATTTTAAAAGATGTCATAAAAACATATGCTGGTGAAAAACCAATTTTTGGAGTTTGTTTAGGATTACAAGCAATTACAGAAGTTTTTGGTGGGAAAATTGTCAATTTAGATGCTGTTTTTCATGGAGTTGCCACAGAAATGACAGTAATAGAACCATCTGGGATTATTTTTAAAGATATTCCAGAAAAATTTTTGGCTGCTCGTTATCATTCTTGGGCAGCTTCTGACGAGGGTTTTCCGGCTGAAATTACAATTACAGCAAGAGATGAAGATGGAGGAATTCAGGCTTTAGAACATAAAAAATTCAATATTAGTGCAGTCCAGTTTCATCCAGAATCTATTTTGACAGATGTAGGAGAACAATTGGTTCGTAATTTTATAGATAATGCCAAAGCAAAAAGCTAAAAGCAAAAAGCTATATTATGAAAGAAACATTACATAAATTATACAATCACGAGCGCTTATCAAAAGAGGAAGCAAAACAAGTTTTAAAAGACATTGCTGCTGAAAAATTCACTGAAGCACATGTAATTTCTTTTTTGACTGTTTTTATGATGCGTCCAATTTCTGTTAATGAATTGTCAGGTTTTAGAGATGCTTTAAAAGAATTATCTCTAAAAGTTGATTTTTCCGAATTCAATACGATTGATATTGTTGGAACAGGTGGTGATGGAAAAAACACGTTTAATATTTCAACATTAACGTCATTTGTGGTTGCCGGAACTGGGCAAAAAGTTGCCAAACATGGCAATTATTCGTTGTCATCTCAGTCAGGTTCTTCCGATATGCTAGAAAGTTTTGGATATGAATTTACGAATGATGAATATATTTTAAAAAATCAATTAGAGAAAGCAAATATTTGTTTTTTACATGCACCCAAATTTCATCCAGCGATGAAAGCGGTTGGCCCCACAAGAAAGGCATTAGGATTGAAAACATTTTTCAATATTCTAGGTCCTTTAGTGAATCCAAGTTCTCCAAAAAATCATTTTTTAGGGACGTTTAATTTAGAAGTTGCACGTTTATATCATTACATTTTGCAAGAAGAAAATAGCAATTACGGAATCATTTATGCGTTGGATGGATATGACGAAATTTCATTAACAAGTGCCTTTAAACTATTCACTAAGACTAGTGAAAAAATGATTTCTCCAGAAAGTTTAGGAATGAAAAGAATTGCTCAAGAAGCTATTTTTGGAGGAAATTCTGTTGCAGATGCAGCTAAAATATTTCAACAAATCATTGAAGGAAAAGGAACTGAAGCACAAAATAATGTTGTCTTGGCAAATGCGGCATTTGCACTTCAAATTGTTAATGAAACCAAGACTTTTGAAACAGCTTTTGAAGAAGCTAAAGAGTCTCTTTTTGGATTGAAAGCAAAAAAATGTTTAGAAATAATTACGAATTAGGAATTAAAATGACAATTTTAGATAAAATCATCGCATTTAAAAAAAAGGAAGTAGCTAAAATTAAAGCTGAAGTTTCTTTGAAAAAATTAATTGAAAGTCCAAATTTTAATAGAGAAGTTTTTTCATTGGAAAAATCCCTTTTAGATTTCAATTCTACGGGTATTATTGCCGAATTCAAACGTCAATCGCCCTCAAAAGGAATCATCAATGATAAAGTGAGCATTGCTGAAGTGACACAAGGCTATTTGGATGCCAATGTTGTTGCACAATCTATTTTGACAGATTTGTCATTCTTTGGAGGAACTATAGCAGATTTGATGGAAGCTAGAGTTATCAATCAAGAAAAACCTATTTTAAGAAAGGATTTTATTGTTGACGGATTTCAAATTGTGGAAGCAAAAGCGATTGGAGCAGATGTTATTTTATTGATTGCTGCTTGTTTAACTTCTTTGGAATTAAAAAACTATGGAAAATTAGCCAATGATTTGGGTTTAGAGGTTTTGTATGAAGTTCATTCTCAGGGTGATTTAGATAGAATTGGCGATTTAGACAACAAAATCATCGGTATTAATAATCGAAACTTAAATACTTTTGAAGTTGATTTAGAACATTCCATCAAATTGGCTGACCAAATTCCAGATTCTTCAATCAAAGTCTCAGAAAGTGGAATTTCTGATCCAAGAATTATTACAGGATTAAAAGAATATGGTTTTCAAGGATTTTTAATTGGCGAAAATTTCATGAAAGAAGAAAACCCAGGAGAAGCTTGCCAGGAATTTATAAATCAAATTCGATAAAATGAAATTGAAAGTTTGCGGAATGAAATTTACGGAAAATATGCAACAAGTTGCGGCTTTGCAACCTGATTATTTGGGGTTTATTTTCTATGAAAAATCTAAAAGAAATTTTGAAGGAATCATTCCAGCATTTCCAAAAAGTATCAAAAAAACAGGTGTTTTTGTAAATGAATATTTAGAAATTTTAGTTTCATTAGCACAAGAATATCAATTGAAAGCTATCCAATTACATGGAGATGAAGCCGTTTCTTATATCAATGAATTGAAAAAGCATTTACCAAAAGTTGAAATTATTAAGGTTTTTAGTATCAAAGATTCGTTTGATTTTGATGTTTTAAAACCATATTTAGAAACGGTTGATTATTTTTTGTTTGACACCAAAGGCGAAGAAAAAGGAGGTAATGGAGTTCATTTTGATTGGCGAGTTTTAGAAAAATACCCTTTTCAAAAACCTTTTTTTTTAAGTGGTGGAATTGGTTTGGAAGATGTTGAAAAGTTGCAAGAAATCTTACAATCCAATTTGCCAATTTATGGATTGGATGTGAATAGTAAATTCGAAATTGAACCAGGAAAAAAGAATATTGAAGCATTAAAAAAGTTTAAAAATAACGTCTTTACGAACGTTGTGAAGTAATCTGCTTATAAAAAAAAGGATTGCTTCATTTCTCGCAATGACAGCAAAAAACAAAAAAATGAAAAGTAAATTTCAACCAGATAAAAATGGCTATTTTGGACAATATGGAGGTGCATTTATCCCAGAATTGTTATATCCGAATGTAAAAGAATTAGAAGATAATTACATTCAAATTATTGAATCTGAGGAGTTTCAAATAGAATACAAATCTTTATTGAAGGACTTTGTTGGGCGTCCAAGTCCATTGTATTTTGCTAAACGTTTGTCGGAAAAATATGG
>JANREL010000020.1 GCA_030758355.1 Polaribacter sp.
CCACCATAAAATCTAAAGTTCATAATGCTGTAATCATAGCCATTTCATTGATATTCTCTGGAGCTGTTGGCAATATCATTGATTCTGTTTTTTACGGAGTTATTTTTGATGATTCCACAAATAAAGTAGCCACTCTTTTTGCTGATGAACCTTATGGAAAAATTTTTTACGGAAAAGTTGTAGACATGTTTTATTTTCCTATTTGGTCAGGGAATTTGCCTAGTTGGTTCCCTTTTGTAGGAGGTGAACCGTATACTTTTTTTCAATATATTTTCAATCCAGCAGATGCTTTTATCACTGTTGGTGTGGCAATTCTTTTTATTTTTAGCAAACAAGCGTTTCCAAAAGACTAAAATATTTTTAGATAAAATTCTAAAAAATTGATAAAAAATCATCAATTTTACGCTCAAAATTTTATAAAAAGTGAGCATTTCTGAATCTATTGAACTTCAATTAAAAACCTTACCAAATGCTCCAGGTGTATATCAATATTTTGATAAAGACAATAAAATCATTTATGTTGGCAAAGCCAAAGATTTAAAAAAACGTGTTGCTTCCTATTTTACAAAAACTCACGAAAATGGCAAAACTCGGGTTTTAGTAAAAAAAATTGTGCACATCAAACACATTGTGGTCAACACAGAAACGGATGCGCTTTTATTAGAAAATAATCTGATAAAAAAGCACAAACCACGTTACAATGTATTGCTAAAAGATGACAAAAGTTATCCTTGGATTTGTATCAAAAAAGAACGATTTCCAAGAGTTTTTATGACACGAAATGTTATCAAAGATGGCTCTGAATATTTTGGACCTTACACTTCAGTTCGAACCGTAAAAGTATTGTTGGATTTGATCAAAGATTTGTATCCTTTAAGAACATGTAGTTTTGATTTGAGTGAAAAAAGCATTGAAGAAGGCAAATATAAAGTCTGTTTAGAATATCATTTAAAAAACTGTAAAGGTGCTTGCGAAGGCTTGGAAACTGAACTAAATTATAACGAATCCATCAAAGAAATTCGGAATATTGTCAAAGGAAATTTCAAAGAAAGTTTAGAGAAATTTCAGCAAGTTATGTTTGATTTCGCCACAAAAATGGAATTTGAAGAAGCGCAAAAAATCAAAGAAAAATTAAATTTATTAAGCAATTATCAATCAAAAAGTACGATTGTAAATCCATCTATTAACAATGTTGATGTTTTTTCCATTATTTCTGATGAAACACATGGGTATGCCAATTTTTTAAAAATATCAAACGGTTCTATAATTCAATCACACACTACAGAAATTAAGAAAAAATTAGACGAATCAGACCAAGAATTATTGGAGCTTTTTATTGTTGAAATCAGACAGCGTTTCAACTCACAATCTCCCGAAATTTATGTTCCATTTAAAGTCGATTTGGGAGATCAAGTAAAAGTTACCATTCCGAAATTGGGAGATAAAAAACGAATTGTAGAATTGTCTGAACGCAATGCAAAATATTACAGACAAGAGCAATTTAAACAAATAAAAATTGTTGATCCCGAAAGGCATGTAAATCGAATTATGGCACAAATGAAGAAAGATTTACGTCTTTCTGAAGAACCGAAACACATTGAGTGTTTTGATAATTCAAACATTCAAGGAACAAATCCTGTGGCTGCTTGTGTGGTTTTTAAAGACGGAAAACCTAGTAAAAATGACTACAGACATTACAATATAAAAACAGTAGAAGGTCCTGACGATTTTGCATCTATGGAAGAAGTGGTGTATAGGCGTTATAGCCGATTGCTTTCAGAAAATGAACCTTTGCCTCAATTGATTGTTATTGATGGTGGAAAAGGACAATTATCATCAGCCTTAAAAAGCTTAGATTTATTGGGTTTACGAGGAAAAATAGCCATTATTGGGATCGCCAAGCGCTTAGAAGAAATTTATTATCCTGGAGATCCAATTCCTATGTATTTGGATAAAAAATCAGAAAGTTTAAAAATCATTCAGTATTTGCGCAATGAAGCGCACAGATTTGGAATTACCTTTCACAGAAACAAACGCAGTAAAAGTGCTATCCAATCTGAACTAGAGCAAATTCCTGACGTTGGTAAACAAACAATAACAACTTTATTGCGTACATTTAAGTCGGCAAAACGTGTTAAAGAAGCTTCCTTTGAAGAAATTCAAGAATCAATTGGAAACGCAAGAGCCATCAAGGTATATCAATTTTATCATCCTAAAAAAGCTAGTGAAACCTAACCTCTTTTTCTTTTTAATACTAATTTCCTCATTTCTGTTTGGGCAACAAGCGCAACCAAAAGTAGGTTTGGTGTTAAGTGGAGGTGGTGCAAAAGGATTTGCTCATATTGCTGTTTTAAAAGAGATTGACAAGGCTGGTTTACAAATAGATTATATTGGCGGTACAAGTATGGGAGCTATTATTGGTGGTTTGTATGCAGCTGGTTATTCTGCAAATCAAATAGAAGAAATTGTTTTAAATACGGACTTCGTTAAGTTACTTAGAGATAAGTTACCCAGAAATACAGCCACTTTTTTTGAAAAAGAATTTGAAGAAAAAACAAGTGTTACTTTACCAGTAAATAAAGGTTCAGTTGGTTTGCCCAAAGCAATTTCTAAAGGCCAAAATGTACTTAATTTATTGTTAGAATTGTTTGAGTCAACTGAAGAAATCACCGATTTTTCAAAACTCCCAATTCCGTTTTTTTGTATTGCTACAGATGTTGAAAATGGTGCAGAAGTAATTATTGAAAAAGGGTCAATGCCGATAGCGTTAAGAGCGAGTGGCTCATTTCCAACCTTATTAAATCCGGTTGTTATTGACGATAAATTATTGGTTGATGGTGGTGTTGCAAATAATTTTCCAATTACTATTATGAAGTCCAAAGGAATGGATATTATAATTGGTGTAGATGTTGAGGGACGCTTATTTGATAAAGACAAACTAACCTCAGCAATTGCTATTTTAAATCAGATTGTGAGCTATCAAATGTATCAAAACAGTGAAAAAGAAAAGGAACAGTTAGATGTGTATATTCACCCAGATATTTTTGATTACACGATTGTTGATTTTGATAAAAAAATAGAAATCTTAGAAAAGGGAACCATTGAAGCTGAGAAATTTAGGGAAGTTTTTAAAGAAATTGCAAAAAAACAAACCATTAAAAAAGAAAAAAAAACAGCTAAAATTCATCAACAAAAAAAAGTAATTTCTACAATTGATTTACAAGGTTTACAAAAATATACTAGAGCGTATGTGCTTGGAAAATTGAATATTAGAGAAGGAGATAGTTTGTCAAGAAAAGCAATCTCTGACAAATTACAATTGTTGTTTGCAACTAAAAATTACGACAGAATTACCTATTCATTTGATAAAAAAGAAGACGAACAATATCAATTAAAATTTTCTGTAAAAGAATCAAAAGACAACGCAACTGTAAGTTTAGGTGCACATTATGATTTACTTTACAAGTCAGGATTATTGGTGAATTACAAGCAAAAAAACCTGCTTTTAAAAAATGATTTATTTTCTTTAGATGCTGTTTTGGGTGATAATTTACGGTATAATTTGAATTATTTTGTGGATAATGGATTTTACATTAGTTATGGTTTTCGCTCCCGATATGACCATTTTAGAGCCAATTCAAAATACAATCCTGTGGTTTCTCAAAATCCAACATTGAATGCTATTAACCTTAATTATACAGATATTACCAATCAATTTTTTCTCCAAACTACCTTTAATCGACAATTTGCAATTGGTCTTGGAGCTGAGCATAAATTTATTAAAGTACGTACTGAAACTGTTTTGTTAAATAACCAAAATTTAATTATTGATGATAGCAATTATTTTAATCTTTTTGGCTATGTAAAACTAGATACCTATGATCAAAAATACTTTGTAACAAAAGGTTATTTTGCTGATTTTAATGTTAAATGGTATGTTGCTTCATCCGATTTTAATCAGAATTTTAAGCAGTTTGCTCAAGCCAAAGGAACCTTAGGATTTGCTACAACTTTTGGTGAAAGATTCACTTTTCAAATGAATAATGAAGCTGGTTTTACATTCAATAGCACAGGATCCAATATTTTTGATTTTTATTTAGGGGGATATAATCAAAATTATGTCAACACATTTGTTTCATTGTATGGCTATGATTTTGCAGAGTTATCTGATAAATCTTTTGTAAAATCTGAATTTACTTTTAGATATCGGTTTTTAGAGAATCACTACGCATCTATAATTGCAAATTATGCACGTTTAGATAGCAATGTTTTTAAAGACATTACACTGTTTGATAACATTCAATCGGGCTATGCGGTTGGTTATAGTTACAACAGTATGATAGGCCCAATTGAATTAAAATACAGTTGGTCTCCAGACACCAAACAACGTTATTGGTTGTTTAATCTAGGTTTTTGGTTTTAGCTAAAACTATTTTTTAATCTTTTTGGTACTTAAATGAAATTCTTCATAAGTTTCTAAAAGGCTCATCAAAGCTTTAATTAAATCCTTTGTTTCTAATAATACACTGAAATATAAAGTAGTGTTTTTAGGACTCGTTTCATCGGTTCTAATTCTTGCTACTTGTTTTTCAACAGATTCAGAAACGTCTATCAATAGTTGATTTTTTTCTTTGATAATATCGTTTAAATTATCAAAATCTCTGTTCTTGAAAACAGCACTTACTTTTCCTAAAATAGTTGTTAATTGAATATTTATTTCTTTTAAGTCTTTTATTTGGCCTTTTTTCAAGTTTTTGTGGTTGTTATTTACATGCTTAAAACTAGCTCTTGAAATATAGCTGATAGATTGAGCAGCATCTTGTAAATAACCTAAAACCATAATATAAAACTTACTTGCTTGCACGGAAGTTTCATCTAAAGATTTGATAAAGTAAAAAACATTGTCTTTTAATTCATCAATTTCGTCATTCAATTTTGAAACAAATTTGTCTGTTTTTTTCAATTTTTTTAAATCGTGATTTGCTAAATCATCTACAACATTTGTATATAGTTTATTAATACGTGTAGCAACTTCAGCAATATGATCTGAGCTCTCTTCAATTACGCCATTTATAGTAATTAGTTCAGATCGTTCTATATAGGTTTTTCGTTGAATTTCTTTGGCCTTTTTTCTGTGGGCAATTGAATTTTTTGTGATTAAAAATCCAACAACTAATAATAAAATTGGAATAAAAGCCATGTGAAGATTGATAAAATAAGCTACAATACCAGCTGCTACAAAAGCAATGATCGCAGTTAAAAACCAACCTCCAATCACGTTTAAAACACCTGCAACTCTATATACTGCACTTTCACGTCCCCAAGCTCTATCAGCCAAAGAAGACCCCATGGCTACCATAAAAGTTACATACGTTGTAGAAAGGGGCAATTTCATTGAAGTTGCAATTGAAATCAAAGCGCTTGCCATCACTAAATTTACAGCGGCTCTTACCAAATCAAATGCCGGCATTTCATACGTTTTGTCTTTTGGTAATTTTATGACAGGTTTCTCAAATTTAGAATTGATAAATTCTTGTGTTTTTGTAGGAATTACGTAGTTAATCCCTGAATTGATAAACATTGAAAAACGAACTACAATTCGAGATAAATTATTTGGTTTAAATTTTTCATGACCTTCACCTTGTCTAGATAAGTTAATCCCAGTTTCTATAACTGATTTTGCTTTTGATGAAGTCCACAAAGTAATTACCATAATAGCACCAGCTAATAATAAAAGCCATACGTTTGATGGAACTTTTTTTGCCAAACTGTCCATATAAAATAGCGTTGGGTCAACTCCTGAGCTATGCCAAACTTCATAAGAATTTAATGCAGCAATTGGAACCCCAATAAAGTTCACCAAGTCGTTTCCAGCAAAAGCCATGGCTAATGAAAACGTACCAACACCAATAATTAAAACTAAAATATTTTTTTTCAATATTTTTACAAAAACATGCGAAAATGCCGTCCAAAAAACAAAATTAACTCCTAAAATAAGTGCGTTATTATCATCTAAGATATATTTAATACTGCCATAAAACTCAGTTCCTTGCAATCCTTTTATGATGATAAAATAAGTAATTGCAGTGATTGCAAATCCTCCAAACAACGAATGAATATAGGCAGGTCTGTTTTCAAAATTAAATGAATAGATAAGTCTTGAAAAATATTGAACAATAGCGCCAACAGTAAAAGCAACCGCTACAGAAAGGAGAATTCCTAAAATAATTTCTGTAGCAGTATTATAGTTAATATAGTTCCAAATTGCAGATAAATTTTCTGTATCATTCTGTGTTATTTTAATTAAGGCAATAACAAATGCAGCTCCTAGCAATTCAAAAACAATTGAGACAGTTGTTGAGGTAGGCATTCCTAACGAATTAAAAACATCTAATAAAAGTATGTCAGTAATCATAACAGCCATGAAAATCAGCATCACATCCTGAAAGACAAACATGTCAGGATTAAAGATCCCTTTTCTAGCAACTTCCATCATTCCACTAGAGGTAATAGCTCCAAGAAAAACACCTACACTGGCAATAATCATGATGTTTTTTACAGGAATTGCTTTTGAACCAATAGCAGAGTTTAAAAAATTAACGGCATCATTACTTACTCCAACAACCAAATCAACAACAGCTAAAACCGCTAAGGCAATAAGCATTAAAACATATGGATCTTCCATTTTTATTAAAATTTAATCGATACAAAGTTAACTACTCAAAAAATTGAGAATGTTATCTTAATGTTATCAAAATATTTGACTTTTCAAACGCATAAAAGTATCATTTTATTCCACTAAAATAAAGATATTTTTTTCAAATGAGTCATACTAGTTTCCTTCTTCATAACATTATGATAACAATCTGTTAATTGAACGATAATTTACAGCTAACATACACTTTACAAAACAGGTGGACTTTTGCACCATAATTTAAACATATAAAATGAGAAATTTTTTAATTTTATTATCACTTATTTTTTGTCAACTTTTGAATGCACAAAATAGAGGAACAGTAACAGGGATTATAACAGATAAAGAAGCAAATAATGAGGCATTGCCATTTGCAAATGTGCTGATAAAAGGAACAACTATTGGAGCAACTACTGATTTTGACGGAAGATATTCCATTCAAGTGCCTGCTGGAAATCATATTGTAGTTTTCAGCTTTTTAGGATATAAAACAATCGAAAAATCATTTTCAGTAAAAGATGGACAAACAGTTACTATCAATCAATTGATGTCTGCTGAAGAAGGTGTTTCGTTAGAAGAAGTAAAAATTACTGCAACCACAAGTAAAGAAAAAGCAAGTGCTTTAATTTTAGAGCAAAAAAAGGCGGTTTCAATAAAAACAGCCATTGGTGCTCAAGAATTATCGATCAAAGGAGTTTCGGATGCTGAAGGAGCTGTTACTAAAACAGCGGGAGTTTCTAAAGGTTCTAAAAACGTAATCGTAAGAGGTTTAGGAGATAGATACAATTCTACAACATTAAATGGATTGCCATTACCATCTGAAGATCCTGAGTATAAAAATATTTCATTAGATTTTTTTGACACAGGAATCATCAAAAACATCGGAGTTAATAAGGTATTTTCATCAGATATTTATGGTGATGTTGGCGGAGCAAATATTGATATTTCTTCAAAAGAATTAGACAAAAGAAGTCTTTTTAATTTTGGAGCTTCATTAGGTGCAAACACACAAACAGTTTCTGAAGAGTTTTTAACTATTGATGGTAATACTCCTTTTGGTATTCAAAAATTAGGAATTCCAGTAAATGACTTGACCAAATATACTTTCGGAAATTCTTGGAAACCAAACAGTCAAAATTTTCAGTTAGATAATAGTTTTTCTTTTTCTGCTGGAAAAAAATACGACATTAAAGACGATAGCTTTAGCTTTTTCTTAGTAGGAGGTTTTGATGGTAGTTATAATTTTTTAGATGGAAACATCAAACAAACTACAAGTGCTGGTGAAATTTTTCAAGACCAGTCATTTTCAAAATATGAGTACAATGTTTCTCAAATTTTAATGGCAAACTTAAATTATAAGTTTAGTGGTGGACATTCTATTGCTTTCAATCACTTATTTATCCATAATAACAAACAATCTATTGGAGATTATTTTGGATTCAACAATCCTGAACAAGATGGCGATTTAGAGTTTCAAAGAAGACAGCAAACCAATAATAATGAGTTGTATGTAAATCAATTAATCACAAATTACAAATTTTCTGATAGATTAAATTTTGAGGCAAAAGGGTCTTTAAACTTCATTAGAGGAAATGAGCCAGATCGTAGAACAAATAAATATCTTTTTAGAGACGATTTTTACAATCCACAAACCAATTCTGCTGGAGAAAATGAACGTTATTTCTCTAAATTAGAAGAAAATGATTATGCTGCAAAAGGGATGTTTGAGTATAAATTGAAAAAAGATGAAGATGATATATCAGCACTTCAGTTTGGTGGAGATTATAGATACACAGAGCGTTTGTTTTCTGCAACTATTTTTAATCATGACTTTTCTACAAGAGTTCCTATTGATATTAATAATCCAGAAGCAGTTTTCAATCAAAACTCAATTGACACTAATATTTTTGAGTTAGAAACAGGAAGAGGAAGTGCAACGAACCCAGCTGCTTTTGTACCATTTACCTACAGAGGGAAAAGACAAGTATTTGCAGCTTTTGGTAATTTAGTATATCAATTAGGAGATAATTTAGTTGCTTCTGTGGGAGGTAGATTCGAAAAAGCGCAACAAAGAGTTACTTATAATACCAATATTGCTCAATCATCAATTGATGGTGCTTCAAATTTGGATAGAACTTATATTTTACCAAATTTTAATTTGAAATATAATTTTAATGAGAATAGCATTTTAAGAATTGCAGGAAGTCAATCGTATACTTTTCCTCAGTTTAAAGAAACAGCGCCTTTTAAATATCAAGATGTAACTTTTTCATCTCAAGGTAATCCTGATTTAAAACCTTCTGATAATTATAATTTTGATGCTAAATATGAATACTATATGTCTTCATCAGAATTGATTTCTGTAACAGGTTTTTATAAATATATCCAAAACCCAATTGCAAGAACTGAGATTCCTTCAGGAGGAAATACGCTTACATATTTGAATGTTGGAAATGACGCAAGTGTATATGGTTTTGAGTTAGAAGCTAGAAAAAGTATTTACAAAGTAGAAGATAAAGATTTTGAAATTATTGGTGGTTTAAATTCATCCGTATTGTTTTCGAATGTGAATTTAGATTCAAGTTCTATTGCACAATTTACAAGCGCAACTAGTCAATTAGAAGGAGCTACTCCATTTTTAATGAATGCTGATATTACATTTAATAAAAAATACAATGAAAACACATTGATTTCATCTTTAGTATTTAACTATTTCAGCGAGAGAGTATATTCTATTGGAACTAGGGGTTTTGAAAATATTTTAGAAAAAGGAATACCAACATTAGATTTGGTTTCTTCGTATGAGTTTCATAAAAACTATAGTATCAAACTAAAAGCAACTAACTTATTAAATCCTGATATTCAATTATCTAGAGCTGGTTTTAACGGAGGGGATAACGTAGTGTTAAGTAATTATAAAAGAGGTGTTAACTTAAGTTTAGGATTTTCGTATAATTTTTAAATAGATTAGGTTTTTATAACAATTCTTTAATGTTTACGTAAACACTAGAGAACATAATTACCACAACTTTGCAGCATAAATAAATCATTTAACAAACTAACAAATACAATGAAAAAAACAATTTTATCAATCGTAACAATCGCTTCATTAATCTTTACTGGATGTTCATTAAGTGATGATGATAACAATGGAACCGTGGGTGGAGAAGTAACAGTGCAAAACTTAGCAGGTAACTTAACATCAGATTTAACTTTAAAATCAGGAGTTGCTCACAATTTAATCGGGGCTTTACTTGTTAAAGACGGTGCAACATTAACTATTGAAGCAGGTGTAACTATCAACGCTTTAGCTGGTGGTACTGATGTGTATATTCTAGTTGAAAAAGGAGGGAAAATTATCGCAAACGGAACAGCTGCAAATCCTATCAAATTTACATCAAGCGCTACAAGTCCAAAAGCTGGTGATTGGGGAGGTCTTATTTTAAACGGAAAAGCACCTTTAAGCCGTCAAAATGGTTCTGAAAGTAACGCAGCAACCGAAGTAAAAAATTCAATTTTATTTGGAGGTTCAGTAGCTAACGATAACTCAGGAATTTTAAATTATGTAATATTAGAATATACAGGTGCAAGAATTGATGACGAGGCAGAACACAATGGATTGACCTTAAATGGAGTTGGTTCAGGAACTGTATTGTCTAACATTGCAATTTTAAATGGGGATGATGATGGAATTGAATTTTTTGGAGGAACTGTAAATGCTTCTAATATTTTAGTAGTGAATGCTAAAGATGATATGTTCGATTTTACACAAGGATATGTAGGTACTTGTACAAATTTATATGGTGTTAGAGAAGCGGGTTATGTTGCTGTAACTTCGGATCCAAGAGGAATTGAAGCTGATGGAAATCTTGATGGAAATTCTCCTTCAGACA
>JANREL010000021.1 GCA_030758355.1 Polaribacter sp.
TAACTTTTTTTGTCTGCACAACAAGCCATTTTACAATCTTTTTTACATTCCATTTTTGTAGCGGTTTTATTGTCGCAATCTTTTTTGCAAGATTCTGTACAAGAATGTGCCTCTTTTTTGTTGATAGAAGCTTTGTATAAATCACCACCTGCAATGCCATCAACAAAAGCAATTAAGTCTTTTTCAGATATTTTATTAGCATCAAAATCAATAGTTGCTATACTATCAGCAAAAACCACTTTTGCATCTAAAACTCCCTCTTTTTTTGATAATTTTGATTGAATGGTTTTTGCACAACCAATTTCGCAGGTCATTCCAGATATTGCTAAGGAAACTTGAGTTTTTGCAACTGGTAAATCTACTTTTGCTACTTCTTTTTTGCAACTAACTAAGATAAAACAGGTAAATGCAAAACTTAAAATGATATTTTTTGTATTCATAACGGTTATTGATTTAAATATTTTACAAATTTATCAATTAAAAGAGTGCGCATCACAATAATTATCAGAATTTTGCACTTTCAAGATAATGCCTTATGAATTTACAACAACGAAAATGGTTGTTTCTTATTTTGCTTTCTTTAGTTTGGGGTAGTTCCTATATTTTAATTAAAAAGGCGTTGTTGGGTTTTCAGCCAATTCCTTTAGGGGCTTTGAGAATTACCACTTCCTCTATTTTATTATTGATGGTTGGGTTTTCTAGTTTGAAAAAAATCAAGAAACATCAATGGAAATATATCTTTTACACGGCTTTTTTAGGAACTTTTTTTCCGGTGTTTTTATTTTCTTTTGCGGTTCAAGAAATTGACAGTTCAATTGCATCAATGTTAAATTCTTTTACGCCTTTCAATACCTTTATTATTGGCATCATGGTTTTTAGCTTTGGCTTTAAGAAAAAGCAATTTATTGGGATTTTATTGGGTTTGATTGGCACATCAATTCTTATTTTAAAAGGTGCTGAGATGAATCCGAATCAAAATTATTGGTTTTCATTATTGGCAATATTAGCCACTTTTGGATATGCCATGAATGTGAATATTGTAAAAAAATATCTTTCGGATTTGGATGCTTTGGCAATCATCACAGGAAATTTTTTAATGATGTTGATTCCTGCAATCCTTGTGCTTTTTTACTCAGGATTTTTTAGCGAATTTAAAGGAGATGAGTTGCAAATAGACTCCTTACTGTATGTGGTAATTCTCGCTGTTTTTGGAACTGGAGTTGCCAAAGTTTTATACACCAAATTAGTGCAAATCTCAACGCCTGTATTTGCGTCATCAGTCACGTATTTAATGCCTTTAGTAGCCATTTTATGGGGATCTTTAGATGGTGAAAAACTAAGTATTTTGCAATTATTTGCAGGTCTTTTAATCATGGCTGGTGTGTATTTGGTGAATAGAGCGAAGTAAAATAAATTAGAAAAGTTTTTTAGGAATGAAAAAAAGAGTCAAAACGTATGTTTTGACTCTTTTTTATTTTCTCTCTATTCTAATGAACTATTTAAAATCAGCATCCGAAACTCCTTCGTTTACTTTGATTTCTTTGATTTCAAAATTTAAATCCATAGGGCCCATTTTTTGACCAATTGAATACGGAAATTTTACGCCATTTACTTCTTTATAGTCCCCAAAAACAGTTGGAACCGCTACTTCCTGTCCATCGGGAGTTTTTACTTTTTTTACTTCTTTTACTTTTAACCAGGTAGACATATCGTAAAAAACTTCAGTGTCATTGAATTTTAACACAATGGCATTTTTACCTTCTAAAGGTTCAATTCTTACCAGAGTTCCTTTCATATAATTCAAATCACTAAAAATTGAATTTCCTGCTTTTGCTTCTGTAATTTGTTCAGCTGTCATGTCCATTTTTTGACCCCGCCCTTCAGCGAATCCTTTTTCACCATCAAAAACAGTTTTTTGCATTACATTTCCCATCACCGAAATTTCTTGAGAAGATTTGTTTGGTAAAGAAGCTTTCATGGTCATTACAATTGGTGTTCCTTGAATGGTAGCATTTGCTGTCATTAAAGTGGTTTTTACAGCCAT
>JANREL010000022.1 GCA_030758355.1 Polaribacter sp.
AAAGCGAGGTAGCGTGTACTTTCATTTACTAAATAATATTCGTGACTTACGTTGTCTGAACTTTGATTTTTTTGGCCAGAGGTTATTTCCACTGGTTTGGTCATGTAGTTTCTTGAAATTGCTTCAACTTCAGCAGGGAAAGTTGCTGAAAATAACAATGTTTGTTTGGTTTTTGGAGTAACTTGTAAGATGCTGTCTAAGTCTTCTTTGAAACCCATATTCAACATTTCGTCAGCTTCATCCAACACCAACCATTCAATATTGCCAAGCTTTAAAGCTCTCCTGTTGATTAAATCTAACGTTCTTCCCGGTGTTCCAACAATGATTTGTGCACCTTTATTTAGTGAACGAATTTGCTCTTCCATGCTTGCACCACCATAGACAGTAACTACCTTCAAGTTTTTTATATATTTAGAAAAATCTTGAATGTTTTTACCAATTTGAACAGCTAATTCTCTTGTTGGTGATAATATAATGGCTTGTGTATTTGAATTATTTTCATCTACCAATTGTAAAATTGGCAAACTAAAAGCGGCAGTTTTACCTGTTCCTGTCTGTGCAAAAGCTTTTAAATCGCTTTTTGAAGAAATGATTTGAGGAATTGCTTTTTCTTGAATTATCGTAGGATTTTCATATCCTAAATCTAATAATGCTCTTGTTATAGGTTCTTTCAAACCTAATTCTAAAAATGTTGACATACTGTGTTTTTTTTGATTCACAGACGCCCACCTGCAAACCGATTGTTATAATTCGACTTGATTTTAAAAGAAATAATTTCATTTTAAAAATCCCGCAAAGGTAATCTAAATAAAACAAATCGCAACTTTTTAAAGGCTATTTTATTTTATTTAGATTTTCTAAATATTCAACTAGGTTTGGTGATGAGATAGAAGCATAGCCATTGATTACCCTTCCGTTCTTGTTTACAAGAATTGATCGAGGCATTTTTGAAGTTAAAAAATCGTTTGCAGCACTATCATCTGCTAAGTAAAATTGCGATTTGATATCCAATTTTTCAATGCGTTCTGTTTTGATACCATCAATTTTAATGGGAATAAAAATAATATTTTGATAAGTATTTGATAAAAAGTTGATGCGAGAGACCAAATAAGATTCAGATACATATTCAGGACTCCAAAAGAAAAGAAAAGCATTTTTACCTCCAACTAAATCGTGAATTGATCTAGGAGTATGTAAATAATCATTCACACTAAAATCCATTAATTTTGAATTTAGATGGATAGATTTTGTGTCATTAATGATGTTGTTTATAAGTAATTTATCTTCCTTGTCCGTACTTAAATTCAAAAATGTATCAAAAGGTTCAGTATTTAAACTACAACTCGATTTGTTAAAGAAATGACTGATTATTGTTTGTTTTAAAAATGTATTTTTCACGTCCTCGTTAGAAACTTTTTTACTGATTATAGTTAATAAATCAGTTGTAAATTTTGGAGGATAATTTTTTTTAAGAGGTGAGTGTCCTAAAGAATATGTCTTATTGTACAGTTGATTTCTAACAAATTTGGAATACGGAGGATAGTAAATTAGAGAGTTATCATCTATTTTTACATAATTTCTATAATCATAAAAAGATTCCTCAAGTTTAGGAATATTATCAGAATCAGAGTATTTAGCATACAATATCGGGTATTTTTCCAATCTTGCATATAGTGGATATGTCAAAGCAACTTTTAAAACTTTTTGATATTCTTTGGATTCTTCAGGGTGACTTTTAATATACTCTTCATAAAAGAATAATTTATCTTTTAGTAAAGAATCATATTTTTCTTTGAACTTTTTTGGAGGGAGTTTGTTGAATTCATAAGTGTCGATTGCATCTTTTTCGTCTTCCAAAAAGCAATCAATCAACACATTATTTCTATCAGCACCTTTACCAGAAAAAACCAATGATTCGTCAAAATCCCATGTATTTAAACGCAAAAGTAAACTGTCATTTGGTTGAAGATATAAGTATTGATTTTCATATCCATGCGTAAAATAAAACAGTCCTTCTGAAGCAATTTTTAATTCTCC
>JANREL010000023.1:0-21618 GCA_030758355.1 Polaribacter sp.
GAAGAGGTGCTTATTTCTTCTATTAAGTTTTTTTGAATTGTCTTACCAAAGAGTGTATTTGTCTTTTCCTTGAATAAAAACTTTTTCTCAGCGATCGGATATTTTTTCAAATCATCAGAAATTTTTATTTCTTCAAATAACTGAAGATTTAATTTCTGAGGAATGTGTTGAACAAAAAAATGATTTTCTTCGACTTTTACAGTTTGAAAAACATCATCAAAACCTTTTTTCAATTCATTTTGTGAAAATGTATGAAGTGAAATTATAATAATCACTGATGTTAGTATATTTTTCATAGTTAAAAGTTTACATTACAAATGTAATAGTAATACTTTTGATAATGAAATCAAAACATTTTTTTAACAATTGTTTAACTATGCTGGATTTTTATGTGCAATTTTGAAGTTTAAATTAAAAATTCTTTAATAAATTTCAATAAAAAAGCGCTTTAAAAAATAAATTTTTAAAGCACTTTTTTAAAAGAAGATAAATTAATGAGGAGTTAATTTTTTATTTTAATAACAATAATAAGGGAATATGATTGATTTTAAGAGGCAAAATATTTTTATCTCATTATTTTATTAGGAAAAATCACCACACTTTCATGACCATTTGCGCCAACAGCAGCCACACCAAAAAAGAAATTATCAATCACAATTCCCTCTAAAGTAAATTCAGTTGTTTCAACATATCTTGAATGATCCCAAGTAGGAGAAGTAGTATCTCTCCAATATATTTTGTAACCCTTTGCACCATCAACTTTATTCCATTTTAATTTTACTGAAGCTTCTACAATTCCGCCAATAGCAACTTCTGATGGGGAAGGAGGTGCCCAAGCCAAACTTGCTAAATTGATGGCATTTACAGCAGTTAATTTTTTCACGTACCCAAAGTTTACATGCTCAAAAGTATCTCCGTAATTGATGCCATTTTCTGTTCTAATATCTTGATGTTGTTGGGTGTAATTTTCATGCGCTTCCATAATTCTGATTCCAGCAAACCCCAAATCATTAAAGGGTCTGTGATGTCCACCACGTCCAAATCTATCCAATCTATACACCATCATTGGATTCATTTCTGGCATATAAGTTTTGGTGGTTTTGTGAACATATCTTGCTAATTGTCTTGAAATCCCATCTACTTCACCTCCATAAAAACGACGCATATTTCGCTCTCTTTCAGTTTCTGTAGGCGGAACAGGTTCTGAGAATATTCGGAAAGCTCTGTTGTCAATTACGCCATCAACTCCAGTTATATTTCCAATCATGTCATTATTTAAAACACCAATAATTTCCCAACCTTTTTCTTTGGCGTATTTTGCAAATCCTGCACCACCAAAAAGCCCTTGTTCCTCACCTGACAAACCTAAATACACAATGCTATTTTCGTATTTATATTTACTCAAAACTCTAGCAGCTTCGATAGTTCCAGCCATGCCTGAGGCATTGTCATTAGCACCTGGAGCATCTTTTGTGAAATCAGATCCATCACTATTTCTGGAGTCAATATCTCCCGTCATGATAATATACCTGTTCGGATATTTTGTCCCTTTTTGGATAGCAGCAACGTTCACAATCCAAGTATCTTTTGGCACTCTGTTGCTCATTTTTGTAGTAACAAAATCCCTTTGATAAAAAGTAGTCAAACAATTTTCACATTCTTTTGAAATATTATCAAATTCATTTTTAATCCAACGTCTTGCAGCGCCAATTCCACGGGTTTCAGAAATTGTATCAGAAAAAGTATTTCTCGTGCCAAAATCTGCTAAAGTTTTTACGTCATTTTTCAATCTTTCTTCAGAAATAGTATTGATAATATCGTAGATTTTCTGATCTGTTTGCGCAACAATTATTGAGGTAAAAATGAAGAATAAAAGTGTTATTTTTTTCATTGGTAAAATGGTATTTGATTTATTTTTGGTTGGGTAAAAATAGTTTTTAAAGATACAGTGCTTTTTATCAATAAAAAAACACTTCAAAATATGAAGTGGTTTTCTTGAAAAATCACTTTGATAAAAAATTTCAATAAGGTGCTATGAATCCGTTTTTAGCTTTATGTTTTTATTAAAAGGAATCTTAAATTGATACACTATATCTTGATCAGTGGAATCATCTAATAAATCCAAACCATATTGTATTTTTTTTGGATCATCGTGTGTTAAGGTTCCAAAAATACGGTCCCAAAAAGAAAAAATATTTCCAAAATTAGTATCTGTCCAAGGTAATTGATAATGATGATGAAATTTGTGCATGTTTGGTGTTATAAAAATGTAACTGAATGCTTTGTCAATTTTATGAGGGACGTAAAAGTTAGCATGCGTTAAATAGCCAAAAAAGACAGTTGCCATTCTGTAAAAAAGATAATATGCTAAAGGAATTCCGAAAATGACAATCATAATTAACGCAAAAATTTCTCGAAAAGCATAATCGCCAGGATGATGTCTTGTGGCACTTGTAGCATCAACGTTGGTGTCACTATGATGAATCATGTGAAAACGCCACATAAAGGGTACTTTGTGCAACAAATAATGTACTAAATATTGAGCTGCAAAATCTAATGCCAATACTGCAATTGCTAATTCAACCCAAATAGGCAATTCTAATAAATATAATAACCCAAATTGATTAGTTGAAAGCCAAGAAAAAACGCCAACAGTAAAGATGCCAAATAGTAAATTTAAACTCACATCCGAAGCTAAAAAAACCATATTTACCCCTGCATGTTTTACTTTTTTATAGCTGAATTTTACTAATGGGATTAGTAATTCAATTATCCAATTTGCTGAAATACAAATAAATATCCAAACTAATTTTTGCCACGAAGGCATATTTTCAAAGAAGTTTAAAAAATTTTCCATTTTTAAAAATGATTTTAGTGATGGAAAGATACTAAAAATCAAGTAATTTTTTAAGCAATCTAAAAATGTAAAAACATCACATGATTTGGATTAGAATGAGTTGCAGAAATTTGATAATCTGATTTTCCGACAATTTCAAAACCCATTTTTTTATAGAAACTGACAGCTCTTAGATTTTCAACCCAAACATTTAACCAAATTCCTGATTGCTGATTTTCATTACAAAGTGATTTGATGAAATCAAACAATTGCTTACCTAAACCCAAACCATAATATGCTTCTAATAAATAAATTCTACTTAGATATGCGCAATTTTTAAAAGGAATCTGAGCGTTTTTTAAATTGAAAATAACCAACGTATATCCCACAATAACTTCATTGTATTTTACCAAAAAAAAATGATTTTTTTCTTCAGACAATTCGTTGAAAAATACATTTTCAGTAAAGTTTTTCGTCATGTACTCTTCAATATCTTTTTTTGGTGCACTATGACCATGAGCTGATTTGAAAGAATAAAATCCTACTTCTGATAGGATTTTAGCATCGTTAATGGTTGCTTTTTGGATGTGAATCATTTGAAATAAAGAATGATTTTACAAATAAGGATTGTAATTTTTGTTAGATTAATACCAGCGTTTTTTATTTTTTTTTGAGGCTTCTGATTTTCTGCCTTTTTTATTTTTGCTCAACACATTTGGTTGCGGTTTTTTATTTTTTGGTTTGGCAATTGGATAAGGATGTTCGTCAATAACTTTAATGGGTCTTTCAATCAAGGTTTCTATGGTTTTGATGTACTCATTTTCATCTGGTGAACAAAAAGAAAATGCAATACCCGATTTTCCTGCTCTTCCAGTTCTTCCAATTCGATGTACATAAGTTTCTGGAATATTTGGAATATCAAAATTTATAATGGCATCCACATTGGTAATATCAATTCCTCTTGAAGCAACATCAGTAGCAATTAAAATAGCTGTTTTTTTATCTTTGAAATCTTCAATTGCTTTGTTTCGAATGATTTGTGTTTTATCTCCATGAATACTGCTCACTGAATATCCATTTTTTAACAAAGATTCTTCTAGTTTATCAACCCCAAATTTAGTGCGTCTAAAAATGATAATTTGCCCATTAATCGTATTTCTTAATAAATGCAAACACAAATCAGTTTTGTTCTTTTTTGGTAAATAATACAATAATTGACCAATGTTTTTTGCTGTAGTTTCTTCAGGATTGATGGCAATTTTTACGGCATTTTTTAGGATTGATTTTGCTAGTTCGTCAATTTTATCGGGAATGGTAGCTGAGAATAATAAAGTCTGCTTTTTTCTTGGACATAATTGTTCGATTTTTTCAATATCGTTGATAAAACCCATGTCTAGCATTAAATCTGCTTCATCCAAAACAAAAATTTCAACACCAGTCACATCAATATTTCCTTGCATTTGTAGGTCAATAAATCTTCCAGGAGTTGCAATTAAAATATCTACACCTTTAGTCAGAATATCTTTTTGAGGTTCTAACGAAACACCTCCGTAAACGGCTGTTGTTCTTAGATTTGAATATTTGCTAAAACTTTTAAAATTTTCAAAAATTTGAATTGCCAATTCACGAGTTGGAGTAATTACTAATGCTTTTAGTTTCTTTTCTCCCTTTTCTACATCTTGTTTCTGTAATAACAAATCAATGATTGGGAGTGCAAAAGCAGCCGTTTTTCCCGTGCCAGTTTGTGCTGCTACAATGACATTTTTTTTTTCTAAAACTAACGGAATTACTTTTTGTTGTACTAAAGTAGCCGTATGAAAACGCGCATCAGCAACTGCTTTTAAAGTAGATTTTTGAAGAGATAATTCAGAAAATTGCATGAATTTTTTTGTGTAAAGATAGTTGAAAATGAATATTTTTTTGAAAAATTTTGTAGCTCTTTTTGTAAGAAATTTCTATTATTATTCAATTCCTATAAAACTAATTTTTGTTTTTTGTTTTTCTGTAAGAGAGAATACCACCAATAATGATTAAAATTATTGAAGGATAAAAATTAAAAATGCTACTATTCCTAGACCTACAGCATTTCCAATATCGATGAATCCTAATCCACTAATGAGAAATAAAATTAATAAAGGTCCAGTTCCTAAGATTAATAAAATTATTTCAATTCTTAATGTCAAATGAAATTTACTCCAAGCTGAACAAATTATGATTAATTTTGAAATAAGGTATTTTTATTTTTTTTTTAAGGTTTTGAAATTCTTTATCATTAAAGTAGTTTATTTATCCTGTTATATTTAAAAAAAACCTCTCTGCTTTCACAAAGAGGTTTTAAAATTATGATTTTTGATGAAACTATTTTATCAATTCATAAGAACGTTTGATAAAGTTTGTCAATTCTTCACCATGCAATAAGTTTTGAGACAATTTAGCCAAATCAAATGCTTGTGAAATTAAGTGTTTTTGTTCAGTTTCGTCAGCAGTATTCAAAATTGTAGAAACCAATTCGTGGTTGGTATTTACCACTAAATTATACATATCTGGCAAGTTCCCCATACCAAACATGCCACCACCTGTTGCGCTCATTTCTTTCATCCTACGCATAAATTCAGGTACTGTAATCATGAATGGTAATGAATTTGAATCCAAAGATTCCAATTGAACTGTGTACGTTTGTGATGGAACAGTAGCCTCAATAATTGGTTTTAACTTTTCTTTTTCTTCATTAGATAATTTAGAGATAACAGTGTCTTCTTTCTTAATTAAATTATCAATATGATCTGCATCAACTCTCGAAAATTTCACTTTTCCATCACCTGAAGTCTCTAACTTTTGCATCAAATGCGAAATGATTGGAGAATCTAAAATCAATACTTCATAACCTTTTGCTTTTGCAGCTTCAATATAGCTGTGTTGCGCATTTTTGTTGGCAGCATACAACAAAATATGATTTCCGTCTTTATCTGTTTGAGAATCTTTTGTTTTTTCAATCAATTCATCAAACGTAAAATAGGAATTATCAACAGTTGGATACAATGCAAAACTTTTTGCTTTGTCATAGAACTTATCTTCAGACAACATTCCGTATTCAATAATTACTTTAATATCATTCCATTTTTTTTCAAAATCTTCCCGATTTTCTTTAAAAAGTGATGACAGTTTATCACCCACTTTTTTAGTAATATATCCTGATATTTTTTTCACAGCACCATCTGCTTGCAAATACGAACGAGAAACATTTAAAGGAATGTCTGGAGAATCAATCACACCTTTTAGCATTTGTAAGAAATCTGGTACAATTCCTTCTACATTATCTGTTACAAATACTTGGTTTTGATACAATTGTATTTTATCTTTTTGCATGTCTAAGTTTTGAGTCAACTTAGGAAAGAATAAAATTCCAGTTAAATTGAAAGGATAATCTACATTCAAATGGATATGAAATAGTGATTCTTCAAACTGCATTGGATACAATTCACGATAGAAATTTTTGTAATCTTCATCCTCTAAATCAGCAGGTTTTTTAGTCCAAGCAGGAGTTGTATTGTTGATGAGATCATCAACTTCTATTTGTTTGTGAGGTTCAGTAGTTTCTTTTCCATCTTTATCAGTAATGGTTTTTGGTTCGTGATTTGGATCGTTTATTTTTTTAGTTCCAAATTTGATTGGCACTTGATTAAAACGGTTGTATTTGTTGAGCAAACCTCTGATTTTTCCTTCTTCTAAAAACTCTTTAGAATCATCAGCAATATGCAATACGATTTCTGTTCCTCTGTCAGATTTGTCATGCTCAACTAAAGTATATTCTGGAGAACCATCACAAATCCAATGTGCAGCAGGTTCGTCTTTGAATGATTTTGTAAAAATTTCAACTTGTTTTGCCACCATAAAAGCGGAGTAAAAACCAAGTCCAAAATGACCAATAACACCAGTGTCATTTTTGTCATCTTTGTATTTTTCTAAAAACTCTTCAGCACCAGAAAAAGCGATTTGGTTGATATATTTTTCAACTTCTTCCATAGTCATTCCTAAACCTTGATCTTTGATTGTCAAGGTTTTTGCTTTCTTATTGATACTGATTTCGATTTTAGCATCACCCAATTCTGTTTGAGCTTCACCAATAGAAATGAGGTGTTTTAGTTTTGTTGTAGCGTCTGTTGCGTTCGAAACGAGCTCACGCAAAAAGATTTCATGATCAGAATACAAGAATTTTTTAATCAGTGGAAAAATATTTTCTACTGAAACATTGATATTTCCTTTACTCATAATTTATATAGTTTGTTTATTAATATTATAAATTTAATAGTCAAAAAAAATACCAAAGGTTTTTGAATGACAAGATGTCATATTTTTTCAAGATTTTTTTTAATTTAAATGTCTCGTTTTTTGTTTTGTAAACCCATTAATTTATCACTATTTTTGTTAAGAACAAATTACAGATAACTTAATTTTTACATCTTATAAATATGTATAATTCAAAAATCACAGGTCTTGGATACTACGTTCCTGAAAACGTTGTTACAAATAATGATTTAAAAGCCTTCATGGAAACTTCAGATGAATGGATTCAAGAACGAACTGGAATTGAGGAACGCAGATGGATTGATCCAAAAACAGGAGACAATACCTCTTCAATGGGAGCAAAAGCTGCAAAAATTGCCATAGAAAGAGCGGGTTTGACTAAAGATGATATTGATTTTATCATTTTTGCTACGTTAAGTCCAGATATGTATTTTCCTGGAGGTGGAGTTCGTGTTCAGGACATGTTGGATATGCCAACAATTGGTGCTTTAGATATTAGAAATCAATGTTCAGGATTTATATATGCCCTGTCTGTGGCTGATCAATTTATCAAAACAGGCATGTATAAAAATATTTTGGTAATTGGCTCTGAAAATCATTCAGGTGGTTTAGAACGCTCTACAAGAGGTAGAAATGTTACCGTAATTTTTGGTGATGGAGCAGGAGCTGCAATTTTATCAAGAAGCGAAGAAAAAGGTAAAGGAATTTTATCATCGCATCTACACTCTGAAGGAAAATATGCAAGAGAATTGATGTTAGATGGACCATCAACAGGAAGATGGGTTCCTGAAATTTTAAACGAAAATGACCCTGAGGATGTGTCTTATTTCCCGTATATGAACGGACAATTTGTTTTTAAACATGCAGTAGTTCGTTTTGCTGAAGCGATTGAAGAAGGTTTGGAAGCAAATAATTTGAAAAAAGAAGATATTGATATGTTGATTCCGCATCAAGCAAATTTGAGAATTGCACAATTTATTCAGAAAAAATTTCAATTATCAGATGATAAAGTGCACAACAATATCATGAAATATGGAAATACTACTGCTGCATCCGTAATTATTGCTTTAACAGAAGCATGGGAACAAGGTAAAATCAAAGACAATGATTTGGTTGTTTTAGCTGCTTTTGGTAGTGGATTTACTTGGGGAAGTGTGGTAATTCGTTGGTAATTTTTTTTTAAAATTATCATTTTATGAAAAATATAACATTAGTGCTTGGAGCATCTTTAAATCCAACTAGATATTCGAATATTGCTATCAAAAGATTGCTTGATAAAAAATATTCTGTAGTTGCACTTGGGCAAAAAAAAGGAACCGTTTTAGGAGTCACCATTGATGACGAGAAAAAAGAATATGAAAATATTGATACAGTTACGTTGTATTTGAATCCTGAAAGACAAAAAGATTTTTATGAATATGTCATCTCTCTAAAACCGAGAAGAGTTATTTTTAATCCTGGTACTGAGAATGATGAATTTGCTAGGCTTTTAGAATCCAACAACATCAAAGCAGAAGTTGCTTGTACGTTAGTGTTGCTATCTATTGATGAGTATTAAAACGACTTAATTTACTTCAATTATTTTCCCTGGTTCTGCAAGAAGTGTTTCGCTAAAGATAGTTTTTGCTTCTTCTTGAAATAATTCAGTGTTTTTA
Organism: Polaribacter sp.; assembly: GCA_030758355.1. Classification (GTDB taxonomy): domain Bacteria; phylum Bacteroidota; class Bacteroidia; order Flavobacteriales; family Flavobacteriaceae; genus Polaribacter. Next base: position 8,797 of record JANREL010000023.1, read on the forward strand.
TACCTGCCAGAATAATGTCCTAAAATAAGTTGTTTTACATTCGCTTCTTTAGCAATAGTTGCTGCTTGTAAAGCAGTGCTATGCAATGTTTTTCTGGCCAAATCTTCTTTGTCAGATAAAAATGTAGCTTCGTGATATAACAAATCAGCATTTTTGATAATCGGTATGATAGATGGCAAAAAACAGGTGTCACTGCAGTAGGCAAAACTTTTTGGTTTCTCAGATTCAATGGTCAATTCTTCATTTGAAATGACTTCTCCAGATGGTAACACAATATTTCTACCAGCTTTGATATTCAAATAATCTGCTTTGTCAATCTCAGGGTAATTTCCAATATTTTGGATATGTAATTTTTTAGGTTTTATTTTTTCTTTAAACAAGAAACCATTTGTATAAACTCTATGTTTTAAAGGGATTGTATGCACAGAAACCTTTTCATCTTCAAAAATCAGCTCACTTTTTGTAGAAGATAACTCATGAAAAATCAGTTTGTATTTGGCATGAGATTGGGAGATATTCAATAACATTTCTGTTGATTCCTTGATACCTTTTGGACCAAAAACATGCAATTCTTTTTCCCTATTTAAAATTCCGAATGTTGAAAGCAATCCAATCAAACCATAAAAATGATCTCCATGCAAATGCGAAATAAAAATATGATTGATTTTTGAATAGCCAACTTTATATTTTCGCATTTGACGTTGTGTGCCTTCGCCACAATCAATGATAAAATGTCGGTCATTGATTTCTAAATATTGCGAGGTTGGAAAAGCATTGACACGGGGAGTTGCTGAATGACAACCCAGAATAGTTAAACGTAAACTCATTGAATTACCAATCGTTTAGAAATGTTATTTTCCTTATTTTGAATGGTATAAATGTAAATTCCGGCAGTTAAATCTCCTTTTAAAAAAGTAAGTGAATTGTTTCCTTTGATAGTTTCAACACTTTTTTGATATACTACTTTCCCTAAAATATTTTTTACAGTTAGTATAGTTTTTGAATCACTTTCTGAGTGAAAAGTAATAATTGTTGCGTTAGAAAATGGATTTGGAGCAGCAGATAATTTTTCAATGGATTTTTCTTGAGAAAAACTGATTGAAATCGTAAAAAAGAAAAAAACAAAAAGTAATTTTTTAAGCATATACTATTTTTTAAAACTCCAATTCCCTTTCTATTGCTTCCATCTCCAAAATATCTTCTGCTTCTTGTAGAGTAGGTACAATATTGAAATTTTCGGGAAAATCATCAATATTTATATTCGAATTGACAATAACAAATGACGTGCCGTTTTCTTTTTTATATTCTGAAAAATCTAAAAATTGTAAAAATTCTTTTTTAGAAACTTTCAATGTACCAGGAACTAATAAAACCAAATGTTCTTTGTCAAAATCATTTTTGTGAGTTAAAAATAAGTTATAAAAATCAGAAAATGAATTTTCATCTGAAGAAATAAGGATATATTTTTTCTTTTTTTTGATGTCCATGCGCTTATTTTTTTATTTGTTCAGCCAATAAATAAATTACTGCCATTCTAATTGCAACTCCATTTTCTACTTGATTTAAAATGATAGATTGCTCAGAATCAGCAACATCACTAGTGATTTCAACGCCTCTGTTAATTGGTCCAGGATGCATGATTACAATTTTTTTCTCCAAATTATCTAACATCTCTTTGTTGATGCCAAAAAGTTGTGTGTATTCTCTTGTTGAGGGAAAATAATTGATGTCCATTCGTTCGTTTTGAACTCTTAAAACATTGGCAACATCACACCATTCAAGTGCTTTTTTTAAGTTTGTTTCAACACTTACCCCTAAACTTGTAATGTACTTAGGAATCAATGTTGTTGGTCCACAAACTTTTACTTCAGCACCTTGCATTTGCAGTGCAAAAATATTGGACAAAGCTACTCTTGAGTGTAAAATATCACCAATAATGACAATTTTTTTTCCTTTTACAGTTCCTAATTTTTCTCTGATAGAATATGAATCTAACAAAGCTTGCGTTGGATGTTCGTGAGTGCCATCTCCAGCATTGATGATTTTTGCATTGACATGTTTAGATAAAAAAACACCAGCACCAACATGTGCATGACGCATTACAACAATATCCACCTTCATCGATAAAATATTGTTGACAGTATCAATCAGGGTTTCTCCTTTTTTCAAAGAAGATTGTGAAGCAGAAAAATTAATAACGTCTGCAGAAAGTCTTTTTTCTGCCAATTCAAAGCTCAGTTTTGTTCGAGTGCTATTTTCAAAAAATAAATTTGCAATGGTTATATCTCTTAAGGAAGGAACTTTTTTTATGGGTCTGTTGATTACTTCTTTAAAATGATCTGCAGTTTTAAAAATAAGCTCAATATCTGATGGTTTTAAATATTTTATTCCTAATAAATGTGCTACACTTAACTGATCCATGTTATTTTTGTTCTAAGTAAACTGCGTCTATTTCGTGTGTTTCCTTCCAAGTTACCATTACTTTTTCTTCATTTATGGCATCTACTTGTCTTCCTCTATAATTTGGTTGAATGGGTAAATGTCTGCTAAATCTTCTGTCAATCAATACTAATAATTCGATATTTAGGGGTCTTCCAAAAGATTGAATAGCGGTCAATGCAGCTCTTACACTTCTTCCAGAATACAATACGTCATCAATAATAATTACTTTTTTGTCTTCAATTAAAAAATTTATTTCTGTAGAAGTAGCAACAAGTGGCTCTGACCGTCTTCTAAAATCATCTCTGTAAAAAGTAATATCAAGCAAGCCAAGTTTTAATTCTTTAATACCGTAATCATTTTCTAGAAGTTGCACCAATCTATTTGCTAAAAAAGAGCCTCTTGGTTGTAAACCAATTAAAACAGTATCCGAAAAATCATTGTGATTTTCAATCAATTGGCAAGCCAATCTATGAAGGATTATTTCAATATCTTTTGAGTTAAGAAGTATTTTTTTGCTCATAAGAAACCTATCAAATTTTAGTTGATAGTATTGAAAATCAAAATTAAGGATAATATATGTATGCGCAAAATTTATAAGTATGAATTTAAAAATAGGTTGTTAATTAAATTGTTGAAAACAAAAAACAATCCTCCAAATCATAAGAGTTAGTTATAGTATTTTTATTGATATTATTCAATTCTATTAGCTATGTCTCTATTGAAATTTGAATCTATGCTGAAAACCAACAGCGTTTACTTTTTTGATTTGGTTGAATTTGAAGAAATTATCGTACATTATTTAGATGCAGGTAAGCACTCTTTAGCTAAAAAAGCAGTAAAATTAGGTTTAGAACAACATCCACAATCTGTAGATTTAAAATTGCTGCAAGTTGAGTTGTATATATTTGAAGATGAATTGGATAAAGCTAGTTTGTTGTTGAATAAAATTGAAAAAATTGACCCACATAATGAAGAAGTTTTTATTCAAAAAGCAGCAATCTTATCAAAAAGAGGGAAACACGAAGATGCAATTGAAAATTTAGAAAAAGCATTGGTTTATACAGATGATAATTTAGATGTTTGGTCGCTTTTGGGGATGGAATATTTGTATTTAGAAGATTATTCAAACGCACGATCGTACTTTGAAAAGTGTTTGAATGAAGATGAAGAGGACTATTCCGCGCTTTACAATATCATTTATTGTTATGATATGTGCAATGAAAATGAATTGGCAATCCCTTTTTTGAATGAATATATTGACAAAAACCCTTATTGTGAAGTTGCTTGGCATCAATTAGGAAGGCAATATTTTATGTTGGACATGTTTCAAGAGGCCTTAACAGCTTTTGATTATGCAATTTTAATTGACGAATCATTTATTGGTGGATATTTAGAAAAAGCAAAAACGTTAGAAGAATTAAAGCTATATAAAGAGGCTATTGATCATTATTTAATAACATTGGATTTGGACGATCCTACAGCTTTTGCCTTGGTGCGAATTGGAGAATGTTATGAAAAATTGCACAAATACGACGCTGCGATTTCTTATTACAAGAAAGCTGTTCATGAAGATCCGCTATTGGATAAAGCTTGGGTTTTGATAACAAACCTCTATTTTACTCAAGAAAACTATCAAAAAGCTGCCTATTATATTGCAAAAGCATTGAAAATTGATGAAGATAATCCAATGTATTGGAGAAAATATGCTGAAATTAATTTGAAATTACATTTATTTGAAGAAGTCATTATTGGGTATGAAAACTGCTTAACATTGAATGATGATGACATCGCAATTTACATTGGTTTAGTTGATATATTATTATTTTTAGGTGATTTTAATAAAGCTGTGTCAAAACTTTTCAAAGCACAAAAAATCTACAAGAATTTTGCTGAAATTGAATATAGATTGGCTGGAGTTTTCTTTATTTTAAACAAAGAAAAATTTGCAAAAAAACATATGATTGATGCTTTAAAAATTGATTTTGAGTACCATTCTGTATTGAAAGAATTGTTTCCAACACTTGTTGAAAATCCAATAATCCAAAAATTAATAACTGATTTTAAAAAGGGAACTGATTAAATTTTGATTAGTTTTTGGATATCAATCTAGCTAAACAACTTTTTTTAACCTTTTTTTTCAGACATATTTTCTCTAAATTTTTTTACATCACTCAAACATCCTATTCCCCAGTGATGATAAGGATACACTCTTTTGGTTTTGAACGTTACAACTGCATCTGCAGCGCTTTGAATAGTCATTGCATAAGGTAAATCCATAAAAACAAAAACGTTGTCAATATTTTTTAAATTTCTGATATCCGGAATGTCTTCAGAATCTACAGATAATTAATTTCGTTATTTATTGATTGTTAACATATACCCATTTTCTCTACCTTTCCAAAAAAAAATAATGCTTCTTCTAGTTAATTATTCATCGGAATTACTTCTACAGAAAAATGCACAACTCTTTTAGTTTCACCATTATTCAAAGTGACGATTTCTTTAGCTGAAATATTTTTTAATTTTTCCACTACTGCTTTTGGGACAATAATCGTAGTTGAAGTCAAATCTAATTCGTTCAATGTTTTTATATTTAAATAATCATTCTGAATATCCGCAATTAAAACATAGGTTTTTCAAATTTCGATAATGGGCTTGCACCTCCTGTTGGATCTAAGTAAATATATTCATTATCGAAAGAAATTACTTTAGTAGCATGCAGTATTGGCCTAATTTTAAAGCATTTTTTTTCGATTCATTTTTAAAACTGAAAAAAGAAACTGTCAACATCAAAAGAAATAATTTAATTTTGAACGTTTTTAAATTTATATTTCAGAGGTGCTAAGATTCTATAAAGCCTATTGTTAACTTTTCTCTAAAATCAACTATATTCGTAGCCAAAAATAGAAGATGAGCAGAACAGTAAAAGAATATATAGTGATTGGATTTAAAGGAATTGCAATGGGTGCAGCTGATGTTGTTCCAGGAGTCTCTGGAGGTACAATTGCTTTTATATCAGGAATTTACGAAGAGTTATTGGGGTCTGTTAGTAGTGTAAATTTTAGTTTATTTAAAACCTTACAAAAGCAAGGTTTTAAAGCTGCTTGGAAACAGCTAAATGGAAATTTTTTAGTTGCACTATTATCAGGAATTTTTATTAGTATTGTCTCTTTATCAAAAATCATCAAATGGTTATTAGAAAATGAACCCATTTTGTTGTGGTCTTTTTTCTTTGGATTGGTGCTGGCTAGTGTATTTTATATTGGAAAACAAATTGAAAAGTGGAATTTAAAAATAGGTGTCTTAGGAATGATTGGTGTTGTTTTTGGATATATGATTACCATTTTACCCGCAACAAATACCTCTGATATTAGCTATATTTTTTTAATTTTTTCTGGTGCAATTGCCTCTTGTGCCATGATTTTACCAGGAATATCTGGTTCGTATATTTTGTTGCTAATTGGAATTTATCCTGTTGTTATGACTGCAATTACTGAAAGAAATGTAACGATACTATCAGCAATTGCCATTGGTGTGGTTATTGGTTTGTTGTCATTTTCAAAATTGCTGAAATGGTTATTTGCACATTATAAACAAGAAATGCTGGTAGTTTTAACTGGAATAATGTTGGGCTCACTAAATAAAGTTTGGCCTTGGAAAAAAACTGTTTCTATATATTTAGATAGTCATGGTGAAAAAAAACCATTATTAGAACAGAGTATTTCTCCCTTTTCATTTGATGGTGATGCGCAATTAATTTGGGCAATAATAATGTCAGTTATTGGATTTGTTCTTATTTTATTCATGGAAAAATTAGCTTCAAAAAAATACTAGTGCGAATAGAAAAATCTTTTTTACATAAACTTGGGCTTTTTTTTAAAGGTTTGGCAATGGGCGCTGCAAACAAAGTCCCTGGTGTTTCAGGTGGTGCAGTTTCTTATGTTTTAGGATTTTATGAAGAACTTATTTATTCGTTTAAAAAAATCAATGTAAAAGCTTTTAAGCTTCTTGTCAATGGTCGTTTTAAAAGTTTCTACACTTACACAAATGCTCAGTTTTTATTGCTAATAATGTCTGGAAGTATGTTCAGTTATTTTAGCATTTCATTGGTTTTAGATTATTTTTTAGAGCATTATGAATTGTATGTATGGAGTTGGTTTTTTGGGATGATTATTGGTTCCATTTATTACATCAACAAAGATTTTGGAAAATGGACAAAAACCAATTTAACATTTTTATTTGTTGGAATAATTATTGGATTGGCAATCAGTTTTTTAACTCCTGCAAAGGAAAATGACAATCTTTGGTTTGTTTTTTTATGTGGTATTATTGGTGTTTCAGGGATGACACTTCCAGGTCTTTCAGGTTCTTTTATTTTGATACTTTTAGGGAATTATGTATTGCTTTTGGTAGATTCTGTAAACGTTTTATTGGAAGTGATTTTGAATGCTTTATCTGGAAATTTTGAAATATTTTCCGATGCTTCAAAAATGCGTTATATCAAGATAATTAGCGTTTTTACGGCAGGTTCTGCTTTTGGATTGATTTCTATTTCTCATGTGTTGGGCTATGTTTTAAAACACTATAATAAAATTATAAATGCCTTAATTCTTGGTTTTATAACAGGTTCTTTAGGAATTGTTTGGCCTTGGAAAAAGACGATTTATTTAGCAGAAAATGATACTTTTTTAGTAGATCAAAAGGGCAATAAAATTATTGAGAATTACGAACGGTATTTCCCTGAAATTTTAAATTACGAAACTTTTTTTGCAATGCTTTGTATCTTTTTTGGTTTGGGACTAATTTTAGTGATAGATAAATATGATAGAAAACGAAAAAAATAACATTTTTGGATTGCTTGGAAGAAATATATCTTATTCATTTTCAAGTGGTTATTTTAAAGACAAATTTCGAAAATTACATTTAAAGAATCATTCATATCTTAATTTTGATATTCAATCTTGTGAACATTTTCCATCGATAATTGCATTAGAGAAAAGTTTAAAAGGACTCAATGTGACCATTCCATACAAACAAGAAATCATACCTTTTTTGGATGAATTGGATGAAACTGCGAAACAAATTGGTGCTGTCAATACTATTAAATTTATCGGAGATAATTTGTTAAAAGGCTATAATTCAGATGTGGTTGGTTTTGAAAAATCAATCAAATCTTTGCTTAAAAATCACCATCAAAAAGCCTTAATTTTAGGAACAGGAGGAGCGTCAAAAGCAGTTGCATTTGTGTTTCAAAAAAACAATATTTCTTTTCAATTTGTCTCTAGAAATCCTACCAAGCTTCATGAAATTTCATATAAAAGTCTTACTCAACAAATCATAGAAAATCATACAATTATTGTAAATTGTTCTCCTCTTGGAACATCACCAAATGTTGAAAAATTTCCAGATATTCCCTATCAATTTTTAAATAAACAGCATTTATTGTATGATTTGATATACAATCCTGAGGAAACCATCTTTTTATCAAAAGGAAAAAAACAAGGTGCTGCAATCAAAAATGGCTTGGAAATGTTGCAATTACAAGCGGAAGAATCTTGGAGAATATGGAATGACTTATAAATCATCAATATAACTTATTAAGAAATCTTGTAAAGTATATAAGTTGTCCTTATTTTTGTTGAGTGTATAATTATAGTATTGTACAAAGACCAATAAACATTGTAGATATGTTAGATAATAGTAAGGATAATTCCAGTAAAATTGAAAATGAATTAAATGAAACTGGTCATTTGTCATCTGAAAATCAGTCAATTAATGAAGAAATTGAATCAACTTCAGACGATTTATCGATAACTGAAGTTGAAGATAAAGAAATTGAAAATGAGCAAGTTTTTGAAGATTATTCTGAACTCTCTATTGAAGAATTGGTTGTTTCATTAAAAAAATTGATTGAAAATACGCCAGTTCAGCAAATTAAATCTCCTATTGATCAAATAAAAAATGCTTTTAATGAAAAATTTGGAGCATTATTAGCTGAAAAAAAACAAGCTTTTTTGGATGAAGGTGGTGAATCTTTAGACTTTCTGTTTTCTCATCCTTCAAAATCTGAATTTAATAAGTTATTATCTGAATACAGAGTTAAACGAGAAGCTCATTATGCAAGCATTGAAAAGAAATTAAACGAAAATCTAGAGAAACGTCTTCATGTCATTGAAGAATTAAAAACTTTGATTGATGATGCAGAACTTTCATCAATGTATAAAAATTTCAAGGCAATTCAAGAAAAATGGAATGCAATTGGAGGTGTTCCAAAATCGACTTACAATGATACTTGGAAAACATACCAACATCATGTGGAGCGTTTTTACGATTTATTACATTTAAGTAATGATTTTAGAGATTTAGATTTCAAACACAATTTAGATGAAAAATTAAAAATCATTGAAAAAGCAGAGGCTTTAGCTACCGAAAAAGACATCAATTTTGCCGCAAAACAATTGCAAGAATTGCATAAAATTTGGAAAGAAGATATTGGTCCAGTTGCAAGAGATGTGAGAGAGGAAGTTTGGCAAAAGTTCAGTGATGCAACCAAAAAAATACATGACAGAAGACACGAATATTTTAAAGAAATTCACTCTAAATATGATGAAATCATTGATAAAAAAATGAGGGTTATTGCTGAAATCAATAATTTGGATGTTTCGAATAACAAAACTCATAATGATTGGCAAAAAAGTATTAATGAGCTAGAAGCTTTTAGAAAAAAATACTTTGATATTGGTAAACTCCCGTATACTAAAAGTGAAGAAATCTGGCAGAAATTTAAAAATGCAACTAAAAAATTCAATGCTGCTAAAAACAAATTCTACAAAGAAGAAAAATCAGAACAGCAAGAAAATTTAGACAAAAAAATGGCTTTGATTGAATTGGCAGAGTCCTTAAAAGAAAGTGAAGATTGGGAAATGGCAACCAACACTATGAAAAAAATCCAATCAGATTGGAAAAAAATAGGTCATGTTCCTCGTAAGTTTTCTGATGATATTTGGAAACGATTTAAAGCTGCTTGCAACTATTATTTCAATAGATTTCATCAACAAAAAAATGTAATTACCAAAGATCAACAAGTAGTTATTGATAAAAAAATGGAATTTTTAGAATCTTTAAAAACTGAGAATAAATTTAAAAAAGAAGATGTTTTTGAAGCAATTAACAAATGGCAAGATTTGGGAAAATTGCCTAAAAATTCTCGTCATTTAGACAGTAAATTCAACAAGTTAATTGATGCAATTCTAGATAATCTTTCTTTGGATAAAAATGAAGTTGTATTTTTAAAGTTCAAAAATCTGTTAGATTCTTATGTAGAAAACAATGATTATAAGAAATTGGATGGAGAACAACTATTTATTAGAAAAAAAATTGATGAAATTGTTAGAGAAATTCAACAATTGGAAAACAATTTAAGCTTTTTCTCTATTTCTAATAAAAACAATCCTTTAGTTTTAAATGTAAAAAATCAAGTAAATGAGTTCAAAGAAGAATTAGCTCTTTGGAAAGAAAAACTCAATTATATTAAGAAATTAGATTACTAAAAACCATAAAAAAACTCGAAGTAATTAACTTCGAGTTTTTTATCTAAAATACGTTTAGGTTACGCCATTATTTTATCAATTTTTTCCTTTTCTTCAGCCGCTAAAGCAGGATCAACTAAGATTCTTCCACTATGTTCGTCAATAGTGATTTTTTTTCGGTTAGCAATATCTAACTGAACTTGAGGTGGAATAGTGAAATAAGATCCGCCAGAAGCACCACGCTCTAGAGCAACCACAGCCAATCCATTTTTTACTTTACTTCGAATTCTTTTGTAAGCTGTTAAAAGATGTGCATCAATTACTTGTGAAAATTCTTCAGATTTTTCTAACAATAATTTTTCGTCTTTTTCTGTTTCTTTCAAGATAGCATTTAATTCAGCTTTTTTATGCGCTAAATGAGATTCTTGTTTTGCTAATTTTTCATTAGTATTGTTAATGATTTCTAATTTTTGAGCAATTTTTGCTTTGAACTCATTAATTCTTTTTTCAGCTAACTCAGTTTCTAAGGATTGGTATTCAATTTCTTTAGATAAAGAATCAAATTCTCTATTATTTCTAACTTTTTTTTGTTGCTCTTCGTATTTTTTTGTCAACGTTTTTGCATCATCAATAACCAATTTTTTGTTATTAATGTCAGTTTCTAAATTCGCAATTTCTTGCTCCATATTAGAAACTCTAGTTTTTAAACCAGCAACTTCGTTTTCTAAATCTTCCACCTCTAGAGGCAATTCTCCTCTAACGCTTCTAATTTCATCAATTCTTGAGTCAATAAGTTGCAAGTCATACAACGCTCTTAATTTTTCTTCAACCGAAACTTCTTTCATGTTTATAGGTAATATATTGGATTTGTTCTTCTTTCTGATAAAATGATTGCAAAATTAGTAATTTTTTTCGTAAGAAAGTCAACAATCAAGTTTTTTGTAAACTGCTCACTTTCATAATGTCCAATATCGGCTAATAAGATGCTATTTTCGGCTTTAAAAAAGTCATGATATTTAAAATCTGCACTGATAAATACATCTGCACCTGCTTTTTTTGCAGCTTCTATGGCAAAACTTCCTGAGCCACCCAAAACCGCCACTTTTTTTATTTTTTTTTCTAGTAGTGCTGAATGTTTGATACATTCTGTGCTCATAGTTTTTTTTAGAAATTTTAAAAATTCCTTTTCATCTTGGGCGGAGGATAATTCACCAATCATTCCCATTCCAACATTTTGATAGCTATTTTCAACAGTAATAATTTCATAAGCTATTTCTTCATACGGATGATTTTCTTTTAAAGCAGTCATTATTTGAGCTTGATTTTTCAACTCAAAAATAATAGATATTTGAATTTCTTTCTCTTTTTGTAAAACACCTTTTTCTCCTATAGTTGGATTCGAATTTTCATTTCCACGATAAGTTGTTTCACCCGAAACAGAAAATGAACACGCATCATAATTTCCGATATTTCCAGCGCCAGCTTTAAAGAGTGAATCTCTCAAATCAATTGCATTTTTTATTGGAACATAGGTTGTCAGCCTTTTTAAAATATTCTTTTTTGGGATTAAAATTTGGGTATTTATAAGTCCTAAGACATCGCATATTTTTGCAGAAACACCCTGAGTACTATTATCCAATGCAGTATGAATGGCATAAATAGCAATTTGATTTTCTATCGCTTTTATAACCACACGTTCTACATAATTTGAGCCATTCAGTTTTTTTAATCCACTAAAAATTATAGGATGAAAACTAATAATAAGGTTGCAATTTTTTTCAATAGCTTCATCAATTGTAACTTCAAGTGTATCAAGAGTCACTAAAACACCTGTAACTTCAGCATCATTTTTTCCTACTAATAATCCTACATTATCAAAATCTTCTGCATATTGTAAAGGAGCAATTTCCTCTAAATAGGATGTTATTTCTTTTACTTTCATAAGTTTGAATAAAATCCAAAGTTACTATTTTATCGGTATCATTCCACAAAAATGCCTTATTTTCGTATTCCTGAAATCGCTATTATAAAGATTTTTTGAAACAAGTACCAGAGATGAAATTGCGATTGCATATGTGACCGCAAAAAAAATTTAGATATATGAAACTAATGCGATCTTTATTGTTTCCTTTTGCCATCATTTATGATTTGGTGACAACGATTCGTAATTTTTTGTTTGAAATCAACTTTTTTAAACAAAAAAAATTCTCAATTCCTGTAATTGTTATTGGAAATCTTTCAGTTGGTGGGACAGGAAAAACTCCTCAAATTGAATATTTGATTCGTTTGCTTAAAAATAGATTTCAGATTGCAGTTTTAAGCAGAGGTTATAAACGAAAAACAAAAGGATTTTTGAAAGTATCAAAATCACATTTAGCCCATGAAGTTGGTGATGAACCTTTGCAATTTGCTAAAAAATTTCCGGATGTTTTAGTTGCAGTAGATGAACAAAGAGTTTCTGGAATTCAACAAATTTTAGTGCAGTCTAAAACGGATATTGTACTATTGGATGATGCTTTTCAACACAGAAAAGTCAATGGAAGTTTTTATCTATTATTAACGAAATGTAATGAGTTGTTTTTGGATGATTTTTTGATTCCAACAGGAAATTTGAGGGAAAGTAGGAGAGGAGCTCAAAGAGCAAATGCGATTATTATCACAAAATGTCCTGATAATTTGAATGAAAACCAGCAAAATTTAATTAAAAATAAATTAAAAAAATATCAAAAACCAATCTTTTTTACCTCAATTTCATATGCAAAGACATTGAAAGGTTTTTCTAAAATTTTGGTAGCAGATTTGCCAAATTTTGAAGTTTTATTAGTAACAGGAATTGCAAATCCAAGTTCTT
>JANREL010000023.1:21718-46721 GCA_030758355.1 Polaribacter sp.
GATTTGCCAAATTTTGAAGTTTTATTAGTAACAGGAATTGCAAATCCAAGTTCTTTAATTCGATTTTTAAATAATAAAAATATTATATTCCAGCATCTAAATTTTTCGGATCATCATAACTTCTCAAACAAAGATATTGAACTTATCAAATCAAAATATGAAAATTTAAAAAGTTCAAAAAAGTTAATACTTACCACTGAAAAAGATTTTGTTCGCTTAAGTATTTATATAAATTCCATCTATTATTTAGAGATTGAAACCACTTTTTTAGGAAATCAAAAAGAAGATTTTGATAATTTATTAATCAATCACATAGATCAATTTTCAAGGAAAAGTTGAATTTAAATTTGATTTAATAATAAGGTTAAGTAAATTAAACATTTATAAAACTGAATGAGATTCTATAAATTATATGGTTTCATAAAACAAACTTTTGATGATTCCGTCAGAGAGTCCAATTTTTGGAACGTAAATTTTTGAAGCTCCACTCCACTTCATTGCAGAGAGATAAATTTTTGTTGCAGGAATAATTACGTCAGCTCTATCAGGATTCAAACTAAGTTCAGAAATTCGATCTTGATAAGACATTTGTTTTAAAAACTGATATTGGGCGTTTAAATAAACGAATGAAATCGGTTTGCCTTCCATGCGTCCAGACATTTTAAAGAGTTTATTGATGTTTCCTCCAGAACCAATAAGCGAAATACGATTTAAATCTTTGGTATTTCTTTTAATCCAACGTTCTACATTTTCAAAAATTTCTTTGTTTTCGTCTTTAGAATTGTTCAGCAATCTTACAGTTCCCATATTGAAAGATTTAGAAGTAACCATTTTTCCTTCAGAAAATATGGTAAATTCTGTACTACCACCACCAACATCAACATACAAATAGGAGTTTGTTCCTTTGATAAGTTCTTTTAAATCTGTTGAAGCAATGATTGCAGCTTCCTCTTTTCCGCCAATGATTGAAATTTTAACGCCTGTTTTTTCGAATATTTTTTTAATTACTTCCTCGCCATTAAATGCTTCTCTCATTGCCGATGTAGCACAAGCTTTGAAACGTTCTACTTTATGGACTTTCATCAATAGTTTGAAAGCTTCCATTGCATCTATCATGCGTGAAATATTATCTTCACTAATAATTCCGCTAACAAAAGCATCTGCTCCCAAACGAATAGGAACTCGAATTAAAGCTGATTTTTTAAATTGAGTTTCTTTTCCTTCTTGAACAATCACGTTGGAAACCAATAACCTGATGGCATTTGATCCAATATCGATTGCTCCGTATTTTTTAATTTCTATCAATGCTTATCTATGATTTTTGGGAAATTCAGTCATGAATGTTTTACCTTTTTTAACATCTTTCCAGTGTTTATCTTGGAATTGTATTCCAATAACACCACAAGTTGGAACATGTGCAATAGGAATATCACCAAATTTATTTACAAAAGTATTGATTCCATGATCGTGACTGAATATAATTGCAGAGCTATATCCATCATCCAAAGCTTTTACGGTTTTTACCAAATAACCATCACTAAAACTATATAACTGACGGCTTTTTACCAATCCAGAAATGGGATATTGGAAATTTTCACAGAAAATTAGTGCTGTATGCAGTGCTCTATTAGCGCTACTTGAAATAAATATTCCTGGTCTTTCTATTTCATTAGTTAAAAATTTCGACATTAAATGTGCATCTTGGATGCCACTTTTTTTCAAAGGACGATCAATGTCGTCAATTCCTTTATAATCCCAAGAAGATTTTGCGTGTCTAACAATAAATAAAGTTTTCATTAAAGTTTGATTGTTGAAGCTGTAAATATAAAATTTATGGTGCTAATCTTTCTATTTTCCAAGAAAAATCTTCTGATAAAGTATATCTTATTCTGTCATGCATTCTATTAGGCCTTCCTTGCCAAAATTCTATTGAAATTGGTTTGATAATAAATCCTCCCCAATGTTGAGGTCTTGGAATTTCGGAATTTTCGAACTTTTTTTCAAAAGTAGTTAAACTTTCATCTAATTCTTTTCTAGATGAAACCACTGAACTTTGGTTTGATGCCCAGGCTCCTAATTTACTTCCATCTGGTCTTGAATCAAAATACCCATCTGATAAATTTTCGGCTAATTTTTCTGCACTCCCTTTGATGATGATTTGTTGTTCAAGTGCTGGCCAAAAAAAGGATAAGCAAACATTGTTGTTATTTAGAATTGCTCTTCCTTTTTCGGAATTATAATTTGTATAAAAAATAAATCCTTCCAAAGTATATTTTTTCAATAAAACAACCCTGCTTTTCGGAAATCCATCCTCGCCAATAGTAGCAATTATCATAGCATTTGTTTCTTCAACAGTTTCAGAATTATCAGCGTTGATAAACCAAGTTTGGAATAATTCCATTGGGTTTTCTGGACAATTTTCTTCTAAAAGTTCCAGTTTTTCGTAAGATTTTCTATAATTACTTAAGTCTTTAGACATTTGTTTGTTTATAAGAATGTAAAAATAAAAACGTTTTTAAGAATATTCGCTTTTTTTTGGGAAATTTATGGGTAAAGATTTTATGATATACAATCCTAAAAAAGTATAAAATCCATTTAAAATTAACAAAGCAAAACCAAAATCAAAATCCATGATTTCTAGGAAAAATGTATTCGTAAAATAAGTTACTATTGGTGAAATTACACAAATTATAGGTACTAATTTGTCTTTTATAGCATATTTAGTAAACAGTCCAAAAGCATACAATCCTAATAATGGACCGTATGTATAGTTCGCAAAAGTGAAGATTTTAGCAATCACACTTTCATTTGCAATAAAATATTTAAAAATCAATATAGTCCCTATTAAAACCAAAGAAAATAACACATGAATTTGTTTGCGAATTTTTTCTTGATCAGCCTCATTTTTTTTCTTATCGATTTCTAATATATCAATACTGAAAGAAGTTGTCAATGCTGTCAATGCAGAATCTGCACTTGAATATGCAGCAGCAATCAATCCTAAAATAAAAAAAACGGCTGTCGTTAATCCTAAAATTCCCGAGGTTGCAACGATTGGAAACAAAGCGTCTTTGTGTGCATCAAAGCCATTTTTTTGAGCAAAATCTGTCAATAAAATTCCCAGCATCAAAAAGAAAAAATTAACAATTACCAGTACAATAGTGAACCAAAATATATTTTTTTGAGCATCTTTTAAGTTTCGGCAAGTCAAGTTTTTTTGCATCATATCTTGATCCAAACCTGTCATTACAATTGCAACAAATGCACCTGCTAAAAACTGTTTCCAGAAGAAGTTACCTGCTTTGATATCTTCAAAAAAGAAGATTTTAGAATACTCACTTTCAGAAACATAGGTAAAAATATTGGAGATATTTAATTCATCAGCAATTGTATAGATACAAATTCCTACTGCAATAAGCATGAATAATGTTTGCAATGTATCAGTCCAAACAATCGTTTTGATTCCTCCTTTAAAAGTGTACATCCAAATCAATAAAATGGTGATACAAACGGTTATCCAAAAAGGAATTCCTAGTGCATCAAACAAAATAATTTGCAATACATTTGCGACTAAAAACAATCGAAATGAAGCGCCAATTGTTCTAGAAAGCAGAAAAAAACATGCGCCAGTTTTATAAGAATACTCTCCAAAACGACCTTGTAAATAGGTGTAAATGGAGGTTAAATTTAGCCTGTAATATAAAGGTAATAATACCAATCCAATAACTGCATAACCCACAATATATCCCAAAACCATTTGCATATAACTCATGCTTTGCGCTTCAATCCAACCTGGAACCGAGATAAAAGTGACTCCAGAAAGTGATGCTCCAATCATTCCAAATGCTACTAAATACCAAGGAGAAGTATTATTTGCTTTAAAAAAAGTGGTATTATTTGCTGATTTTCCTGTAAAAAAGGAAATCAAAATCAACACTGAAAAATATGCAAAAATTAAAAGAATGATGTGTATTGGATTCATTTAAAACTAGAAATTAAGAATTACGAATATATGATTTTTAAGGAATAGAAATGAGAGAAAAGAAAATAGATTCTAAAGTCTTTTTTCTTGATTTTTTTCTCTTTATTCACTTAAATTTGCAGCTATGGATTTTTCGTCAAAATTATTAGAAAACGCAGTTAATGAAATGTCACGGCTGCCAGGAATTGGCAAGCGAACTGCATTGCGTTTGGTGTTGCATTTATTGAAACAACCTAAAGAAAATACAGCATATTTGTCAGAAGCATTATTGCATTTAAGAAATGATGTAAAAAGCTGCGAAAAATGTCATAATATTTCCGATACTATTTTGTGTGCGATTTGCAATAATTCTAAAAGAAATCCAGATATTGTTTGTATTGTAGAGGATATTAGAGATGTGATGGCTATTGAAAGTACTTCTCAATTCAATGGATTGTATCATGTTTTAGGAGGGAAAATTTCGCCAGTTGAAGGAATAGGTCCTCAAAATTTAAAAATTGATTCTTTGGTGAAAAAGGTTTCCAATGGAGAAATAAAAGAACTAATTTTTGCACTAAGTTCAACCATGGAAGGTGATACCACCAATTTTTATATCTACAAACAAATCGAAAAATTCAACATCACCACTTCAACGATTGCTAGAGGAATTTCTGTTGGTGATGAACTAGAATTTGCCGATGAAATTACCCTAGGAAGAAGTATTGTTCACAGAATTCCTTTTGAGCAAAGTATTAGAGGGTAGTTTTGAGTATTGAATGTTAAGTTTTAGTTTTTTTAAGGATTCACTTACAAGTAACAACTATTTCCCTTTTTCCCAAGATTTTTTTTCTCGAATTCTTTTATACAATTTGATGCTTAACATCAAAACAATTCCAAAAACGAAGATTCCTGCAACTCCCCAAATCCAGTTGATAGCACTTTTTAGAGTTACTAAAAATACAACTGCAAATAAAATAATCGTAGCAAACTCATTCCAAATTCGGAGTTTAAAAGCTGAATATTTTATGATGTCTTTTTGCAGTTGGGTGTAAATTTTTTGACAAGAATAATGATATAAATACAAAGCAAAAACAAAACTAAGTTTCACCAACATCCAAGGTTCTGAGAGATAATATGGATTTTCGAATAACATCCAAATAGCAAAAATACTTGCCAAAATTGCTGAAGGCCAAGTGATAATATACCACAATCGTTTGCTCATCAATTTATATTGATTTTGTAAAATATGTTTTGCTGGTTCTGTTTTTTCTTCAGCTTCTACTTGATAAATAAACAAGCGTACAATATAAAACAAGCCTGAAAACCAAGTGACAACAAAAATTACGTGCAGAGCTTTTATGTATAAGAAATCCATATGGTAAAATTAGTTTAAAAGTTTCAAAGAGGCAAAGTTACAGAGATGCAAAGTTTTAAAGTTTAAAACTCAAAACTAAAATCTACTTGTTATTCCAATCATTCAGCCATGAAACCATCACATCAACCCAATCATCATTGTCGTTCATACAAGGGATGTGTTTGTAATCAGTTCCTCCAGCTTCTAAAAATTCCTCTTTTCCTTCCATGGCAATTTCTTCCAACGTTTCTAAACAATCAGACACAAAGGCAGGTGTTACAACCGCTAATTTCTTTTTACCAAGTTCAGGAAATTTTTCCAATTCGAAATCTGTGTAAGGCTTTAGCCAAGGATCTTTTAATAATCTTGATTGAAAAGAGTTGCTGTGATTGCTCTCATCCAAACCAAGTTCTTTGGCAATGGCTTTTGTAGTTTCAAAACATTGATGTCTGTAACAAGTGTGATGAGCCACTGAATTTCGTTCACAACAAGAACCATCTAATTTGCAATGACTTTTGGTTGGATCTGATTTTTTGATATGACGCTCAGGAATTCCATGGTACGAAAATAGCACGTGATCGAAGTCAAAACCCCTCAAATGATTGGCAATGTTATCGCTCATTGCTTTGATATAATCAGGTTTGTTATAAAATGGGGGCAGTACATCCAAAATTACATTCGGATAATTTTTAGCAATAATTTCCTCTGCTTTTACCACTACAGTTTCATACGAGGACATGGCATAATGTGGATATAAAGGCACTAAAAGTATTTCTGTTACGCCTTTATCAACCAAATTTTTGATGCCTTTTTCCATGCTCATACTTCCATAACGCATGGCTAGTTCAATAGGAATATTGATTTTTTGTTTGATTTTTTCAGTAAATCTCTCAGAAATTACCACCAAAGGAGAACCTTCATCCCACCAAATTTTTCTGTACGCTTTTGCTGATTTTTTTGGACGGAAATTTAAAATAATTCCCTTGATTAGAATAAAACGTTTCCAATAATCGATATCGATAACGCGCTCGTCCATTAAGAATTCATCAAGATATGTTTTAACATCTTTGATTTCTGTAGAGTCTGGTGAGCCTAAATTATTTAATAATATTCCTTTCATTTCAGGGGTTTAAAAGTTTAAAAGTTTAAATGTTGCAAGTTTGAGGATTTTACATAAAAACTTAAATTTAATATGTTTAATTTTTATCAATCTACTCCTTTTCTTTGAGAAGTTTGAGATGGTCTTTTAATTGGTTTGTAATCTCATACAATGCAATCGCCAAACTGTGAATCACATTCATGCTCGAATTTCTGCCGTACATTGGAATCGAAATCGTAAAATCTATCAGATTTGTATTCGAAATTCCATTTCTTTCACTGCCCAAAATTAGTACGATTTTCTCTAATTTTTTGAAATTAAAATCTTGAATTTCGATACTTTTATCAGTTATTTCTATACCTATAATCGTGTAACCAAGCTCTTTTAAAATACATAATTTTTCATCAAAATCGCCATAAAATTCGCACTTAATTTGATGTAAAGTATTTCTGGCAGTTTTTACTACTTTTCTGTTTTCATCAAAAGGGGAGCTTTCTCGCAAATAAATTTTTTCTACACCAAAACTTTCTGCAACTCGAAAGCACATTCCAATATTTTCTGGAGTTCTGATAGCGTCACACAAAATGTGTATGGGAAATTTTTGTTGCTTGTTTTTGATGTCTTTATGGGTGAGTTGTTCCAAAATAATTAAGTTAAAAGTTAAAAGTCAAAAGTTTTATCTAAAGTCTAAAGTCTACAATCCAAAGTCTAACTCTGAAAACTCATCACATATTTTTTTGGAGTCGTTCCAAACTTTTTTCTGAAAGCAGCAATAAAATGACTTGCTGTACTGTAGCCAACTTGCAAACCAACTTCGTTGACATTGTATTGATTACTTTCCAATAATTTTCGGGCATGTTCCATTTTGTAATCAAACAAAAAACTATATACTGTGTCACCATAAATTTGCTTAAAACCTTCTTTTAATTTTTTAAGATTCAAGCCAATTTCGTTTGCTAATTCTTGCAAACTTGGAGGTTCTGCCATTCTGGAAATAATGATTTCTTTGGCTTTTCTGATTTTTAAAACATTTTGTTCATCCACTAAAAACGGACAATATTCGCCCAAAGCAGCCTCATCCTTTTGAAAATGTAAACTTAATAACTCATAAACTTTGCCTTTTACATACAATTCCCTAACAGAACTATTTACACTTGCATTGATAATTTGCTGCAATACAATAGCAACAATTGGCTTTATTTCATTATCATCATAATATTTTTTATGACTATTTTCACCACTCAAAAAAGAAATATATCCTGATTCTTTTGAAAAAAGAGAATGAAATTTTTCAATCGAAATTAAAATCGAAATCAATGTTGTTTTTGGCTGAATTTCCAAATTTATTGGCAACGTCCTTTGGGGATTGTAAAGTAAAATGGAGCGATTGTCCAACACATCAAATGAATATGAACCGTTATTAAAAAGAAACTTTGAATTTCCTCTCAAACAAAAGTGTAATTGAATAAAAGTGCTGTTTATGGTTCTTTCAAAAGTTTGTTTTTCAGCACTTTCATTTTGAAAATGAAGTACGTAAAATCCATTTTCTAAGTTGATTTCTTTTATGGTACTTTCACCGACATTTTTAAACATATCAAAATTTATCTATTGGTTTTCTTTTATTTAGAATCATTCTATTTAAAACAAGTTAAAAATCCATATTTCTCTGCAAAAATACATATTTAAGAAGTTTTAAATTGTAAAAATTTATTAAAAAACAGCGAACGTTATTAATAGTACTTTTAGCGATACTTTTTTCTAATTGAAGTTTTTACTTTTGTGCGTTTTTAAGAAAATATGCAGGAGAAAAAACAAATCCAATTTTATAATATTGGTGTTAGCTACAAAAAAGCGGATACCAGTATTCGTGGTAAATTTTCATTATCAAAAGAAAATCAGATTGCTCTATTGAACACCGCGAAAGAAAGAGGTTTTGATGGTGTTTTTGTGCTTTCTACATGTAATAGAACCGAAATTACTGGTTTTGCTGAGCGCCCTTGTCAGTTGATTGAATTGTTTTGTGAATTTACAGAAGGTACAATTGAAGAATTTGCAAAATTTTCCAACATTTATAAAAATGACGAAGCAATTTCCCAACTTTTTAGGGTTGGTACTGGTTTAGAAAGTCAAATTTTAGGCGATTACGAAATTGTTGGTCAATTAAAACAAGCCTTCAAACAAGCTAAAAGTTTGAAAACCACGAATACATATCTTGAACGATTGATGAACAACGTATTACAAGCAAGTAAACACGTTAAAAATTTGACAAAAATTAGTTCTGGAACAACTTCGGTTTCTTATGCTGCTGTTCAATATATTATCAATAATATGGCAGATTATGAAACTAAAAATATCTTGGTTTTTGGCTTGGGAAAAATGGGAAAACACACTTGCAAAAACCTTGCTCAATATACCAATAACAAATCAGTTTGTTTGATAAACAGAACTGAGGAAAAGGCGGCTGAGTTTGTAAAAGAACTCAAGCATATCAGAAAAGCGACTATTGAAAATCTTTCTCAAGAAATTGATAAAGCCGATGTTTTAATCGTTTCAACCGGTGCAGAAAAACCAACAATTACTAAAAACCATATTTCTGAGAACAAAAAAATATTGATTTTAGATTTGTCAATGCCAGAGAACGTAGCTTTAGATTTAGAACATTACCAAGGAGTAAAATTGGTAAATGTGGATGAACTTTCAAAAATTACGGATGAAACTTTGGCAATTCGTCAGCAAGAAATTCCGTTTGCAGAGGCAATAATTGAATCGCACAAAAAAGAATTCAATGATTGGCAACAGCAACGAAAATTTTCTCCAGCAATTACCGCATTGAAAAACTCTTTAGAAACTATTAAAAACGACGAAATTAACTTTCAGAGAAAAAAAATACCTAATTTTGACGAACATCAAGCAGAAATTATTTCTTCAAGAATCATTCAAAAAATTACAACTCAGTTTGTGAAACACTTGAAAGATGAAGAGATTTCTATTTCACAAAGCTTGGAAGTAATTCATAAGGTATTTCAATCCTAAGCAGCAATTTAATGCAAAAAATCATCAAAATAGGTACCCGTGACAGCCAATTGGCTTTTTGGCAAGCAAATAAAGTACGCAAAGAATTAGAGGCTTTAGGCTACGAAACTGAAATTGTTCCTATCAAATCTACAGGAGATATTGTATTGGACAAACCTTTATACGAATTAGGAATTACAGGGATTTTTACCAAAAACTTAGATATTGCTTTATTAGAAAAACGAATTGATATTGCTGTTCATTCCATGAAAGATGTGCCAACTGTGTTGCCTCAAGGAATTGCGCAAGCAGCTGTTTTGAAAAGAGCAAATTACAATGATATACTAGTTTTAAAAGGAACTGAAGAATTTTTCGGTCAGCCAAATGCAATGATTGCTACTGGAAGTCTTCGAAGAAAAGCGCAATGGCTCAATCGATATCCAACTCATAAAGTGGTGGATTTGCGTGGAAATGTCAATTCCCGTTTAGAAAAATTAGCAAATAATGAATGGGATGGAGCTGTTTTTGCAGCAGCAGGTTTGGAGCGTTTAGGTATAAGACCTGCAGATGCTATCAATCTTGGTTGGATGATTCCAGCTCCAGCTCAAGGTGTAATTATGGTTTCTTGTCGTGACAATGATGCCGAAATTATAGAAGCCACTCAAAAATTAAATGATTATGAAACTCAAGTTTGTGTTGGAATTGAGCGTGAATTTTTAAATCTTTTAGAGGGTGGTTGTACTGCTCCAATTGGCGCTTTGGCCTATGTAGAGCAAAAAACACAAGAAATAAATTTCAAAGGAATTTTATTGAAAAAAGACGGCTCTAAAAAAATTACAGTAGCAAAAACGGCTCCTTTAGGACGTCATAGATATTTAGCAAAAGATTGTGCGGATTTTATCATCAATAAAGGAGGTAAGGAATTGATGTTGGAAGATGAAAATGGTTCTGTGATTAAACATGCTGTTTATTCAACAAAAAAATTATCTGAAGCTCAAAAGAAATTGTTGCCAAGAACTATTGAAATTCACGATAGCGATTTTATTAAAATTCGTTTCAATAGAATTGCACCAAAAGTGATGAAAGAGGAAATTGAAAATGTCGTTATTACAAGTCAAAATGGTGTAGATTCTATTTTAAATTCATTTACCCAAAACGAAATCAAATTCAAAAATATTTTTTGTGTTGGTAGAAGAACTAAAAAATTGATAGAAACCTCCATTGGAGAAGTATCATTCGTGGCAAAAAATGCAAAGCAATTGGCTGAGTATTTAGCTAAAAATCTAAAAAACAAAGAAGTAACTTATTTTTGTAGTGATATCAGAATGGAAATTTTGCCTGCTTATTTGCATCAAAAAAACATTCAATTGAACGAAATTGAGGCGTATAAAACGATGTTAAGCCCTTTGAAAATAGCAGATGATGTCTCAGGAGTGTTGTTCTATAGTCCCTCAGGAATTGAAAGTTATTTGAAAAAAAATGATACAGATAAAGTCGCTTTTTGCATTGGGGAATCTACTGCAGATATTGCAAAAAAATATTTTAAAAATGTGCAAGTAGCCAACTCACCAGATGTTGAAAGTTTGCTAACATTGGTTAAAAACCATTTTATCACATCTTAAATTTTATAATTTTAGCAAGATATAAACTTTTAAACTAATTAAAGTGTTTAGAACTAGAAGATTAAGAAGGTCAGAGGCTATCAGAAGATTGGTTAGAGAAACAACACTTTCTGTAAACGATTTCGTATATCCACTTTTTATTGAAGAAGGAACAAATATTGAAACGGAAATTGCTTCAATGCCAGGAATCATGCGTTTTTCATTGGATAAAATTGCTAAAGAATTGGATGAAGTTGTTGCCTTAAAAATTCCTGCTGTTTTGTTATTCGGAATTCCTTCAGCCAAAGACGATGAAGGGACAGAAACTTGGAATGAAAACGGAATAATACAAAAAGCGATTCGTTTTATCAAGCAAAATTATCCTGATTTATATGTAATTACAGATGTTTGTTTTTGCGAATATACTTCGCACGGTCATTGCGGAATTATTTACGAAAATGATGTTGATAATGATGCAACTTTGGTAAATATTGCTAAACAAGTTATTTCGCATGCAAAAGCAGGTGTTGATATGGTAGCTCCCTCAGGAATGATGGATGGAACTATAGATATGATCCGTCAATCCTTAGATAATTCAGGTTTTGCTAATTTGCCAATTATGGCATATTCTGTAAAATATGCTTCTGCTTTTTACGGGCCTTTTAGAGATGCAGCAGATTCTGCGCCTACTTTTGGTGACCGAAAAACCTATCAAATGGATCCTTCAAACAGAGAAGAAGGTTTGCGAAAAGCCACTTTTGATGATGAAGAAGGTGCAGATATTTTGATGGTAAAACCAGCCTTATCTTATTTAGATATTATCCGCGATTTGAAAAATAATTTTGACAGACCCATTGCTTGTTATAATGTAAGTGGAGAATACGCCATGATCAAAGCTGCTGCTGAAAAAGGTTGGATTGATGGAGAAAAAGTTATGATGGAAAGTTTGCTATCCATGAAAAGAGCAGGAGCAGACATTATCATTACCTATTTTGCGAAAGAAGCGGCAAAGGTTTTAAATAAATAATATTCGGTTTTTAGCTTTTTGCCATTTGCAAATGTCAAAAAGCTAAAACCCAAAAGAAAAAAAAATGAAATTCTCAAAATCACAAAAACTTTACGAATTAGGTCTGGTAAACCTTGTCGGAGCTGTAAATTCTCCTGTAAGAGCATTTGCTTCTGTAGGTGGAAATCCGTTGTTTATCAAAAAAGCAAAAGGTTCCAAAATCATTGATGTTGATGGCAACAAATATGTGGATTTGGTATTGTCTTATGGGCCAATGGTTTTGGGTCATCGTCATAAAAAAGTGCAAAAAGCAGTTCACAAAGCACTAAAGAATGGGTATTCTTTTGGAGCGTCAACAGAAAACGAAATTATTTTAGCAAAAATTGTGTGTGATGCTTTTTCTGGGATGGACAAAGTTCGCTTTGTGAATTCAGGCACTGAAGCTGTTTTGAGTGGTATTCGTTTGGCAAGGGCGTTCACAGGAAAAGATAAAATTATTAAATTTTCAGGATGTTATCACGGGCATCAAGATGCCTTATTGGTTGCAGCGGGTTCTGGTTTAGCGACGTTAAGTTTACCTGGAAGTTTAGGAGTTCCAGAAGGAGCTGTAAAAAACACCTTAATTTCTGAATATAACAATCTAGAGAGTGTAAAAAAACACTTTGAAAAACATGATGATATTGCAGGAGTAATTATTGAGCCCATTTGTGGAAATATGGGTGTTGCTATTCCGCAAAATAATTTTTTAATAGAACTGAAAGATTTTTTAGAAAGCAAAGGAGCTTTGTTAATTGCTGATGAGGTGATGACAGGATTTCGTTCAAAATTTGGAGGCGCACAAGAATTATTGGGAGTTACAGCAGATATTACTTGTTTAGGAAAAGTAATTGGAGGTGGATTTCCAGTTGGAGCTTATGGAGCAAGAAATGAAATCATGGAAAAAGTAGCGCCTTTAGGTGGCATGTATCAAGCTGGAACATTGAGCGGAAATCCAATTGCAATGGCAGGAGGAATTTCAACGTTAACCGAATTGAAAAGACAAAATCCATACAAAAAGTTCGAAGAAATTGGGGCAATTTTAGAAGTAATCTTATCAGAAACTGCTAAAAAATATCAAGTTGATTTGGTAGTAAATAGATTTGGTTCTATGATGAATCCTTTCTTTACAAAATCTCAGGTCACCAATTTTAAAGAAGCGCAAACTTCAGATACCAAAAAGTTTGCAGTTTTCTTTTGGGAAATGATAAAAAACGGGGTGTTTTTACCTCCCTCTCAATTTGAAGCATGGTTTTTATCTTCAGCAATTTCAGAAAAAGACATAAAAATATTCGCGAATGCTGCTGATAAAGCTTTACTAGCTGTTTCTCAAATGGAAAATTAAATTTAAATCAGAAATGATTAATAAACGTATTACTAAACTAAAAGCTAACAACTAATGGCTAATAGCAATCATATAAAAAACGATTTATTTCTTAGAGCCTTAAAAGGCGAAACTGTTCAAAGACCTCCAGTTTGGATGATGCGTCAAGCAGGACGTTATTTGCCTGAATTTATGGCGATTAAAGAAGAATATGATTTCTTTACACGCTGCCAAACTCCGGAATTAGCCTCAGAAATTACAGTGCAACCCATTCGTAGATTTGGTATGGATGCTGCCATTTTATTTTCAGATATTTTGGTGGTGCCACAAGCCATGAATATTGAAGTGCAAATGAAATCTAATTTCGGTCCTTATTTGCCCAATCCAATTCGAAATCAAAAAGATTTAGACAGCGTTATTACTCCGGATGTTCATCAAGAATTGGGTTACGTTTTGGAAGCCATAAAAATGACCAAAGAAAAACTGAATGATGAAATTCCGCTAATTGGTTTTGCAGGCTCACCTTGGACTATTTTATGCTATTGTGTGCAAGGTCAAGGTTCAAAAACCTTTGATAAAGCCAAAGAATTGTGTTTTACAAATCCTGTTGTGGCGCACGCATTATTACAAAAAATTACAGATACCACTATTGCGTATTTAAAAGCGAAAGTTACAGCTGGTGTTGATGCCGTCCAAATTTTTGATTCTTGGGGAGGCATGTTATCGCCAACAGACTATGAAACTTTTTCTTGGCAATACATCCAACAAATTATTGATGCCTTAAAAGATAGCGTTCCAGTAATTGCTTTCGGAAAAGGTTGTTGGTTTGCTTTGCATACGATGGCAAGATCTGGAGCTTCCGCTTTAGGTGTAGATTGGACGTGCTCTGCTAGAAATGCCCGATATTTATCAGGAGGAAATATCACCTTGCAAGGGAATTTTGATCCTGCAAGATTGTTGTCTCCGCCATCAGAAATCAAAAAAATGGTGCATCAAATGATCAATGAATTCGGAAAAGATAAATATATCGTAAATTTAGGACACGGAATTTTACCAAATATTCCCTTAGAAAATGCCAAAGCATTTGTAGACGCTGTAAAAGAATATCGTTCATAGTATTTGGGCGTTCCCTAAAGGTCGCGCTTTCGCAGTCGCTCTTTTCAAGGAGCTCCAACAATTGCTCAATCGCTAACGCAAGTGTAGTACAATGATTAAAAATGTTGTTTTAGGAATTAAAGAATATGGAGGCGCTTTTGCGCTGATCTCTAAACTAAAACTTTGGAAATATTTTATCATTCCTGTTTTGATCAGCATTTTAACGGCGGTTTTTATTGGAGTAGAAGCCTATGTTTTGTCTGACAATATTGGTGCTTTTATCTCAAAATCTTGGATTTGGGACTGGGGCAAAGAAACCTTTACTGGATTGAGTCATTTTTTTGGAGCAGTAATCATCATCATTCTTGGTTTGATTGTTTACAAACATATTATCATGGCATTTTCTGCGCCATTTATGAGTGTTGTTTCCGAAAAAATTGAACAACATTTGTATGGTGATTTAAAACATTTGCATCGAAATTCTACTTTTTTTGAGCAATTAATTAGAGGAATTAGAATTAATATTAGAAATTTATCCAAAGAATTGTTGTTCAGTTTGCCACTTTTAATTTTGAAATTGATTCCAATCGTAAATCTTTTTTCAACGCTGTTATTGTTTTTATTGCAGGCATATTATGCGGGTTTTGGGAATATGGATTATACGTTAGAGCGTCATTTACCCTATAAAGAAAGTGTCGATTTTATTCAAAAAAGAAGAGGTTTTGCCATTGGAAATGGCATTGTTTTTATGCTATGTTTATTGATTCCTTTCATCGGAATTATAATTGTTTTACCATTATCAGTAACTGCAGCTACAACAAAAACACTAAGTTTATTGCACGATAAACACGAAATTGTGTATGAAAAATAAGTTTTACAAGTACATAGAAAATCTACAAAATACCATCACCTCAACACTAGAGAAAGTAGATGGTTTAGCATCTTTCAAAGAAGATATCTGGGTTCGTGAAGAAGGTGGAGGTGGCAAAACCAGAGTCATAGAAAATGGGGCAATTTTCGAAAAAGGTGGTGTAAATATTTCATCTGTTCACGGAGAATTGCCAGAAGTTTTAAGAAAACAATTTGGAGTAGAAGAAGGTAATTTTTTCGCTTGTGGACTTAGTTTGGTGTTGCATCCAATAAACCCTTTTGTACCCACTGTTCATGCAAATTGGCGGTATTTTGAAATGTATAATGCATCAGGAGAAATCGTTACTCAGTGGTTTGGTGGTGGTCAAGATTTAACGCCTTATTATTTATTTGACGAAGATGCTGTTCATTTTCATCAAACTTGCAAAACTGCCTGCGACAGACATCATCCAGATTTTTATCCGAAGTTTAAAAAAAACTGTGATGATTATTTTTGGAATGCCCACAGAAATGAAGCGCGAGGAATTGGCGGATTGTTTTTTGATTATTTAAAAGAAACCGAAGATTTTTCATTAGAAAATCGCTATGATTTTGTTACTGAAATTGGGAATAGTTTTTTAAATAGTTATGTGCCTATTGTTGAAAAAAGAAAAGGAATTTCATACACAGCAGCT
Organism: Polaribacter sp.; assembly: GCA_030758355.1. Lineage (GTDB taxonomy): Bacteria > Bacteroidota > Bacteroidia > Flavobacteriales > Flavobacteriaceae > Polaribacter. Next base: position 37,751 of record JANREL010000023.1, read on the forward strand.
CAAAAAGACTGGCAAGAAATTAGGAGAGGACGTTATGTTGAATTCAATTTGGTTCATGACAAAGGCACACTTTTCGGACTAAAAACAAACGGACGCATTGAAAGTATTTTAATGAGTTTACCTCCAAAAGTACAATGGAAATACGATGTTTATCCAGAAGAAAACTCAGATGAAGCAAAACTTATCAGTGTTTTAAAAAATCCAAAGAGTTGGGTTTAATTTTCAATATATTTATAAAAAAGCAATTCTAGTTGTATATTTCATAAATTATAATAGGTAAAAGTGTAATAAATTATTAATACAATAATATTATTTCAAAAATACTTTCAATTTTCAATTTTGTTTTCAAAAAATATCATCCCTTTTTTTGTATTTTTGCAACCAGAAAAATCAGAATTACATGGCAAGGTTTGAAGTTAAGTTACCAAAAATGGGTGAAAGTGTTGCTGAGGCAACCATTACATCTTGGTTAAAAGAAGTTGGAGATACTATTGAATTGGACGAGGCTGTTGTGGAAATTGCGACAGACAAAGTAGATTCTGAAGTGCCAAGTGAAGTAGAAGGAACTTTAGTCGAAATTTTATTTGAAAAAGATGCTATTGTTCAAGTTGGTGAAACCATTGCTATTATTGAAACAAGTGGTGATGTAACTCCTACTGTTGTCTCTAAAACTATTGCGGAAGAATCAAAAGAGGTTCAAGAAGTTCAACAAATCATCGATAATGCTTTAGAGGTTGTCGGAACTCCTATTTTAAAAACTTCCGATTCTGGAAAATTCTATTCCCCTTTGGTGAGAAATATCGCTCAAACAGAAGGTATTTCAATGGAAGAATTGGAGAATATTGAAGGTTCTGGAAAAGAAGGCAGAGTTACCAAAGAAGATATTTTACAGTTTGTATCCAATAGAAAGTCAACCCCAAAAACTACAATTAAAGAAGTTGAAACTCCAAAAATAGTTCTAGAAAATACTCCAAAAGAGCAATCAAAAGTACCAGTTTCTGTAAATGGTGGTGATGAAATTATCGAAATCTCTAGAATGGGCAAATTGATTGCCAAACACATGGTAGATTCTGTGCAAACTTCGGCTCATGTGCAATCATTCATTGAAATTGATGTGACCAATATTGTAAAATGGAGGGATAAAGTTAAAGATGCTTTCTTTAAAAGAGAAGGAGAGAAATTGACTTTTACACCCATTTTGATGCATGCTGTTGCTGCAACCATAAAAAAATACCCAATGATAAATATTACGGTTGATGGTGATAAAATCATCAAACGAAAAAATATCAATTTGGGAATGGCAGCTGCATTGCCTGATGGAAATTTGATTGTTCCAGTTATTAAAAATGCGGATCAATTGAATTTAGTGGGTATGACTAAATCTGTGAATGATTTGGCAAATAGAGCTAGAATCAATCAGCTAAAACCAGATGAAATTCAGAATGGAACGTATACTGTTACCAATGTTGGTAGTTTTGGTTCAGTGATGGGTACACCCATTATCAATCAACCACAAGTGGCAATCTTAGCTTTGGGTGCTATCAGAAAAGTACCTGCTGTGATTGAAACTCCTGAGGGTGATTTTATTGGAATCAGACAGAAAATGTTTGTATCACATTCCTATGATCACAGAGTGGTAAATGGTGCACTTGGTGGCATGTTTATCAGTACGTTAAAAGATATTTTGGAATCTTGGGATGTGAATCAGGATTTTTAAGTCTTAGGTTCTATATTTAAAATTTATGATTCAAACTTTTATGTTTTGCATTCATAATTTAAATTTTCTCATGTATTAATAGAATTTCAAAATGCATTTATATGGATTAAGTATTTATTAATACATTTTCGTTTGTATCAGAAGGAGTTACGGATACATTGACAGGAATTTTAAATACTTCAACAAGCAGTAAAATAATTCACATAAATCTCATTTTTTTAGAACATTCAATATCGATTATATGATATCGTGTATTTGTAATCCGTGGCATTACAATTACCTAATCAAGTACTTAACCTCTCAACTCATAATCTAAATTGGTATTGTTTTTTAAAAATTTAAAAAAGTAACAATGTTATTGAGTTTATAAGAAAAAATAAAGAAGCGTATCAAACTATATATGTTGTTTGTGGGTACGAATTGCAAATCCATATTATTAAGTTTTACTTTAGCCATCTCTTTCTTTTATTCATCAATTATGTCACATTGATTAAAACTAAGACATATGTAAAATTTATATCAGTTCTCAGCGATGTTAACATATTTCATCTAAAAAAAAACCAACATAAAATAACCATTTAATTTTTGTGTTACAATCGCCAGTTCAACACTCTTTTTCGTACTTTCACAACCAATTTTTTAAAATCTATTTCCAACAAATGAAATTAAACCACATCAGTACAATTTTATTTTTGTTTATTTTTTTTGTTGGTTTTTCGCAATTGAAAACGATTACTGAAAAAACAACGTATCCTTTTTGGATTCATGTTCCAGAAGCTGAAAAAATGGAGAAACAACCCATTTTGATATTTTTACATGGAAAAAGTCTTTCAGGGACTGATTTGAATCGAGTAAAAAGATATGGTGTACTCAATGCCATGGAAAAAGGACGAAAAATCCCGGCTATTGTAGTGGCTCCTCAATTGAAAAAAGGAAGTTGGAATCCAGACAAAGTTTTGGAAATTTTAGAATATGTTCAAAAAAACTATAATACAGATGCTACTCGAATTTATGTCTGTGGAATGAGTTTGGGAGGTTATGGAACGCTTCATTTTGCAGGGAAATACGCTAATAAAATTACAGCAGCTGTTGCTATTTGTGGTGGTGGAAACGTAAAAGATGCGTGTACATTAAGTACAATTCCACTTTGGATTCAACATGGAGATAAAGATTTTATTGTGCCAATTTCTGAATCTAAAATAATAGTAGATGCTATTCAAAAATATGATAAAAATGCAAAAGTTACTTTTACAATCATAGAAGGAGGCAGTCATGGAAGTGTTGAACGTCTTTTCCATCAACAGACCATGTATGATTGGATTTTTGAACAAAAAAGAGACTGATTGTAATTTTTAGAACATTTTTTCAATTATTTTTATAAATGAGGGAATGAATTTACTTTATTAAATTTATATTTGATAAAACTAAATTTAGAAAACTATGAAAAGAATTATTAACTTATTTTTTGTGTTAGCTTCAGTATGTGTGTTTGCACAAAAATCTGTTTTACTAAGAGCTAATTATTCTCCTGGCGACAAGTATGTTGTTATTGTTGAAACTATAAATAACATGGGTGCACAAGGAGGAATGAATATTAAAATGACTTCGGACATGCTTATTGCTAATGTGAATGCTGACACCATTTCAGTCGAGTCAAAAATTTCAAATATGACTATGGACATGCTTCAAGGTGGAATGACTATGAGTTATGATTCATCTGCTAAAGAAGAAGATTTAGAGCCAATGGGTAAAATGATGAAACAACAACTTGATCCAATGTTGAAGGCGGTTATTTATACTAAAATCAATAAACTAGGAGAGTTGTTTTCTACAAAAGTGGAACCAGCTTTCCAAGGAATGGATCAGTTTAATAAATCAGGGAGTATTATTTTCCCTAAAGAAAAAATCTCTGTTGGTTCAACATGGTCAAATGAAGTTGAAGATCAGGGAATGAAAATGATTACAAATTATATGGTTTCAAAAATTGAAAATGATACCGTGTTTTTGACTATTTCAGGTGCTGTAAGTGGTGTAGGTGAGGGCACTACTAGCGGAATGGCTGAGATTGACAGTAAAACAGGGGTTTCTAGAAAATCAGAAATCGCTATGACCATTTCAGTTCAAGGTAATGAAATGAAAATTTCAACGAAATCAACAATGGAAAAAGTACACTAATCACCGGTTGTAATTAATTATTCTAAAGATACTAGAATTGATTTTTTTTGCACGAATTGATGAATTATAAGTAATTCTTCATAATAATTGTTTTCATCTTTGATGAAAATTTAAAATCATTGGATTCATAGAGATAAAAAAAATATTGAATTCGTGGCGAATTAATTTTTAAGATTCAATTACATCCATTAGGGTCATAATTATATAAAGCCTAAAAAGCTCGATTTGAATTTCAAATCGAGCTTTCTTTTAGTAAATATTTTGAAAAACTATGCCAACATGGTCACAGGATTCTCAATAAATGTTTTTAAAGTCTGTAAAAACTGAGCACCCACAGCACCATCAACGGTTCTGTGGTCGCAAGTTAATGTCAATTTCATGGTGTTTCCAACCACAATTTGTCCATTTTTAACCACTGGTTTTTCAACAATGGCACCTACAGATAAAATAGCTGAATTTGGCTGATTGATAATTGAAGTAAAATTGTCAATTCCAAACATTCCTAGGTTAGAAACCGTAAACGTGCTTCCTTGCATTTCTGCAGGCGCTATTTTTTTGTTTCTAGCTTTTCCAGCTAAATCTCTAACAGCTGCTCCAATTTGAGTTAAACTCAACATATCAGTGTGTTTAATAACTGGAACTAATAAACCATCTTCAACAGCCACAGCAACACCTACGTGAATGTGTGTGTGATAAATAGTATTATTGTCTGTCCAAGAAGTATTTACTTGAGGATGTTTTTGTAAAGCCATTGCACACGCTTTTACAACCATATCATTAAAAGATACTTTGGTATCTGGAATTGCATTGATTACTAAACGAGAAGCGATGGCATTGTCCATATCAACCTCAATATTTAAACTGAAATCAGGTGCAGAGAACTTAGAGTTTCCTAATGATTTTGCAATTGCTTTCCGCATTTGAGAGTTTTTAACTTCTTCTGAATTTTCTTCACCAGAAGCAACAAAATTGATAGCAGGTTTTGGGCTTTCAGTTTTTGGAGCCTCTACTACTTTGGCAGCAGGCGTAAAGTTTTCAATATCTTTTTTGATGATTCTCCCATTTTCTCCAGATCCATTAACCTCTGATAGATTGATGCCTTTATCAGAAGCGATTTTCTTTGCCAAGGGCGATGCAAAAATGCGTCCGTTTGAAGCAGTTAAGGGAATAGTTACAGGAGCTGCATTGGTAATGTCAGCAGGTTTTTCCACTGATTTGTCAGGAGCTTTTTCTGTGATAGTTTCTTTGCTAGCCGAAAAATCACCCGCAATAATTCCTGAAACATCAGTACCTTTCGGACCAATAATGGCTAATAAACTATCAACAGGCGTAGTCTCACCTTCTTGAACACCAATATGCAATAAAGTTCCTTCATAAAAAGACTCAAACTCCATGGTGGCTTTATCAGTCTCAATTTCAGCTAAAATATCACCTTCTTCAACGTTATCTCCTACTTTTTTAAGCCATGAAGCCACAGTTCCATCAGTCATGGTATCACTCAAACGTGGCATGGTAATCACTTGAACTCCCTCAGGAATTGCAGCTGTTTTAGTTGGTGTTTTTTCAGTAACTTCTGGAATTAGTTCGATTTCTAGAGCTTCAACAACTTCCTTTTTAGGAGCTTCCGTTTTTCCACTTAACAAAGCAGAAATATCTTCACCCTTTTCACCTATTATTGCTAATAATTGATCAACAGGCGAAGTTTCACCTTCTTGAATGCCAATATGTAACAACGTTCCTTCGTGAAATGATTCAAATTCCATCGTAGCTTTGTCAGTTTCAATTTCTGCTAAAATTTCCCCTTCTTCTACTTTGTCTCCCACTTTTTTTAACCATTTTGCAACAACACCTTCTTCCATGGTGTCACTCAATCTGGGCATATTTATAACTGTAGCCATATCTTAACTTATAAAAGGATAATTTTCTTGCTCATACACCATGTCATACATTTGTTGTGTTTCAGGATATGGAGATTCTTCCGCAAACTTTTCACATTCATTGACTAAGTCCTTTACTTGCTTATCAATAGCAGCAATTTCTTCGTCGGTTGCGTATTTATTTTCAATGATCACATCCAAAATTTGTGTAATTGGATCTATTTTTTTGTACTCTTCAACTTCGTCTTTTGTTCTGTAGTGTTGCGCATCAGACATTGAATGACCTCTATATCTGTAGGTTTTCATTTCTAAAAATGTAGGTCCGTCACCACGTCTAGCTCGTTGAATTGCTTCGTCAACTGCTTCTGCAACTTTTATAGGATTCATGGCATCTACAGGTCCACATGGCATTTCATAACCCAAACCTAGTTTCCAAATATCGCTATGATTGGCAGTTCTTTCTACAGAAGTTCCCATGGCATATCCATTATTTTCGCAAATAAAAATTACTGGTAATTTCCACAACATGGCCAAGTTAAACGCTTCATGAAGAGAACCTTGTCTTGCAGCACCATCACCAAAACAAGTTAAAGTTACAGCATCGCTCCCTTTGTATTTGTCTGCAAAAGCAAGTCCAGCTCCTAAAGGAATTTGACCACCCACAATTCCATGACCCCCATAGAAACCAAATTCTTTTGAAAAAATATGCATAGAACCGCCCATTCCTTTGGATGTTCCTGTTACTTTCCCATATAATTCAGCCATTACTTTTCTAGGGTCTTCACCCATTCCTATTGGTTGCACGTGATTTCTATACGCAGTAATCATCTTGTCTTTTGACAAATCCATGGCATGCAATGCACCTGCTAAAATGGCTTCTTGACCATTGTATAAATGCAAGAACCCTCTTACTTTTTGTTGGATGTAAACCGAAGCTAATTTATCTTCAAATTTGCGCCAAAAGAGCATGTCCTTGTACCAATCTAGATAGGTTTGTTTGGTGATTTTTTTCATTCTTGATCTTGTTGAAAATAATGTAAATTAAAAATAGTATTTTTAAAACCGAAATACAAAAATAGCGGTTTTATAAACAATAAAAAAACTTGATTTTGGGATTTTTCCCGCAAACGATTTCGATAGCTTTTTATTTATCTTTTGCAATGATTAACGTTGCTTTGGCATCTGTTGCTAAATTCCATTCGTTGGAAGAAATCAGCATACCTGCATCATTAAAAACCTTAAAGGCAGCCGTATTTGGTCCAGAAGTTCCTTGATTTAACGCTAAAATTTCAATTTTATTGATGCCTACTTCTAGCGGAATATTGAATTTTTGCCAACTCTCTTGCAAAGTAATGTTGTAGATTACTGGAATATCGTTCACAAAAATGGTCACTCTATCTCCATCAGGATATTGATAATCTCTACAAATGATGTTAACACTTTGCGATGAAGTTCTAAAACTTCCTAAATCTTGGTCAATTTTAGGGATGAGGTATTGACCATTTATTTTTTTAAATGATTTTAAAAAACGTTCCTCACTCAATTTTGCTTGTGTTAAAATTCCTTTTTTACTTAGGTCTTCATCTTGTTGTTTTTTCAGCTTTTCTTGTTCTTTTTCAAAAGCTTTTTTAAAACCGTTTTCACCATTTAAATCAATTACTTCTGGTTTTTTTACTTCTTTTGCTTTGTTTAAAATAACCACTTTTTTCTTTTCTCCTGATTCATTTCTATTGTTCCCATCAACTTGCGAAAATGTCAATGAAGTAGCAAAAAAGATGAGTGAAAAAATTGTAAATTTTGAAAGTAATTTGTTCATTGGGGATTGTTTCTCAGTGAAACACAAAAATAATGCCTAATTTTTAGGACTAAGTTTAAATACTGTTAAAACTTTATTTAATTGGGAAATTGAAATAAGTATTAGGAAAAGGTTCGTTTTTTAGTGTAAAATGCCACCATTCATTATCATACGGACTAAATCCGTTTTCTACCATTATTTTTCTTAAAAACAGCCTGTTTTCTTGTTGCTTTTTGGTGATTTTTTTATAAAATGGATGCGATTCTTCTCCAAAAAAATCGTAAGCACTTCCCATGTCTAATTCCTTTTTAGTATTGAGTTTTATCAATGTTATATCAACGGTACTTCCTCTTGTATGTCCTGATTTTGAAGCAATAAATCCCAGTTGAAATAATTGCGATTTTGGAACATTGGGATAATATTCCTTTTTCATCAAAGTGTCATTCAATATTTTTGCCCACTTGACAAAATGATTGACCGCTTGTTGCGGTCTGTAAGCATCAAAAACTTTCAAACTCAAGCCTTCTTTTTTTAAATTTGCTTGTATTTTTTGTAAAGCCTCCGCTGTTAGTTTTGTTAAAATTATACAATCTTTTTGATACCCATCAATAGGTTTTCCAATAAAATTTTGATGGGAAAAATAACGAAGTTCCGTTTGGATGCTTGCATCAACATCTTTCAAATACACAAAATCTTCGTGCATTTTTTGAGCAGAAATTCCGAAATGACATCCAATAAAAAGGAATAATATTATTTTTTTCATGATTCAAAAATACATAAAAAAACATCGGATTTTTTGTTGAAATTATGATTAATTTTGCCCTATGGAAACACTTACTTTAACCACACCCGCTTTGTTATTTTCGGCAATTTCATTGATTATGTTGGCCTATACCAATCGTTTTTTGGCGTATGCAGCAGTGATCAGAAATTTACATGATAAGTATTTAGAAAAAAAAGATGATTCAGTATTACGCCAAATTCAAAATTTAAAAAAGCGTTTGCAACTTACAAAATGGATGCAAATTTTCGGAATTTCGAGTCTGTTATTGTGCGTATTAACGATGTTTTTAATTTATGTGGATGATCATCTTTTTGCTGAATATATTTTTGGATTAGCGCTGATTTTATTAATTTTTTCTTTGGCATTATTGATCAAAGAAATCCATATTTCTAATCAGGCATTACAACATCATATTGCTGATATTGAGGAGTTTTTGACAAAAAAGTAAGCGCCGTTTTTTGTAAAACGACGACTTACCAAGTAAACTAATAAAACCAAGTATTAGTATTTTTACAATAAAACGCTATTCAGAGTATGGCAAATGGTTATAGCTCAACACTCTTTTTAGTTTTCATTGATTGTTTTCTAAAATCCAAAGGTGTGTAAAATTGGCAATTCCTACC
>JANREL010000024.1 GCA_030758355.1 Polaribacter sp.
AGTTAGTGTTAATGGTATTTTTCTATCATTTGCAAGTCACGCACTATTTAGTAGTGTTAATAATCAATTGATGCTTATGCTCATTACTAATTGAGGACAAAATTACGACAGAAAGACAGTATAATCTATATAAAATTATCTTTTATATGTTCTATTTTAACTTTAATAGATTTTAACAAAACATTTAGAGTTAAAATAGGATATAAATATACCAATTTTGTTGTTATTAAAACTTTTAGTTGCACCATAACTTTGCACAAAAAATAATATATGGTAAACAGTAATGGTATTTTATTTATTTCAGTAATCGCCATTTTTATTACAATGTACATTTTCCAAATTGTTGTATTGGGCATTATGTTAAAGAAAAACGGAGGAAAAACAATTCAGTAAACCCCTTAAAAGTAAAAAAAATGAAAAAACAAATTATAACTATAGCATTATTAATCAGCTCATTAGTAGGCTTTTCAAACACAGAGATCAACAAAAAAGTAACCGTAGAATTTAAAAACGTAAAAAAGGGGCACTCATTAACCATTAAAGATGAAAACGGAACTGAATTGTATTCAGAAACCATGTTAGAAAATGGAAATTTGTCTAAAATATTAGATGTAACATCTTTAGATGAAGGAAATTATGTAATTGAGATGGACAAGGATTATGAAATTGTCATCAAAAGATTTCAAGTTTCACCAAATCAAGTGATTTTATTATCTAATGAGGAGAAAGTTGTTTTTAAACCAGTGTTTAGGAATCAAGATAACATTGTAATGGTTTCAAAAATTGAATTTGACCAAGAACCAACTCAAATTGTCATTTATTTTGAAAATGAGGTGATTTTCTCAGAAACAATAAAAAACGAAACCCTATTAAATAGGGTGTACAAGTTAGATGCAGAAAAAAAAGGGTCTTATAAAGTTTTTGTTTATAGTCAAGACAGAAAGTACAGTAATACCTTTAAAATATAAAGATTTCATAGATTAGTTAAGTAGATTGTAGATTTGATTAAAAGCGGGTGTGATTAGCCTGCTTTTTTTCATTTTAGAGAACCCTAAAACCCTGGAAAATTGGGTTTTCTTTTTTCTAAAAATGCAGTGGTTCCTTCTATAAAATCTGGAGTCCCAAAACAGTTTCCAAAAGCTTCAATTTCAACTTCGTAACCATTTTTTTCAACATCGAAATTGGCATTTACCGCTTTTATAGCTTCAGCAATTGCAACTGGTGAATTTCTCATGATTTTTTGAGCAATTTTATGAGTAAAACTCAATAATTCTTCCTGAGTTGTTACATGATTTACCAAGCCGAATTCTTTTGCTTCACTTGCTGAAATCATTCCTGCTGTCATGATTAATTCCATAGCTTTTCCTTTTCCAACCAATTGCGGCAAGCGTTGTGTGCCGCCATAACCAGGAATTACGCCCAAAGAAACTTCAGGCAATCCCATTTTTGAGTTGTCTGAAGCAACTCTGAAATGGCAAGCCATTGCCAATTCTAAACCTCCACCCAAAGCAAAACCATTTATAGCTGCAATGACAGGTTTTGAAAAGTTTTCAATAAAATTGAATACTATTTCTTGTCCTTTTCTAGCTAAATTTTGACCTTCAGCTACCGAAAAATTAGCAAATTCAGCAATATCTGCACCAGCAACAAAAGCCTTTTCACCACTTCCAGTGATTATTATTACTTGAATATTGATGTCAGATTCAAGAGTTGTTAAAACAGTATTCAACTCAAGAAGAGTAGTTTTGTTTAAAGCATTTAATTTTTGAGGTCTATCGATGGTAATTGTTGCTATTGCCTCTTTTTTATCTACTAATATGGTATCAAAATTCATTATGTTGCTGTTTAGAATTGTGGTTTTTTGGTAAAGTTACTGTAAAAGTAGTTCCTTTATTTTTTTCTGAAACAAAACTAATTGTTCCGTCATAAGCTTCAATAATACTTTTAATCATTGCTAATCCAAGACCCATTCCACTGGTTTTTGTGGTGAATTTTGGCTCAAAAATCAACTCTTTAAATTCATCTGCAATTCCTTTTCCATTATCAGAAACATCAATTTTTAATATCCCAATTTCAGAAGTTACATCAACAATAATTTTAGGATTTTGTACTTCCTCAGTTGCTTGAATGGCATTCTTTACTAAATTAGTTACAATTCTGATTAGCTGTGTTTTATCTAAATATGCGTATAATTTAGTTTTACTAGTTTTGAATTGAATATTTTCTTCATTAAAAATATCTAAGGCTAATTTGATGACATTTATTACTTCGATTTCTTCTTTATTTTGAGTAGGCATTTTTGCAAAATCAGAAAAAGCGGATGCTATTGCACTCATCAAATCTATTTGTTGAATCAATGTATTTGTGAATTCCGATAATTTCTCTTTGATATGATCATCTTTTGGATTGAATTTTCTTTCAAAACTTTGAACAGTTAAACGCATTGGAGTTAATGGATTTTTAATTTCATGAGCTACCTGTTTTGCCATTTCTCTCCAAGCTTGTTCGCGTTCACTTTTTGCGAGTTTTGCTGCACTTTCTTCCAATTGATCAATCATATTGTTGTATGCTTCTACCAAAATTTCGATTTCTGAACTTGATGCATCTAACAAAATCTTTTCATTTCGCTGATTCAAACGCGTTTGTTGCATTTTATCAGAAATAGACTTGATGGATTTTGTAATATAACTAGATAAGAAATACGCCAACGAAATTGCAATGACAAACATCAATAAATACACCAAACTCAATCTAGAAATAAACTCTCGTAATTCATATTCAACTTCAGAATTATCTTGAGTTAACTGCATTTCAACAATGCCAATTCGCTTAAATTTAGGATCATTAATGTAGATAAAAGACGTTTGATAACTCGTACCATCCTCTTCTCTGGTTTTTAAAATACGATGATTGGAATTTTGAGCCAACTCAATCAATAAATCATACTCTAAAGGCTCAATTGTGGTTTTTTCGAACGCATTTGTTTTGGATGAAACCAATAAATTTCCATGCAAATCATACATAGAAATATTAAGTTTATTGATTGATGAAATTTCGTAAATGCGTTCTTTGAAAATTTTGTAAAGATTTTCAGTACTTATGGGATAGGTTGTTTTATTGCTCAATTCTAATTCAATAATTTGAATAGCTGTAGATTCTTTTCGTTCAAATCGTTGCAAATTATAATCATGTGTTTGTTCATCATATTGATAAATTGTGACCAATAAAATGAGTATTGACGCTAAGAATACCAATAAAATCATTGATATAAATATGCGTATTCGCAGGGAAATTTTTTGGAAATAAAACAATGAATTAAATTTTTAAAACTTACATAAATATACGATTATGAATTCACTAAAGAAATAAAAGTCTTATTAAATTTCAATATCAAAGGAATCCCTCTTGCTATAATCCAACAGGTAAAAGCGATCCAAATAGCAACCAATTTTAAATTGTAAAAATCAAACAACAATAATGAAGGTATAAATGCAAGTAATGTTGCAAAAATTAGCACATTTCTTAGGTATTTCATTTTTCCCATTCCTTTAAAAATTCCATCAAAAATAAATGTGATTGCACTGATAGGTTGCGTTAGTAAAACAATCCAAAAAACTTCGTAAAAACGCATTAAGACAATTTCATCTTTTGTAAAAATTTGTCCTATAAAATCATAAAATACAAAGCCTATAAATGCCATTATAAAACCTGTAATTATGCCGTATTTTGTTAATTTTTTACTCAATTTTACAAGTGATTTATAATCTTTGGCTCCAAAATATTTACCAGCTAAAATGTTTCCTGCGCTAGAATATCCATCAATCATAAAAGCACCTAATAACCAAATATTTAGTCCAATTGTATAGGCTGCGATGTATTCGTTACCATAAGAAGTTGCATAGGAAGTTGCCAAATAAAGAGCAGTATTTAAAGCAATTGTTCGTATAAATAAATTTCCAATCATTCCCAATAGATTTGGAATTTGCTCGTGCATTGGAAATGTAACTTTTAATAAAATTGAGGTCTTTGTATAAAGAAAATACAATGCCAAGATCGCCATTATAATTTGAGAAATCAAACTTGCATAAGCAGCACCTTCAATATTCATGGCAGGAATAAAATCTTCTATTCCATATACCAAAATAAAATCTAGAAGCACATTTAAAACAGCACCAGAAATGGCAATAATCATAGGATAAAAAGTGTTTTGTAAGCCTCTAAAAATACCAAATATGGCAAATACAAATAAAGAAAACGGAAAGCCAAATATTCTGATTTTAAAATAGGTACTGCATAAATCTAAGACCATTCCTGAGGCATTATAAAATTGAAATATTTCTTTTGAAAAAGGATATGAAATCAATAAAATTAATAAACTTCCAAAAATGACAATAACAATTGCCTGAACTGGTAATGAGTTGACCTCTTCAAGTTTGTTGGCTCCTAAATATTGAGAGATAATTGATGAAATGGCACTTCTTATTTGTCCAAAAACCCAAACTAACATTGAAATAAAAGCTCCAACAATACCAACTGCAGCCAAACTTTCTGTAGCGATCTCATCAATATTTCCAATAATTGCGGTATCTGTGATGGACAATAGAGGCTCTGCAATTCCTGCAATCAAAGCTGGAATGGCTAGTTTATTGATATTTTTAAAACTTAATGAAGAATTCAAGCAAAAAAAAATTGACAACAAATATACATAGCTCAAGAAAGATAAAAGCGTAAGATCCTGAAAAATCAGTAACTTTGTAATCTAAAAACAATTCTATGCAACATATTCTTGTACCAATTGGATCTAATGAAAGCGCAAAAAACACCTTGCAATATGCTATTGATTTTGCGTCAATTATTGACGCAAATATTTTTGTTTTTAGAGCTTACAGCGCCATTTCAAAAACTGGAACTATGATCAATGTGAGTAGTATCATTGAACGTGAGACAAGTTTGTATCTAAGAACTTTGGTAAATTCAGTCAATACAAAAAATGTAGATGTAAAATTGATATCTGCAAATGGATCTGTCATTGAAAGTGTAAATTCTATTGATGAAGAAATTGGCATTGATTTGATTATCATTGGAGCAAAAAGTAACTCAATTAGAGAAGAAATTTATCTAGGAAAAACTGCTGGAAGTTTGGTAAAGCAAACTGAAGTGCCCATGTTAGTGATTCCCGAAGGCTATGCTTATACTCCTATAAATTCAATTTTGATGGCTTTTAGATCAGGAATTGTTCGAAAAAAAGCGGCACTAAAAACTTTGCATTTTATAGCTCAGAAGTTTCAACCAAAAATTGATTTACTTTTAGTAAAAACTCCTGATTATACTGAGGACGATATGGTGTTGGACAAAGAACTAGAAAAAGTAAAAAACTCACTAACAATAACCGAAAATCCAACTACTTTTCAAGGAGTTTTGGAAAATTTAAACTCATTTAAACCAGATTTATTGTGCGTTTTTCGTCGTAAAAGAGGATTTTTCAAAAAATTATGGGAAAAAAGTACCATTTTAAAGTCTGAATTTTATACAACAGTTCCTTTGTTGATTTTAAAAGGAAAAAAATAATCAATATTTTAAATCTGCAGATTCTAAAAAAGCCTTATCTGGATTGTACATTTCTTGTATATAGGTTTTTAAAACCACTAAAAAATCATTCAATTTTTCATCAGAAATCAAAGTTTCTGGGGATTTTCTTTGCTCAGCAAAATTGACCTGTAAAAATCCGTCGTTTAAACTTTTAAACGAATAGATTCCTGCTTGCAATGGTTTTGAAAAATCAAATGACGTGCTTTTTGTAAATAATAAAGCATATATCAACACTTGAACAGCTTTGTGAAACTTTTCCTCACGTAAGTTTTCGGAATGATTTGCTTTTAAATTTGCCTTAGTTACCTTTCCTGTTTTATAATCAATAATGCGTAAAACGCCATTCAATTCGTCAATTCTATCAACATTTCCATGAATTTTAAACGGAAAATCAAAACCATCGATTTCAATTTCAACAGATAAATTCTGTTCAGTTGCAACAATTTTCAATTGATTATTTTCGTCTTGTAATAATTCTTTTTCTTTCGCTAAAAAATTACTTACAAATCTATTGGCAACCTCAAAAATCAACCTATTTTTTCCTGTGGAGATATTTCCATTGATAAAATGCTTTGAAAATTTTTCTGACACCAAATCTTTAGCAATTTTTTCCATGGTAACAATATCTGATGCTTTTAAATACTTACCCACATACGGTTTGTATAATTCATCCAAAGTTTCATGTACAACAGTCCCTAAAGTATTGTGTGCAATGGTTTCTTCAACTTCATTAAATTCTTTGATTTTCAGCACTTTTTGCTTGTAAAACTGAATTGGATTGTACAAATAACTGGTAATTGTTGATGGTGAAATACCCTTTGCAGCCAATTCAATTAAACGTTCTTGGATTGCTGAATTTTTCAGGATTTCTTTTAATTTAATTGGCTTAGAAATTACTTTTGGAGTAATGATTTTGTGTGAAATATCCTTCTTCATCATTTCCAATTGTGAAATAAATCGGCTTTTTTCTCCACTGCCAAAATGATCTTGCTCAGTGTTATACAAAATAAAAATATTTTTTGCTCTTTGCAATAATCTGAAAAAATGATATGAAAAAATAGCGTCTTTCTCTCTGTAAGTTGGTAATCCGTAGGCAATTTTTACATCAAAAGGAATGAAAGAAGTTTGTTGTTTATTTGCAGGCAAAATTCCTTCATTGGCTGATGCTAAAATGATAGTTTCAAAATCCAACACACGTGTTTCTAACATTCCCATCAATTGCAAACCATGCAAAGGTTCGCCTTGAAAAGAAAGATTTTCTGTAGCTATTAACTGTTTAAAAAACTGCGTAAATACCTTTAAATCATTGAAAAATGAATGTTTTTGCTGCAATGATTTGAGCTGTGTAAAAATGGTATAAAATCTAAACAAATATTCTTTTTCTAACGAATTGGCATTTTCTTTTAAGAAAAAAATCAGTGATAAAATATTTTCGATCACCTCAGCAATTGTTGAAAAATTTGTAAACAAATCAAGAATGATTTTCTTTGCTTCTTCAGATTGAAATTTCAGCAAAGATTCCAAGTCTTTTTGAGAGATAAACAAGCTGTTTTCGTTGGTTATTTTTTTAAAAAATAAGTCATTATTCAATATGAATTTAGTCAAAAAAGGATGTTTCAAAACCCGAAAACAATCTTTATAATAAAATTGATTGGTGGTGGTTTTCTGCAATTTTTCTTGTGATAAAAACAACTGAAAAATAGCTAAAAATAATTGACTTGCAGGAACATCTTTCAACGGATAACCCATTGTAATATTGATTCCATTTACATTTTTAGGCAAAGAATTCAGTGCAATTGGTAATAAGGTTTCATCTGCTAAGACCAATGCTGTGTTGTTTAAATTTTGAGAATTTTCAAGAATTTCGGCAACATACTTTTGTTGCGTAGTACTTTTCGCAGCGCCAATAATTTGGATATTTTTTTCTGATAAAAAATGATTTACAGGAGTTTTAAAAGGATTCTTTTCAAAGTATTTCCAAGTGCTTTTATAAGTCCTCATAAAATTGCCAGCTTGATGATTGGAGTTTAAAAATGCTTCATCAATATCCCAATAAATAGCTGTATTCTTTGATTCCAACAGTTTTTGAAATATAAATTCCTCAGCCTTATTGAGTGCATTAAAACCTATTAAAAAATACTTTTTTTGTGAGTTTTTTCCTACAAATTCATCAATTTTTTTACAAGATTCTCTGTACAACATTCCTTGATATCCTGATTTTTGGAGCAATAAAAAACTATAAAAAGCAGTATAAAATTCTTGTAATTTTTCTAGAAAATTGTGATGATTTTTAATCAATTGAGTCTCTGAAAAACTACCTTTTACTGACCATTTTTTCAATCTTTCAATATCTCTGATGTACACAAAAATATCTTTGCTATCGACCAAATGCTGGTCTATTTCATTAAAATCCTGCAATACCGTAAATGCCCAAGAAGCAAAAATATCAAACGAATCTGGATTTTTTTCAATGCTCTTATACACTTCGTAAAATTGAAATAACAAGTGAATGTTTTCGGCTTTTTGAATTTCCGAAATTTGCTGAATCAGTTGTTCAATTGTAATAATTTCTGGCAAAAATCCGATTGCAATTTTGTCTTTACACGCTTGTTTTACAAACACTTTTGCTCTTTGTGAAGGCAAAATAAAAACTACATTCTCAAATGATTTTGTGTGTAGTAAAATATCATCTAAAGTATCAGAAATGAAAGATTGCATAGAGTTTTTGGGTTCAATTTTGGATTTCTAAGTTACAAAAACTTACTTTTATGCGAACGAATTATTTTACACATATTTTTATGAATGAAACATTGTTTGTTGCAGGAATTCAATCACCATTATTTTGGGAAAATCCCATAAAAAACCAGGAATATTTTGAAACAAAAATAACGTTATTACCAGCAATCATTGACTTGGTTATTTTGCCAGAAATGTTTACCTCAGGATTTACAATGAATGCTGAAAATGTTGCTGAAAAAATGAATGGAAATACCATTTCTTGGCTGCAAAAGTTGGCTTCAAAAAATAACTTTGCCATAGCAGGAAGTTTGATTATTGAAGAAAATTCGAAATTTTATAATCGTTTTGTTTTTGTTCATCCCTCAGGAAAAATTGATTTTTATGACAAACATCACAGATTTACATTGGCCGGAGAAGATAAAATGTATACTTCAGGAAATAAAAAAACGATTGTTAACTTTAAGGGTTGGAAAATTTGTCCTTTGATTTGTTATGATTTACGATTCCCAGTTTGGTCAAGAAATACTGAAAATTATGATTTGCTAGTGTATGTGGCAAGTTGGCCAATTGCGCGAATAAAAGCGTGGGATACTTTATTGAAAGCAAGAGCTATTGAAAATATGAGTTATGTAATTGGTGTAAACAGAATTGGTATGGACGATAATGATTATGAATATTGTGGAAATTCGTTGATTGTCGACTATTTAGGAACACAACTTTCTGATTTACAACATAATGAAGAAGGAGTTGTTTTGGCTAAAATCAATAAGAAGAAGCAAGAAAATATGAGAGAAAAATTAGGGTTTTTAAAAGATATGGATTCTTTTTCTATTCAATTGTAAGCAATAAAAAAACTCTTTTAAAACGAATTAAAAGAGCTTTTTGAAAACCTTATTTTTTGAAATTTAACTTGGTTGAATCATCCACTTAAATTCGAATTTTGTATCAGGAATAATCATTCTTTCTGTAATCCTAGTCATTCTATCAGGTAAATTCATTAAGAAATCTCTGGCTTTTTCAGCTTCAGGAGTTAAGTTGACGATTTTATCAATTTCCCAAGAATTAATTAATTTTTTCAAAATATCGATATAATCATACCCTGTATAAACACCAATTCTTTGAGCTACCGTTGAAAAATCGTTGAATAAACTACCTTTCGCACCAAAAGAATCTCTTAAATGCATTGCTGGCATTACGATTTTATATTTCATCATGTGTTGAAAAGCCAACATCATTTCACTAGCATCGATTTTAAAAATTTCTTTGACAAAATGAGTGTATGCCAAATGATGACGCATTTCGTCACCTGCAATAATTTTAGACATTTTTGCCAACGCTTTATGACCTCTTTGTTTGGCAATTTTTGCCACATTATTGTGGGAAACATAGGTTGCCAACTCTTGAAAACTGGTGTACACAAAATTTTTGTAAGGATCTGTAGATGTGCCAATGTCAAAACCATCAGCAATTAAATGTTGTGTAGAAATTTCTACTTCTCGCATATTCACTCGTCCTGATAAATACAAATATTTATTCAATACATCTCCATGTCTATTTTCTTCTGCTGTCCAAGCTCTTACCCATTTTGCCCAATTATTATCTGGATCTTGCGAAATTCCATCCAAGTCTAACAACCAAGATTCATAAGTTGGTAAAGCCTCCTCAGTAATGGTATCGCCTACTAAAACTACCCAAAAATCGTCTTCCAATTCTTTAGAAATTTCACGAATTTCTTGAATTTCAGTGATAAATTTATCACTTTGAGAATTTGGAAGAAAATCGGTTGGTTGCCAAATTTTTTCAGCAGGAATTAAATAATTTTCAAAAAAAGATGCGATGTTTTTTTCGAGTGTTAACATCACTTCTTTTCGAATGTTTTGTATTGACATTATATTTTATATGATGGATTCTTTGATTATAAATTCTGTTTTTGCTAATAATTCATCAAAAGGTAACGAATCAATTTTGAT
>JANREL010000025.1:0-8316 GCA_030758355.1 Polaribacter sp.
CCTTACCTACTCTAACTCCTTCAACAACAATACATCTTGATCCAATAAAAGCGCCATCTTCAATAATAACAGGCGCTGCTTGCAATGGCTCTAAAACACCACCAATTCCTACACCACCAGACAGATGTACATTTTTGCCAATCTGGGCGCAAGAACCTACAGTTGCCCACGTATCTACCATAGTTCCTTCATCAACATACGCTCCTATGTTAACGTAACTTGGCATTAATATTGTGCCTGCTGCTATAAAAGCGCCATGTCTTGCCACTGCATTTGGCACCACTCTAATTCCACGAGCTGCAAAATTTCTTTTAAGAGGAATTTTGTCATGATATTCAAAAATTCCCGCTTCCAAAGTTTCCATTTTTTGAATCGGGAAATACAATACCACTGCTTTTTTTACCCATTCATTTACTTGCCATCCATCAGCAATTGGTTCAGCAACTCTCAGCTCGCCTTTATCTAATAAATCAACCACTTGCCTGATTGCTGTTATCGTTTTTTCTTCCTGTAGTAATGCTCTATTGTCCCAAGCAGCCTCAATAATTTCTCTAATTTCTTTCATTGTTTCTAATATTTTTGCAAATATAAATTGAATCTTAAAAATGAGTAGCGAATATACACTTTTTAAACAGATTCAGAGCGCTTGTTTAATTTCGTATTTTTGTAAAAAATAAAACAACTTGGGACGTATTTTAGCTATTGATTTTGGACAAAAAAGAACAGGAATTGCAGTTACAGACGAATTACAAATTATTGCATCTGGCTTGACAACTGTTGCTACTGAACAGTTAATACCTTTTTTAAAAAACTATTGTTCTAAAGAAAAAGTCGATTTATTCATTGTAGGAAAACCCAAACAACTCAATAATAAAGACAGTGAAAGTGAAGTCTTCATCAAACCTTTTTTAGAAAAATTATCCAAAGAAATCCCAACGATTTCAATAAAAAGAATTGACGAGCGATTTACATCAAAAATAGCTTTACAAACAATGATTGCTGGCGGATTGAAGAAAAAACAACGCAGCAACAAAGCCTTGGTTGATGAAATTAGCGCTACTATTATTTTGCAATCCTATTTATATAATTCCTAAAAAGCGTTTAAAATTGGTATATCAAAATTCTAATTGTATTTTTGCCTTGAAAAAAAAAGAAAAATGATATTACCAATAGTTGCTTACGGAGATCCTGTTTTGAGAAAAAAAAGTGAGGAAATCAGCAAAGAGTATCCAAATTTACAAGAGTTGATTGCCAACATGAAAGAGACCATGTACAATGCATCTGGAGTTGGATTGGCTGCACCTCAAATTGGAAAAGCAATCCGTTTATTTATAATTGATGCATCGCCTTTTGCAGATGATGATGATCTAACCAAAGAAGAAAATGAGGTATTAAAAAATTTTAACCGCGTTTTTATCAATCCAAAAATCATAAAAGAAGAAGGTGATGAATGGTCGTTTAATGAAGGCTGCTTAAGTATTCCTGAAATTCGTGAAGATGTTTGGCGCCAACCAACAATTACAATTGAATATCAAGATGAACAATTTGAAAAACATACTGAAATACTTTCTGGATTAGCAGCTAGAATTTTCCAGCACGAATATGATCACATTGAGGGTGTTTTATTTACTGATAGAATTTCATCTCTTAAAAAAAGATTGCTTAAAAAGAAATTAGAAAATATCTCAAAAGGAAAAATAAAAGCAGATTATAGAATGCGTTTTCCGAACTAAATAACACTTACTTTTTAAAAAAATAAATCAAAATACACCTACATGGAATTTAATAAAATCATCGCTGTAACTGGCAAACCTGGATTGTTTCAAGTAATTTCTCAATCAAAAAATGCCATTATTGTCGAATCGTTAATGGATAAAAAACGTTTGGCGATCAATGCTACTCAAAACGTAAGTTTACTTGAAAATATTGCTATTTATACCTATGAAGAAGACATGCCTTTACAAAATGTTTTTATTACAATGTTTGAAAAAACGGAAGGAAAAGAAGCGCTTTCTCATAAAGAAAATGATAAAAAATTAACGGCATTTTTTGAAGAAGTTTTACCAAATTATGATGCAGAAAGAGTGTATGTTTCTAACATCAAAAAAGTAATTCAGTGGTTTAACATTTTAGTAAGTACTGGAATGGACTTTACAGCAGTTGAAGAAAAAAAAGAAGAAAAAACGGAAGAAGCTTAAAATAGTTGTTAGTTGATGGTTTGTAGTTGATAGTTTTTTTGTTAATGATCAATTCTTTACGTCTTTAAAATTTTTAACTCATTTATGAATTCAAGAAAAGATCAATTAGCCGCTTTTAATCGTTTGTTAGATATCATGGACGATTTGCGTGAAAAATGTCCTTGGGATCAAAAACAAACTTTAGAAAGTCTGCGTCATTTGACCATTGAAGAAATCTATGAATTGGCCGATGCCATTCTTGAAAATGATTTGCAAGAAATCAAAAAAGAATTGGGTGATGTATTACTACATATTGTTTTTTATGCCAAAATTGCAAGTGAAAAAAAAGCTTTTGATATTGCTGATGTTGCGAACGCAATTTCCGATAAATTAATTTCAAGACATCCTCATATTTATGGTGATGTAATTGTTGAAAATGAAGCTGATGTGAAACGAAATTGGGAACAATTAAAATTGAAAGAAGGTAAAAAATCGGTTTTAGAAGGTGTCCCAAAAAGTTTACCCGCAGTTGTAAAAGCGAGTAGAGTTCAAGAAAAAGTGGCTGGAGTTGGTTTTGACTGGGAAAAACCCGAGCAAGTTTGGGAAAAAGTGCAAGAAGAATTGACTGAATTAAACGAAGAAATTAAAAATGGAAACAACGCAAACATCGAAAAAGAGTTTGGTGATGTGTTATTTTCGATGATAAATTATGCACGATTTATTGGTGTAAATCCTGAAAATGCTTTGGAGAAAACGAATAAAAAATTCATCAATCGTTTTCAGTTTTTAGAAAAAACTGCCTCAAAAGAAGGAAAAAAATTAATTGAAATGTCTTTAACAGAAATGGATGTGATTTGGGAAAAATCAAAAGAATTTTTTAGATAGAAAATTACAATTTTAGTCTTTTCATAAAAAAAATCGAAGCTTTTTTGCTGTTACTTGTAATTATAATTACACTAATTTAGCTGAAATTAACGCTTTATTTATTCCAAAAAAAATTATAAACTCATAAAAAAACCCCTGAAATACAGAGGTTTTTTTAAATTTATATTAATTTCTTAGCATTTGTTACTTTTTGTTTTGTCAAAGCAACATCAATTACTTGCTTCATATCAGTGACATAATGAAATTTTAGGCCTTTCAAATAGCTTTCTTTGATTTCAAGAATATCTTTTTTGTTATCCTCACAAAGAATAATTTCTTTAATATTTGCTCTTTTAGCTGCCAATATTTTCTCCTTTATTCCACCAACAGGCAACACTTTTCCTCGCAACGTAATTTCACCAGTCATGGCTAATTTATTTTTCACTTTTCTTTGCGTAAAAGACGAAACTAGAGATGTCAGCATGGTAATTCCTGCACTTGGTCCATCTTTTGGGGTAGCTCCTTCAGGAACATGAATGTGCACATTGTATTTATCTAAAATATCTTGATTAATCCCAAATTCTTCAGCATTTGATTTGATGTATTGCATAGCAATAGTAGCAGATTCTTTCATAACAGTCCCTAAATTTCCTGTGATAGAAAGCACTCCTTTTCCTTTAGATAAAATAGATTCAATAAACAAAATATCACCTCCAACACTTGTCCAAGCCAAACCTGTAACCACACCAGCAACATCATTATGCTCGTACTTGTCTCGATTTCTTGGTGCTCCTAAAATTTCTTCAACTTTTTCAGATGATAAAACCACATCATACTCCTCCTCTAAAGCGACTGATTTTGCCGCAAAACGAACTACTTTCGCAATGTGTTTTTCCAAACCACGAACACCAGATTCGCGAGTGTATCCCTCTACAATTTGTTCGATTTGTTGTTTTCCTAACTGTAAATCTTTAGCAGTTAAACCATGTTCTTTGAGCTGTTTTGGTAATAAATGTTTTTTGGCAATTTCGACTTTTTCTTCGATTGTATATCCAGTAACATTTATTATTTCCATTCTATCACGCAAAGCCCAAGGAATTTGACTTAAATTATTGGCAGTTGCAATGAATAATACTTTAGACAAATCATACCCAACTTCTAAATAATTATCATAAAAAGAGGTATTTTGTTCAGGGTCTAAGACTTCTAACATGGCTGAAGATGGATCTCCTTGATGACTTTGTCCTAACTTATCAATTTCATCCAACACAAAAACAGGATTTGAAGTGCCTGCTTTTTTCAAATTTTGAATTAAACGTCCAGGCATAGCACCAATATAAGTTTTTCTATGACCTCGAATTTCAGCTTCATCACGCAATCCACCCAGAGACATGCGAACATATTTTCGTCCTAAAGATTCTGCTATTGATTTTCCCAAGGAAGTTTTTCCAACTCCTGGAGGACCATACAAACACAAAATGGGCGATTTCATATCCCCTTTTAGTTTTAAAACAGCCAAATATTCAATAATTCTCTCCTTGACTTTTTCCAATCCAAAATGATCTCTATCCAAAATTTTGGTAGCTCTTTTCAAATCAAATTTATCAACAGAATATTCTCCCCAAGGCAATTCCAATAACAATTCTAAATAACTCCTCTGCAAACCATATTCAGCAGCTTGCGGATTCATTCTTTTTAAACGATTCAGTTCTTTACTAAAAGTATCCCCAACTTCCTTATTCCATTTTTTGGATTTGGCTTGCTGTTGCATTTCTTCCAATTCTTGATCGTTAGATACACCACCCAATTCTTCTTGAATGGTTTTTAATTGTTGATGTAAATAATATTCACGTTGTTGCTGATCTAAATCTTCGCGTGTTTTTGACTGAATATCATTTTTCAATTGCAACTTTTGCAGCTCTTTATTAAGATTTTTAAGTATTAATAAAGCACGCTCTTTTAGATTGTCTTTCTCTAAAATCACTTGTTTTTGCATCACACTTAAATCCATGTTTGATGCAATGAAATTGACTAAAAATGAGTTTGAATGAATATTTTTTATAGCAAAAGAAGCTTCTGAGGGCAACATCGGATTTTCTTTGATAATCTCTAACGCTAATTCCTTGATTGATTCAATAATCGCCTCAAATTCTTTTTCATCAACAATTGTTCTTTCTTCAACAGCTTCTTTTACAGTCGCTTTCAAATATGGTTTATCTTCTATGATTTGATCAATTTCAAAACGCTTTTTTCCTTGTATAATGATGGTTGTATTTCCATCAGGCATTTTTAAAACACGTAATATTTGAGCAACCACACCAGTTGTATGAATATCTTTCAACGTTGGTTCTTCAACATCTTCATTGCGTTGTGCTACTACTCCAATAATTTTATCGCCTTTGTTGGCATCTTGTATCAACTGTATGGATTTGTCTCTACCAGCTGTAATTGGAATGACAACTCCTGGAAATAAAACTGTATTTCTTAGTGGTAGTATGGATAATATTTCTGGAACACTCTCATTGTTAATAATTTCCTCGTCTTCAGGAGTCATTAATGGAATCAATTCAGAATCTTCATTCATGATGTTTTGAAACGACAAACTGTCTAATTTTATACTTTTTGTTTTGCTCATTTGTTATTTTTCTGTCATTCTGACATTGATTTCTGATTTAAATTTCAATCAATATCTTTTATTTATATCTAAAATAATGAATATCAATAATTTAAACATTTTAATACAATTATTTTTATAATAAGTTCAATTGTTATGCCAAATAAAACTATAAGATTTTTAAAAATTAGTACATTTAATTTAAAAAGTGTCACAAGTTATAAAATAGTAGGTCTTTAGTTTAGAAACGTTTTATTGGAAGCTAACCAACCACATATTATCCATCTGATTGAGCGCTGTAAAAAGTCGGATAAAAATGCTCAATTGCAATTATACAATGCCTATTATAAGGCAATGTATAATACTGCTATTCGAATTTTAAAAGATAGTTTTGAAGCTGAAGATGTAATGCAGGAAGCTTTTTTAACTGCTTTTACAAAATTGGATTCATACAAAGGTGAAGTGGCTTTTGGAGCTTGGTTAAAGAGAATTGTAATTAATAAAAGTATCAATCAATTCAGAAAAAACAATCGATATGAAATGGCAAAAATGGAAATTGTACCTGAAAATGAAATTGAAGAAGAATTATTTGAAACGAACAAATTTCACCCTAAAATGATTTTAAATGCGATACAAAATTTGAAAGAAAATTATAGAATAATTCTTACGTTACATTTGATTGAAGGTTTTGATTATGAAGAGATTCAACAAATTTTGAATTACACGAATGAAAATGTAAGAACTACAATTTTGAGAGCAAAAAACAAACTAAAACAAGTGTTACTTGCAGAAATGGTATACCGATTATGAAAAACAATTTTGAAAACTATTTTTCTGAAACAAATTTTGATTTTCTAGAACCTGAAAGTGGCCACATTGAGCGATTTGAAAACAAGCTAAAAGCCTCAAAAAAAAGTGAAAAACATTCTTGGAAATGGCTTTCAGTAGCAGCTTCAATTTTATTGATGATTGGATTTTGGTTCGGAAAAATACACCAAAAAACCACGATTGATTTGGCTGATATTTCACCAAAAATGGAAGAAGTACAGGGATATTTTGTTGCTGCAATTCATCAAAAAACAAAAATAATAGAAAAAAATAAAACTTCTGAAAATGAGTTTATTATCAAGCAAACTCTAGCACAATTAGCGAAATTAGAAAACGAATATCAACAATTGTTGAAAGAATTAAACAAACAAGGAAACCAAAAAAAAATTATCAACTTTATGATAGAAAACTACCAATTAAGATTGGAAATTTTAGATAATATGTTTAAAAAAATCACTCAAATTAAAAAATTAAAAAATGAAACTTATATATAAAATTACTCTTTTATTAGCCCTAATTCCATCAATGCTTTTTGCAACAATTGATGAATTAAAACACGAAAAAATCAAAAAAATCAATAGAGAATTTAGTGTTTCTAAAAATGCAAACTTGCAACTTCTAAATAAATATGGAAACGTAACCATCACCTCTTGGAACGAAAATAAAATTACTATTGAAGTTGTAATCACTGTAAAAGGGAATGATTTAGGAAGAGTTGAAGATAGAATTGAAAATATTCAAGTTGAATTTAAAGCAAGTTCTGACAAAGTTTATGCAAAAACAATTTTAGAAAGTGGAGATAAAAATTGGAATTGGTGGAAAAAAAGTGATAATCTGAATTATAAAATTGATTATTTTGTAAAAATGCCAAAAACAAATTCTATTGAGTTAAAAAACGAATATGGAAGTATTTTTTTAGACGCTTTGTCAGGAAATGCTAACATAAAATGCGAATATGGCAAAATTATTTTAGGAGAATTGTTGGGTGAAAACAATACAATCAATTTAGATTATTGCTCGTCATCAAGTATTTCTTTAATAAAAAACGGAATCTTAAATTTAGATTATTCAAAATTATCAATTGAAAACTCAGAAAAAATAAAATCAAACTCTGATTATACTACCTTGGAAATCAATAAAGTAAAGGAAATTAATTTCAATGCTGGTTATGGTTCTTTGAAAATTGAAGATGCAGAAACGATTATTGGAAATTCAGATTATACAGGATTGCGCTTTGGTTCTATCAGTAAAAAGCTACAAATTGATACTGATTATGGCTCAATTTTTGTAAAAGATGTAAAGAAAAATTTTGAATCTGTTTTAATTAATGGAGAATTTACAACTATAAAAATAACGGTTGATCCTAATGCCGATTTTGACATTAATCTTGACTTAGAATACACAGGATTTAAGGATAATAATGATAAAATATCATTTCAAACAAGAATTGAAAAATCAACCAAAAAATATTATGAAGGAAAATTTGGAAAAGGAAATTCAAATTCGAAATTGGTTGTAAAATCACAATATGGCAGTGTATCAATCAATGAAAATTAAAAATATCAATCAAATAAATTAAAAATCATGAATCAAAAACTAATATTATCAATCGTACTTTTTCTATTCACATTTGCCATAAAATCGCAAAATTGGGGAAATGGTGAAAGAGTGAAAGGAAATGGAAAAATTGTTACCGAAACTAGAACAACTTCTGAATATGATGAAATTAATGTTGGGGGCTCATTTGATGTTGTTTTGGTAAAAGGTAAAGAAGGAATCATTAAAATTGAAGGTGAAGAAAATATCATTCCATTTATTGAAATTGAGGTTTCT
>JANREL010000025.1:8416-10143 GCA_030758355.1 Polaribacter sp.
CATTAAAATTGAAGGTGAAGAAAATATCATTCCATTTATTGAAATTGAGGTTTCTAGAGGGAATTTACAAATAAAATACAAGAAAAACACCTATATCAATACCACGAAAAAACTAACAATTACAGTTCCAATAACCAATATTGATAAAGTTTCTTTAGGTGGTTCTGGAAATATTAGTAATGTTGGTATAATTAAAACCAATGAATTTTCAGCTTCTTTAGGCGGTTCTGGAAATATCAAATTGCAAATAGAAACCAATTCAATGAGCGTAAATATTGGTGGATCAGGAAATATTGAAATTTCTGGAAAAACAACTGAATTTAATTGTTCTGTTGCTGGGTCTGGAAATATAAGTGCATTTAGCCTGAATTCAGATGACACGAATGCCACAATTGCAGGATCTGGAAGTGTAAAAACTACTGTAAATAAAAAGATAAAAGCAAAAGTGGTTGGTTCTGGAAATATCTATTACAAAGGAAATCCTGCAGAAAAAGATTTGAAATCTGTTGGTTCAGGTGAAATTATCAATCAAAATTAACTTTTATTCAATAAAAAAGCCCTGAAAATTATTTTTCAGGGCTTTTTTTGTGAATTTTTTTAAAAATTTCGGTATTGTTTTGTGATTTCAAAAACATGTTCTAAGATAAGCTCATCTTTTTCATCAAACTCAATGTTTCTTCGACTCATTACTACTTTTGCGACTTCAAAAACTTTATCAGTTTTATATTCCGTAAAACCAGATGCTCCTCCCCAACTAAAAGATGGTATAAAATTTCTTGGGAACCCGCTTCCAAAAATATTGGCACTTACACCTACCACAGTTCCAGTATTGAACATGGTATTGATACCGCATTTGGAGTGATCTCCCATCATTAAACCACAAAATTGCAAACCTGTTTTAGCAAATCTTTGAGTGTTATAATCCCACAATTTCACTTCAGCATAATTGTTTTTCAAGTTAGAATTATTAGTGTCAGCACCTAAATTGCACCATTCACCCAAGACCGAATTTCCTAAAAAACCATCATGCCCTTTGTTAGAATATCCCATTAATACTGAATTATTAACCTCTCCTCCTACTTTGCAGTGGGGTCCTAAAGTGGTTGCCCCATATATTTTTGCACCCATTTTTAACGTTGAATGTTCGCACATGGCAAGTGGACCTCTTACCACAGATGCTTCCATAATTTCAGCATCTTTTCCAATGTAAATTGGACCTGCAGATGCGTTTAAAAATGCAAATGTAATTTTTGCACCATCCTCAATAAATATTTTTTCAGGATTAATTGCTTGCACTGTTTTCGGAATGGGTTGCGAAGTTCTATCTTTCGTCAACAACTCAAAATCTTGTTGAATTGCTTTGTCGTTTAATGAAAAAATATCCCACGTATTTTTAATCCGAAGTAATTCGTCTTCAAATTCAATTTGTGTGTAGGTATCAAAGTCAACTTCTTCTTGAGAATCAGAGGTATAAAATGCAACCACATCATCCCCTTTAAAAATAGCTTGATTTTTTGATAGATTTTTTATTTTTTTTACCAACTTTTTTGATGGACAAAAAGAAGCATTGATCAAAATGTTTTCTTCCAATTCAACCATTGGATATTTTTCTTCTAAATAATCTTCCGTTATTGTAGATGTTGTAAAGCCTAAATAATGTTCCCACTTCTCCCGAATTGTTAAAATTCCAATTCTTAAATCAGCAACAGGTTTTGTGAATGTAAAAG
>JANREL010000026.1:0-2334 GCA_030758355.1 Polaribacter sp.
TTTTTAAGAACTTTAGAACAAGGATTATTGTTGTTGGATGGCATTATTTCGTCTTCAAAATCTAATCAAATTTCTGGTGAAAAAGCCTTTGAATTGTATGACACATTTGGTTTTCCTATCGATTTAACTTCGTTAATTTTAGCTGAAAAAGGATTTACTTTAGACGAAAAAGGATTTCAAGAAGAATTGCAAAAACAAAAAAATCGTTCAAGAGCAGCAAGTGAATCTACCACTGAAGATTGGACTGTAATTAGAGAAGATGCATTTGAAGAATTTGTAGGTTATGACTATTTAGAAGCTGAAATTAACATCACTAAATACCGAAAAATAACTTCTAAAAAAGAAGGAGAATTGTATCAATTGGTATTTAATTTAACACCTTTTTATCCTGAAGGAGGAGGTCAAGTAGGTGATAAAGGATTTTTAAAAGGCGATCAAGGAGATTTGGTTTACATCATAGACACCAAAAAAGAAAACAACTTAATTATTCATTATACCAAAAATCTACCAAAAGATATCAATGCTGTTTTTCAAGCAGTTGTAAACAGTGAACATCGAAAATTATCTGCAAGTAATCACTCTGCAACGCATTTATTGCATCAAGCGTTGCGCAGTATTTTAGGAACTCATGTTGAGCAAAAAGGCTCGTTAGTGAAGCCTGCTTCTTTGCGTTTTGACTTTTCGCACTTTGCAAAACTAACTGCTGATGAATTACGTGATATTGAAAACTTTGTAAATGCGCGCATTGAAGGCAAACTTCCTTTAGAAGAAAAAAGGAATATTCCAGTAAAAGAAGCGCTTGAAGATGGAGCAATGGCACTTTTTGGCGAAAAATATGGAGACACTGTTAGAAGCATCAAATTCGGAAAATCAATAGAACTTTGTGGTGGTATTCACGTAAAAAATACCAGTGATATTTGGCATTTCAAAATTGTTTCTGAAGGTGCAGTTGCTGCAGGAATAAGACGCATTGAAGCAATTACCAATGAAGCCGTAAAAAACTTTTATGTTGATACACACAGTACACTTTCTGAGATAAAAAATGTGTTGTACAATGCGAAAGAACCCATAAAAGCGGTTCAAAATTTACAGGAAGAAAATGCGGATTTGAAAAAACAAATTGAGCAATTACTCAAAGAAAAGGCAGCAAATGTATCTCAAACCATTCAAAATCAACTGCAAGAAATCAATGGTGTTCAGTTTTTAGCAACCAACGTTGATTTGGATGCGAACAGCATTAAAAATATTGCTTTTGGATTGGGACAAAACCACCAAAATTTATTCTTGGTTTTTGCAACTTCTCAGGCTCCAGACAAAGCTATGATTACCTGTTATATCTCCAAAGAATTGGCAAATGAACGAGCTTATGACGCAGGAAAAATAGTAAGCGAATTAGGAAAACTCATTCACGGTGGTGGAGGTGGTCAAAATTTCTTTGCCACTGCAGGAGGAAAAAATCCTGGCGGAATTCCTAAAGTTTTAGAAAGAGCAAAGGAATATGTAAAATAAGATGAAACTTCAAACCCAAATTCCGCTTCAAAAGCAATTGAAAAAACCCATCAATTACCATTCAAAAATGGTGTTGTTGGGTTCTTGTTTTTCTGAAAATATCGGCGAGAAATTTGATTATTTTAAGTTTCAAAATTTGCAAAATCCTTTTGGAATTTTTTTTCACCCAAAGGCGATTGAGAAATTTATATATCAAGTTGTCTCGAAAAAAGTGTTTTCTGACGACGATGTTTTCTTTGAAAATCAACTTTGGCATTGCTTTGACGCGCATTCTAGTTTGAGTTCTTCAAACAAAGAAACGCTTTTATCCAACCTAAATTCAAGAATTGAATCAACCCATTTGGCGCTCAAAAATACCACTCATTGCATCATTACTTTTGGAACTTCTTGGGTATATCGTTTTTCTGAAACTGATGAAATTGTCGCCAATTGTCATAAAATTCCACAAAATAAATTTGCCAAAGAATTGCTTTCAATAAACGAAATTTCAGAAAGTATTGAAAATATCATCTCTTTTCTGACATCTATAAACCCTGAAATCACGCTCATTTTCTCAGTTTCACCTGTAAGACATTTGAAAGATGGTTTTGTGGAAAATACCCAAAGTAAAGCACATTTAATTGCTGCAATTCATACCATTTTAAAAGATAAAAATGTTTTTTATTTTCCTTCGTATGAAATCATGATGGACGAATTGCGCGATTATCGTTTTTATGGGGAAGACATGATTCATCCCAATCAAATTGCAATTCAATATATTTGGGAGAAATTCATAGCTACTTGGTTTTCTCAGGAATCTATTCTAATAATGAATGAAATAGAAAG
>JANREL010000026.1:2434-5281 GCA_030758355.1 Polaribacter sp.
TCATAGCTACTTGGTTTTCTCAGGAATCTATTCTAATAATGAATGAAATAGAAAGCATTCAAAAAGGATTGTTGCACAAACCTTTTGACGAAAATTCAGAGAAATATCAAGCGTTTTTAGACAATCTGGAAGGTAAAAAAAGAAAAATTCAAGAAAGATTTCCCTTTATTTATTTTTAAAATATAATTAATATTTTATCTGCTAACGAACAGATTTCTTAGAATCTACAATTTTTTTTTAAAATTATAGTGATTAAAAAAAAATTTAAATTAAAAAAATCTACAGTAGGAAGAAAAATTTATCATACTAACTCTCTATCCACATTTTGCCAAGGACCACCATTGATAACATCTACGCCATGTTGCTGTAAAAACTGCGTTGCTTGTCCACTTCTTGCGCCACTTCTACACACAGCAATGATTGGTTTTTTCCAAGATTTGATTTCGTCAATTTTTATGGGAACCAAATTTAAAACAATGTGTTTTGCACCTTTACTATGCCCTTCATTCCACTCTTCTTGTGTTCTTACATCCAAAATGACAGCGCCATTTTCTAAATAATCTTTAATATTTGCACTCATATCTTTTCTTTTAAACATGTCAAAAAAACCCATGTTGTATCTGTTTTTATTGTTGACACAAAATTAAACCATTTTCAATCAATTTTGTGTAACTTTTATTACTTTTCAAATCAATCAAAACTTTTAAGATATCATTTTGAATAGTAAATTCTTTTTTCATAGCTATTTCATATAATTCTAAAAACAACAACCAATCCTCAGAAAAGTTCTTACAAACTTCTTCAAGAATTGATTTAATACGTTGTTCGAAAATAATCTTAGAATTTCTCATTTGACGAACTTCTTCATAAATTGAGAATAATCTTTTTTCTGTATCTGAATAAGTTATTTTATGCGTTTTCGTGTTTGACACTTTGCTCATATCATCAAAAGAATTTACATCTGCTGCACCGGCATAGGCCGAAATCACCTCTTTCCCAATAGCCATGTCATAAATTCCCCATTCAGGCTTGAACAAAATTTCGTCTTTGAAAGTTACTGTGCATTCATCCAAAGTGATTAATAAAATTTTTCCGCGCAAATCTCTAGTTCCTGTGATGGCTTTTCCTTTGACAATCACACCACTTTCAAATTCGAGTATCATAAATTCGCCTTCATAAATTCCATATGCTTTCAAATCTCTTGGACTCATGTCTTCAATGGGTAAATTAATTCCTTTCAATTTTCCAACAGGACTTCCAAAACCATCTGCATGATGAGATTTCGCATGACCAATCAATTCTTTATCTCTGTTTGACAACGCAGTTTCGCCCGAAGTTTGAAAATACGCAACTTTGTTATTTTTATCTTGAATTACGTTCGTAAAAACACCCGAAATTTGAATTCCTGTGGTCAATTCAATCGTTCCTAAACTCTTGGAATTGATCAACTTTTGAATCCCTTTGATTCCTCCAGTTCTCAATGCCATTGTGTTTGCAAATTCATCCAACACCAGGCTTAAATACGCAAAATCAGGTGTTACAAACAATTGAGGTTGAGGCTTTGTGATGTCAAAATTTATGTTTGCAGCTTCTAAAGAATAGGGCACTTTTTTCACTTTATCTTGCATACACCAGGTACTTTCTCCAATAGATGACAACAATCCTGCACCATAAATTTTGGGGTTTTCTAGGTTTCCAATCAACCCATATTCCACTGTCCACCAATGCAAATTTCTGATTTGAGCCATTTCCGATAATTCACCCATATTTTCTTGCAACCATTCTACTCTTGATTGAGCTGCATCAATGTCACTTTCAGTAGAATTTGGGTCTTCTTTTAATATAGACAATAACCGAATAGCTTCATACATTTCATAATCTTTGGCTGATGAAATGGCTTTGCTCCCAATTTCTCCAAATCGTCTTAAATATTCAGCATATTCAGGATTGGCAATAATGGGTGCATGACCAGCAGCTTCATGAATAATATCAGGTGCAGGCGTGTATTCTATATGATTAATCGTTCGCATATCAGAAGCAATCACCAATACATTATACGCTTGAAATTCCATAAAAGCATTTGGTGGTATAAATCCGTCAACAGAAACTGCAGCCCAACCAATTTCTTTCAAAATCCGATTCATGCCTTCCATGTACGGAATATTTTCGATAGAAATTCCCGTTTTTTCTAGTCCAGCTACATAAGAAGTATGTGCCACTTTGCTCAAATAATCCACATTCATTCGCATCACATAACGCCAAACAGCCTGATTTTGAGGTGTATATTCCTCATATGGTTGTTTCACAATAAATTTGTGTAAATGTTTTGGTAGTTTTTTGGTGATTTCATTGAGTTCAAAATGGGATTCCATTGTATATTTCATAAAAATTACTTGGTAAAATTACGAATTTTGTAATAAATGAAAACAACTATGCATCATTAAATAAAACTTAAATTTTCCGCCAGGGATTTTAAGGATTTTGCTAATACTCAAACTAAAAAAAATAGTGCCAATTTGTGCAATTCGTGTCTAATATTTATTCAAAAATTCATTTTATAAAAATCGATAATACTTATAAAAACCACCTATTTACGTTAACGCTTTCGTGAAATTTTAGCAAACCCAATAAAATCTTTCTTATTTTTACACTTTAATTTCTTCAAAATGAATAAGAAAGTAATTTTAATGATTTTGGATGGTTGGGGAATCACCCAAGACCCAAAAGTATCTGCAATTTACAATGCAAAAACACCATTTATCAACTCATTATATGGCAAATATCCGAATGCAGAATTGAGAACTGATGGAGAACATGTGGGTTTGCCAGAAGGTCAAATGGGAAATT
>JANREL010000026.1:5381-10129 GCA_030758355.1 Polaribacter sp.
GAATTGAGAACTGATGGAGAACATGTGGGTTTGCCAGAAGGTCAAATGGGAAATTCGGAAGTGGGTCACATGAATTTAGGTGCAGGAAGAATTGTGTATCAAAATTTGGCAAGAATCAATAAAGCTGTTAGAGAAAAAACTCTGGGCGAAGAAAAAGTATTGATTGACACCTTCAATTTTGCCAAAGAAAATAACAAAAATGTACATTTATTAGGATTGGTTTCAGATGGCGGAATTCACTCTCACATCAATCATTTAAAAGGATTGTTGGATGTTGCTAAAGAAAACAATGTTGATAATGTCTTTTTACACGCTTTTACTGATGGACGTGATTGCGACCCAAAATCGGGCGCATTTTTCATCAATGATATGCAAGAATACATGCAACAAACTACTGGAGAATTAGCGACAATAACAGGTCGTTATTATGCCATGGACAGAGATAATAGATGGGAACGTGTTCAAAAAGCATACGATTGTATGGTCAATGGCATCGGAACAAAAACGACAGATGCTGTTGCATCCATCAAAAAAAATTATGGCAATAATATTACCGATGAATTTTTAGAACCTATCATCATAACAGATGAAAATGGCGCTCCAAAAACGCAAATTAAAGAAGGAGATGTCGTTATTTTCTTCAATTATAGAACTGATAGAGGAAGAGAATTGACAAATGCACTTTCCCAGCAAGATTTTCCTGAATTTGGAATGAAAAAACTGGATTTATATTTCACAACAATGACCTTGTATGATGAATCATTTTCAGGAATTAATGTGATTTATAATAATGATAATTTGAAAAATACCCTGGGAGAAGTATTGTCTAAAGCAGGGAAAAAACAAATCAGAATTGCTGAAACTGAAAAATATCCACACGTAACGTTCTTCTTTTCTGGTGGACAAGAAACACCTTTTAAAGGTGAAAAAAGAATTTTAAGAAACTCTCCAAAAGTAGCAACCTACGATTTAAAACCCGAAATGAGCGCATACGAATTGCGTGACGCATTGTGTGAAGATTTAAAAATAGGTGAAGCTGATTTTGTGTGTTTAAACTTTGCAAACGGAGATATGGTAGGCCATACAGGAATCATGGAGGCAGCTATAAAAGCTTGTGAAGCTGTTGATATTTGTGCAAAAGATGTCATAGAAACTGGTTTGGAAAATGGATATTCAACGCTTTTAATTGCGGATCATGGAAACTGTGAAACCATGATGAATCCTGACGGTTCACCCCACACTTCACACACTACAAATCCTGTTCCTTTTATTCTGATTGATGATGAAATTAAATCTATAAAAAGTGGTGTTTTGGGCGATATTGCTCCAACAATTTTAGCATTAATGGGTATACAACAACCTGCAGAAATGACTCAAAAATCATTGGTATAATGATACAAAAATGGTTTTTTTTAGGATTGATTATTTGTGTTTTTGGATGTAAAAGTGTTGATAAAAAATCAATAGTGATAACTCCTAAAATCGAAAAAAAAGAAATTGAAATTCCTTCAAGAATTCCTTTTAAAGATACAGTAACTGCAAAAAAAGATGCTAATGGATATTTAGTAGGAATTGCCAACAGATTTGATTTTCAAGACAGTGCTTATAAAGAATGGTTTGATAGCCGATATGAAGAATATACAACTAACAAACAGGTAGTTAACGAAATATCAAAACATATTCATCAACTAACCATCAAAGTTTTTATGGGAACTTGGTGTGGTGATAGCAGAAGAGAAATTCCTGGATTTTATAAAATTTTAGATGAAACAGCGTTTGATGTCAATTATTTGCAGTTGATTGGAGTTGACAGATCAAAAAAATATGATGATTACGAAAAAGACCTCACTATTTTTAGAGTTCCTACCATTATTTTTTTAAAAAATGGTAAAGAAATTGGGCGTTTTGTAGAATATCCAAAAGAAACAATTGAAAAGGACTTCTTAAAAATTGTTTCTGGTCAGTCTTACAAGCATTCTTACGTAGATTATAAATAAATCAATTTCCCAATAAATATAGTAACTTTGCGCTTTATTTATTGAAAATGATTGTAATTAAAACCAAAGAAGAAATAGAAATTATGCGTGAAAGCGCATTAGTGGTCTCTAAGACTTTAGGCATGCTTGCTAAAGAAGTAAAACCTGGTGTTTCTACTTTATATCTGGACAAATTAGCTGAAGATTTCATCAGAGAACAAGGGGCAATTCCTGGATTTTTAGGATTGTATGATTTCCCAAATACACTCTGCATGAGTCCAAACTCACAAGTTGTTCACGGAATTCCAAACAAAGTACCTTTACAAGAAGGAGATATTATTTCAATTGATTGTGGTGCTATTAAAAACGGATTTTATGGTGATCATGCTTATACTTTTGCAGTAGGTGAAATTGAGGCAGCAACTCAAAAATTATTAGACATCACCAAACAAAGTTTATATATTGGAATTAAAGAGTTTAGAGCAGGAAACAGAGTTGGAGATGTTGGTTTTGCCATCCAAAATTTTACAGAAAAATACGGTTTTGGGGTTGTAAGAGAATTGGTTGGTCATGGTTTAGGGCGCAAAATGCACGAAGATCCTGAAATGCCAAATTACGGTAGAAAAGGTGTTGGAAAAAAATTCTTAGAAGGCATGACTGTGGCCATTGAACCCATGACAAATATGGGAACTCATAGAATTAAGCAACACAAAGATGGATGGACAATCACTACTTTAGATGGAAAACCTTCTGCTCATTTTGAGCACAATGTGGCTATTGTAAATGGGAAACCAGAATTACTTTCTACATTTCAATTCATTTATGATGCATTAGGAATCGTTTCTGACGAAGAAAAAGAATTCAGACAAAAAGTATAATATTATAAAAATGAACATTCCAGATATCAAACAAAAAGAAATTGTAAAAGGCTATAAAGGAAGATTTGTTCATATGGAAACCTTTACGCTTGCTTTTTGGGAAGTTGAAGCTGGTGCTGAAATTCCAATTCATTCACATGTACACGAACAGACTACTCAAATAATTGAAGGCCAATTCGAAATGAGTGTTGATGGTGTTACAAAAATTTATACTCCCGGAATGTTAGTTACAATTCCTTCGTTTGCAAAACATGGAGGAAAAGCCATTACTGCTTGCAAATTATCTGATGTTTTTTGCCCTGTAAGAGAAGATTATAAATGATACTTTCTTGAAAAAAATCTTTAAAATACTATTAAATAACATGCCAAGACCTTGGCTAATTATAGTTAGTTATTGGGCTCGTCCAATCATTACATTTTACTTAAAAGGAAACCTCTTTACAGATCCAATTGATGGAAAAAGTTTCCGAAAAATGTTGCCTTATGGTTATGGAAAACAACGCGAAAATGCACTTTCTCCATCAACATTATCACTAGAAAGACATCGATTAATGTGGTTGTTTTTAAGAGATGAAACTGATTTTTTCACATCAACAAAAAAGCTCAAAACACTACACATTGCTCCTGAACAATGTTTTTTATCCATATTTAAAAAACAGCAAAATTTAGAGTATGTCACAAGTGATTTAGAATCGCCCATTGCTGATGTAAAAGCAGATATTTGCAATCTCCCTTTTGAAGATAATTCGTTTGATGTCATTTTTTGCAACCATGTTTTAGAACACATTCCTGATGATACAAAAGCGATGCAAGAATTATTTCGTGTATTGAAAAAAGGCGGATTTGGAATTTTTCAAGTTCCACAAGATCTAAACATGGATATTACTTTTGAAGATAATTCCATCACTGACAAAAAAGAAAGAGCCAAAATTTTTGGGCAGTATGATCATGTTAGAGTTTATGGGAAAGATTATTTTGACAGACTAAGAGAGATAGGTTTTAAAGTAAATGAAATTGACTACACAAAAAAAATCGCTCTAAAAAAACTAGAACGATTTTGTCTGATGAAAGGCGAAATATTGCCAGTATGCTATAAAAATTAGTCTGTATAAAAAGTATCAAAAACTTGAATATTTTTAAATTCGTCTGTGTAAATAAGTATTGCTTTAATATCCAGATTTTTTTCTAAAAATTGTTTGGATTTTTCAAATCCCATTGCCATAAAAGCAGTTGCATATGCATCTGCGTCAGCGCAATTTGTTTTTGTAAATACTGAAGCACTTAACAAATTACTTTCAGTTGCTAATCCTGTCTTAGGATTGATGGTATGAACGTATTTTTTTCCATCATCAGTTACTCTATATTTTCTATAATTTCCGGAAGTTGCCATTGAAATATCAGCAAGTTTTAAAATTGTAAATCCATTTTCATCTTGAACATTTGATGGATTTACGATTTGAATTACCCAAGGCTTGTTGTCTTTTTTGCTGCCTTTGGATCTTATTTCTCCACCAATTTCAATCAAATAATTATCCACTTTTTTTGAATCAAAAAAACGGGCAATAATATCAATAGCAAAACCTTTGGCAATAGAATTGAAATCTAAAAAAACGTTAGGATTTTCTTTATTAATCTTTCTACCCTTTAAGGAAACTTTTTCAAACCCAATATCTTTCATGAATTCATTGATTAATGAATCTGATAAAATAAAATTACCCTTCTCAGGACCAAATCCGTAGGCATTTACTAAGTTTCCAACTGTTGGATCAAAAAAACCATCAGTTTCTTGATGAATTCTTTTTGACTTTTCAAAAACCTCCACAAAAAAATCATCTACTTCAACCGTTAAATCTCCATCATTAATTTTACTTATGTCAGAAGTTGGAATATAGGT
>JANREL010000027.1 GCA_030758355.1 Polaribacter sp.
AAAAAAGTAGGCATCAAAAAAGAGTGGATTTTTTCTGAAGGAAAAATGAAGGATGAAATTTTATTTCAGCTGATAAAAGAGTAATTTCGTTAGATCATATTTAATATACTTTATCTTGGCAAAAAAGAATATCATTACAATTGCTATTGTAATTTCAATTTTCGTGGGTTTAATTGGCAATTATTTTTATCAAAAAATATTTGAAAATAATGTTCAAAAATCAGGAGTTGTTTTCATTAATTCTGATGATGACTTTACAAAACTGACTGAAAAAATTACTCCTTTTATTATTGGATTGGATGATTTTATATGGGTTTCAAAATTGAAAAAATTCACTAAAATAAAACCAGGAAAATACGATATTACTGAAAACATGTCAACCAACGATTTGGTAAATATGTTTAGAGCAGGCCGTCAAACTGCTATAAAATTGTCTTTTAATAATCAAGATACTTTAGAAAAATTAGCAGGAAGAATTGCTGAACAAATTGAAGCAGATTCAATTTCTTTATTAACTGCTTTTACCGATGAAAAATTTTTAGCAGAAAATAATTTTAATGAAAAATCCATTCTAGGAATCTTTATTCCTAATAGTTATGATTTTTATTGGAATACTTCTGCTGAGAAGTTTAGAGATAAAATGCTGATTGAATATCATAAATTTTGGAATCAAAATAGGCTTCAAAAAGCAAAAAAAATCAATTTATTTCCAAATGAAGTGATTACATTAGCTTCTATTGTGCAAAAAGAAACTGCAAAAAACTCAGAAAGACCTATTGTTGCTGGTTTGTATTTGAATCGATTGCAAAATAATTGGCCATTGCAAGCGGATCCAACAGTAATTTATGCCATTCGTCAATTGAAAGGACAAGATTATGTTGTAAGAAGAGTTTTAAACGCTGATTTAGAAATCATTTCTCCTTTCAACACCTATAAAAATATAGGATTGCCTCCTTATTTAATAGCAATGCCTGATGTTTCATCCATTGATGCGGTTTTAAATCCTGAAAAACATAATTATTTTTACATGTGTGCTAGTATTGATAAAATCGGATTTCATGAATTCGCAAAAACATTGGCACAACACAACAGAAATGCTGAAAAATATCAAAATTGGGTTAACAAACAGGGAATAAATCGATAAATTGTTAAAAAAAATAACAAAATTAATTCCTAATTTTTTATTGTATTCGCAATACGAAACGTTGTAGTAGTCCAAAATCTCAAATAAAATCCATCGTAAATGATAGAATTTTCAAAACCAGTAATATTAATGTGCTGATTATCAATTTGTATTGATATATGTTGTAAATTCGCCTCGCAAAACAGAAAGATTTATTAATGATCAAAAAGTTTTTTTTATATAGTGCAATTCTTTTTTTATTCGTTGGCGCAAATACAACTAACAACAAAACAGAAGAAACAGAGAACTCATCATTTCTTCACGAAGTATCCAAATTAGACATTCCATACTTACAAAATAACTTTGTAGCTTTTAAAGAAGCTTTGGCTTATAAGGAGTCAAGGGGAAAATATACCATTGTTAATACCTTAGGTTATTTAGGAAAATACCAATTTGGTAAAAATACCTTATCAAGAATTAGAATTCACAATACTCATGATTTTTTACAAAATCCTGAATTGCAAGAAGAAGCATTTATTGCTTTATGTGAAATAAATAAATGGATTTTACGAAAAGACATCAAACGGTACTCAGGCAAAACAATCGGTGGAATTGAAATTACAGAATCGGGAATTTTAGCAGCCGCTCATTTAGCTGGCGCTGGGAATGTAAAAAAATTCCTAAGAAGTAACGGAATCAATTGTTTTTCAGATGCTTATGGATCAACCATTAGAATGTATTTGAGAAAATTTGCGGGTTTTGATGTTTCTGTTATTAAGGCAAATAGAAAAGCGCACGTATAACTTATTCTTTCTGAATAATAAAAATAGCAGGTCTTTTGTGTAAATCAATAGATTGATTTTTCCATTCTTTAACAGACAAGGTTTTAATAAATTCAGAATTTAACGTAATGTCTGCTGCAACACAAAGAAGTGTATTTGGTGACAAAGTATTTACTAATTCCGAAAACATTTTCTGATTTCTGTAAGGAGTCTCAATAAAAATTTGAGATTGATTTTTATCTTTTGATAATTTCTCAAGCTCTTTAATTGCTAATTTTCTCTCACTATTATCAATTGGCAGATAGCCATTAAAGGCAAAATTTTGTCCGTTAAAACCTGAACTCATCATTGCTAATAAAATAGAAGAAG
Source organism: Polaribacter sp. (assembly GCA_030758355.1). Taxonomy (GTDB): domain Bacteria; phylum Bacteroidota; class Bacteroidia; order Flavobacteriales; family Flavobacteriaceae; genus Polaribacter. The sequence goes on from JANREL010000027.1 coordinate 2,275, forward strand.
GCCCAACCAAAGGAACCACTTGAATATTTTTTTGATGTGCCAATTTTACAATAGTTGCTCCAGGATCAGCAATTGCAGGAACTCCTGCTTCTGATAGCAAACCAACATGAATGCCTTGATCACAAACGTCTAAATATTTTCTAGTTTCAGATTCTTCTGCAAATTTATCCAATAAAAAAATATGCAAAGAAGGTTGATTTTTTTCTGGACAAATCTGTTTTATAAATTTTCGAGCAGATTTTTCATTTTCAACAATATAATAATCAATTTGTGCTACTACTTTTTGGACAGAAATGGGCATTACTTTTAAAGGTTCTGTTTCTCCTAAAGTTGTGGGAATTAAATAGAGTTTACCAATCATATTGCGTATTTTTTAATAATGATTTCGCAAGCTTCATCCAACATTTGAAACACATTTTCAAAACCTTCATTTCCTCCATAATAAGGATCAGGAACTGAATTGTTTTTGTTTGGATGAATTTCATTGAGAATCATTCTCACTTTTTGCTTGTCTGAATTATTTCTTGATAGTTTTACAATATCATGAAAATTACTTTCATCCATGGCATAAATGATATCAAAATTATCAAAATCAGCGGCAATAAATTTTCTAGCTCGTTGATTGCTGATGTTAATTCCATGCTTTTCAGCAACAATAATTGAACGTTCATCAGGCTGATTATCAACATGATATGCAGAAGTTCCTGCAGAGTCTACAAAAATTTGATACGTTGTTGCTTTTGATTTTAAAATACCCTCTGCTAATGGCGAACGACATATATTCCCTAAGCAAACCATTAGTATTTTCATTAAAAAAAGATTTTTAGAAGGATAATTTCTTCATTAAATCATCTACATATTTTTTAAATTGCTTATCAGTTTCTGTAAGATTATCTACTGTTTTACAAGCATGTAGCACTGTTGCATGATCTCTATGCCCAATTTGGCTACCAATACTAGCTAAAGAAGCTTTTGTCAATCTTTTTGCAAAATACATTGCTAATTGACGCGCTTGCACTACATGACGTTTGCGAGTTTTAGATTGTAAAGTAGCAACATCCATGTCAAAATATTTAGAAACTTCTTTCTGAATAAAATCGACTGAAACTTCTTTTTTGGTGTTCTTTACAAATTTATCTACAATCTGTTTTGCCAATTCTAATGAAAATTCTTTTTTATTGAAAGATGCTTGCGCAATCATAGAAATGATGACGCCTTCTAATTCTCTAACATTAGATTTTATATTTTTAGCAATATAAGCTACAATTTCATCTGGCATTTCTACGCCATCTCTAAACAATTTATTTTCCAAAATTGACACTCTTGTTTCATAATCAGGTGCTTGCAATTCTGCAGATAATCCCCATTTGAAACGAGAAAGCAAACGTTGTTCAATATCTTGCATATCAACAGGTGCTTTGTCTGAAGATAAAACTACCTGTTTTCCATTTTGATGTAAATGGTTAAAAATATGAAAAAATACATCTTGAGTTCCTGCTTTACCAGAAAAGAACTGAACATCATCAATAATTAAAACATCAATCATTTGGTAAAAATGAATAAAATCATTTCTAGTATTTGATCTTACTGAATCAATATATTGTTGTGAAAATTTTTCGGAAGAGATATACAAAACTGTTTTATCAGGATATTTATCTTTTATTTGAACTCCAATTGCATGTACCAAATGTGTTTTTCCCAAACCTACTCCACCATAAATTAATAATGGATTGAAAGATGTTCCTCCTGGTTTGTTAGAAACTGCCATTCCTGCAGAACGCGCTAATCTGTTAGAATCTCCTTCAACAAAATTGGCGAAATTGTAATTAGGATTTAACTGAGATTCAATTTTAACTTTTTGCAATCCAGGAATAATGAAAGGATTTCTTAACTCTCTTTTATCAGATTCCAATGAAACTGTAACGTTTTGTGGTTTTAAAGGATCTCTATTAGAACTTGGTATTTTTACGATTTGAGGTCTGTTACTACTGTAACTATTTTCCATTTTCACATCATAAATCAATTTGGCATCATTTCCTAATTGTCTTACCAATGCAACTCGCAATAATTTAATATAATGTTCTTCTAACCATTCATAAAAAAACTTACTAGGCACTTGAATTGTCAATGCTTCTCCAGAAAGTTTTACGGGTTTTATGGGTTCAAACCAAGTTTTATAGGCTTGTGGTTTGATATTGTCCTTTATAAAATACAAACAGTCTATCCATACGGAATCAGCAGTGTTACTCATTTAATTGTGTTGGTAAAATTTGGTTATTAATTCGAAAAAACGAACTTTTTTCTATTTTTCATAAGCTTTACAAAAATGTGAATAATTTTTAATATAAAAAAATGAAAATGGGGTTGATTATTATTTTTTTTTTTTGTATTATACGAAAAATTATAATATTTAAACCTAATTGAAAAAATCATTAACAAAAACCAGAGTTCGTTATTCTGAAACCGATCAAATGGGCGTAGTTTATCACGGAAATTACGCACAGTTTTTTGAATTGGGTAGAACCGAATGGTTACGAAAACTTGGTGTTACCTACAAAGATATGGAAATGAATGGGATAATGCTTCCTGTAATTTCTTTAAATTGTCGTTTTATCAAATCCGCTAAATATGATGATATTTTAACGATAGAAACGATTTTAATTAAAAAACCATTGGTAAAAATAGAATTTGATTACATCATAACAAATCAGGATAAGGAATTAATTTGTACTGGCGATTCTGTCTTGGCATTTATAGATATGAAAACTAACAAGCCAACAAAATGTCCTGAGTACTTGTTAAAAAAATTAGGAATCTAGTTTTTCTATAGCAATTGGATACATTTCATTGAATATTTCAAATATTTTTAAAGCATCTTTTTTTCTGATTGAAATTGTGTATTCACATGAAACTTCTAATTTTTGATGAGTCACATCAACATCATATTGTTTTAAAATGCGTGAAACTCTGTTCATCATCTCATAGGTAAAGTAAATTTTGAATTGTTCATTGACTGTTTTTTCTACAATTTCAGATGTTTCTAAAATAAGTTGTGCTGAAGTTTTATAAGCACTCATCAAACCACCAACACCTAGTTTTGTTCCGCCAAAATAACGAACAGAAACTACTAAAATATTGGTAACATCAAAAGCTTGAATTTGTCCATAAATTGGTATTCCAGCTGAATTACTGGGCTCACCATCATCAGAAACACGAAATCTTTTTTCTGGAAATCCTAGTTGATATGCATAGCAAAGATGATTTGCTGTGTGATGTTGCTTTTTTAAATCTTCAAGAATAATTTTAACATCCTCCTCTGAAGATATGGGAAAAGCATATCCAAAAAACTTACTGCTTTTTTCTTTAAAAAGAGTTTCGTGAGACGGTTTTTCGATAGTTTTATATACATCTTCTGTCATGATACAGCAACCATTATTATTCCAAAAATAGCCAAAGCAATTCCGATTTTATTTTTTAAAGAAAAATGTTCTTTAAACAATATGACACCAAAAATTGTTGATAAAACTACAATCCCCACATTATTTATGGTAAATAACATCGAACTTTCAAAACCTCTAGTTTGTAAGGATTTTATCAAAAAAATGATTGAAAAATAATTTGGAACTCCTAATAATATTCCTGCAATTAAATTTTTAATTCCAAATAAAGTAGGTTGTTTTATCTGTTGTATCAACAAAAATAGACATCCAACTATGGCTGCAATTCCAAATAAACTTCCCGAAAAAATCGACACATCCTCTTTTGAAACGAAATTTATTTCTATGTATTTGAGAACAGTATCAATAGTTCCTGAACCTAGAAAAAGTAATACAGGAAACAACAGAGTGTTTTTTTGTGAAATTGATTTTTCTTCCTTAAAAGAGGTTAAATACACTGCAATTAACACAATGAAAATTCCAGTGATTTTTAAAAATGAAAAAGATTCATTGTATAAAAATATTCCAAAAAAGACAGGGATTACAACCGACATTTTTCCAGCAACAGAAGCTACTGAAACACCATTTTTTTGAGACGTCATTGCCATCACAAAAAAAATTGCAACAAATAAAATTCCTAAAAAAATTGATCCTAAAAACCAAGGTTGATTGGAAACTTCTAAAATAGAAAAATTACTTTCTGAAAAGAGAAAACCTAGAATAAAAGCAGTTATATAATTGACAACAATGGCTTTTAAAACATCAATTTTATAAATACTGAAAAACTTAAAAATGACAAATAATCCTGATGAAAAAAGGATACTAAGCAGTAAATAAATCAAAATAAATGGCTATTTTTTTGAAACAATTCTGTAACATTATCTGTTGTTGGATTCAAATTCCAAACATGAATGCCTAGTGATTTTGCTGCGTCTGTATTTTCTTTTACATCATCAACAAATAATGTTTCTTCAGGTATTAGTTGATTTGAATTCAATACAAATTCGTAAATCTCTTTATCAGGTTTCCTCAAATTGATTTCGTGTGAAAGATAAAATTGCTCAAAACAGTTATGAAACTCTGTGAAAAAAGGAATTCCAACTGAATTTTTTACAGATGTAATATGCAAATCATTGGTATTGCTTAATAAAAACAAACGGTATTTTTCAGAATGAGCTATTTCTTGCAAAAATCGCAATCGATTTTCTGGAAAATCTAATAAAACTGCATTCCAAGCAAATATCAAATCTTTATTTAAAATTGGAAAACTCGATGAAAAATAATTGATAAAATCCGAGGTCTCCATCAACCCTTTTTCATATTCCTGGTACACTTGTATCATTTGAGGAGTAATTTTAGAGACTCCTAACTTTGCCATTTCTCTATAAGTAGCCTCTTTATCTAGGTTGATAAAAATGTCTCCAAAATCGAAAATTATATTTTTAATCATTGGTATATATTTTCAAAGTGTCATTTTTTAGATAAGTTTGTGAACTCATTTTTCCAGAGAAAATCGGTGCTTTTGTTCCATTCTCAAAAGTAAAATCACTTTCAAAAACACACACTTCATTCCATAAATTTTCATCAATAAAAGTTTGAATTGTTTTTGCTCCACCTTCAATAATTACAGATTGAATTTGGTGTTTTTGCAAGATAGCACAAATTTGATTGGCTATTTTTTGGCTAAAATCAATTCCTTCAAAAAAAATATTTTCTGATGAATTGTAAACATTTTTAACATCCGTTATGAAAATTGTTTTGACAGATTTATTATAGACAACTAGATTTTGAGGAATTTTTAAATCTTTGTCAATTACAATTCTCACAGGATGATTTCCAAACCAATCTCTTAAGTTCAATGTTGGATTATCATCCAAAACTGTTTTTGTACCTACTAAAATAGCTTGTTCTTGTGCCCGAAATTTATGAACCAATTGTCTAGAGTATTGATTGGAAATCCAAACTGGTTTTTGATTTTTTTTTGATTCTGGGGCAATAAAACCATTTTTAGTTTGCGCCCATTTCAAAATGATATAAGGACGCTTTTTTTCTTGAGCTGTAAAAAAACGTTTGTGATGTTCTCTACATTCTTTTTCTAAAACTCCAATAATTACTTCAATTCCTGCATTTTTAAGACGTTCAATTCCTTTTCCGGCAACCAAACTATTAGAATCTATACAACCAATGACCACTTTTTTAAATCGATGTTTTACAATTAAATCCGCACAAGGTGGCGTTTTTCCAAAATGAGAACAAGGCTCAAGAGTCACATAAATGGTTGACTCTTTAAAAAAATCAACATTTTTTACTGAATTTACCGCATTTACTTCTGCGTGATTTTCACCATAAACAGAAGTAAAACCTTCCCCAATAATTTTATTTTTATGCACAATAACAGCACCAACAGCTGGATTTGGACGTGAAATTCCAAAAGCATTTTTTGCGATTTGCAAACAACGTTGTATGTAAAACTCGTGATTGATAGCTTATAATTTTATATAAATATCTTCTGTTTTATCAATGATAAATTTCTTTTTAAATCCTAAAAACGAATAATTCAATGTTCCTCTGAATTGCACATTTACTGATTTATTGAATATTGAATTAAGCAATCCTGCTAAACTTCCTTTTTTATTAGTATCGAAAATACGTTTTATAGGAATTGCAACTTTCATCGGAATTACAAAATCAGTATTGGCAGGAATTTTAAAAATATCCGAAGAAACTTGTGCAACTTCCTCTCCATTGACCAATACTTTTATGTCGTCTATGAAAATTTTTCCACCCACATTATTAAGATTATTAAAATAGGCATTTGCACCCAAACGGATGGTGTCAGAAGCGACAGTTAGAATTTTTATATCATCAACCTTTAAAAAAACAGGCGTTTTATTTACGGAACAACTAAAAAAAACAACTAAAAAACAAAGTAAAATGAGTTTTGTTTTCATCAAAAAATATGAATTAAAATGGGTAAATTGCCCACGCAAAAATACAGTATTAAATGTCAAATAACGAGTTTATTATTAGAGAAATACAACAAAAAGACAACGCTGCTCTTGCCAAAATTGTTCGCACAGTAATTTTAGAAATGGGTGCTCCAACAATTGGAACTGCATACGAAGACAAAGCAACAGACCAACTTTTTGAAACCTATCAAAAAGAAAAAGCTATTTATTTTGTATTAGAACACAATCAAAAAGTGGTGGGTGGTGCTGGAATTGCACAACTAGATAATTTTGATGGAAATGTATGTGAATTGCAAAAAATGTATTTTTTACCTGAAGCAAGAGGCCGAGGATTGGGCTCAAAAATGATTATAATTTGTTTAGAAAAAGCAAAAGAATTTGGATTTGAAAGTTGTTATTTGGAAACATTGCCTTACATGAAAGATGCTGTGAAATTATACAAAAAAAATGGCTTCCAAAATTTAGACAAACCTATGGGAAACACCTGTCATTACTCTTGTGATGTTTGGATGATTAAAAATTTATAAACACAAGCAAACCAGATTTTGATATCATTAAAAGAATACAAAAAATTATTTTCTGAAACCTTAAAAGACATTTTCCCTAGCACTGAAATTGATACTTTTTTCCTTTATCTAATGGAGGAATATTTAGGATTTTCTAGAGTTGATTTGGTGTTACAATCTGATTTTATTATCGATAAAGACACCAAAAATCTTTTTGACAGAGCTTTTGAGAGATTAAAAAATCAAGAACCCATACAATATATATTAGGGAAAACCGAATTTTTTGGATTGCCATTTTTGGTGGATAAAAACACGCTGATACCAAGACCCGAAACCGAAGAATTGGTAGCCTGGATTATTGATGAAGTTGAAATTTTAAATAATAAATCATCACCTAAAATCAGCCTTTTAGATATCGGAACTGGTTCAGGATGCATTCCAATTTCGCTTGCAAAAAATATAGATTTTGCTGCCATTTATGCGATTGATATTTCAACAAAAACATTGGAAGTTGCCTTGAAAAATGCTGATTCCAATCAAGTTTCCATTTCTTTTTTTGAGATGGATATCTTGAAAACTTCAAATTTGGATTTACTTTCAAAAGACAAAACTCAAATAAACTTTGATATTATTGTTTCAAATCCTCCTTATGTTAGAGAATCAGAAAAATCAGCTATGGATAAAAATGTTTTAGAAAACGAACCGCATCAAGCGTTGTTTGTATCTGACGAAAATCCATTAGTTTTTTATGAAAAAATTGCAGATTTAGCCCTATTACATTTATCAAGAAATGGTTTATTATTTTTTGAAATCAACCAATATCTAGGAAATCAAACAGTTAACATGTTACTGAAGAAAGGTTTTAAAAATATTGAATTGCGAAAAGATATTTTTGGAAATAATCGAA
>JANREL010000028.1 GCA_030758355.1 Polaribacter sp.
TAAAAGCTAATAATTTAGAACCTATTATTTTTGCTTTTGATATCAAAAGTCAAAACAACGATTCTACGGCTGTTTTAGTGGATGTAACTTCATTTTTCTCTACAGATGTAAAAGCAATTTCGGCCTTACCAACATCTTACAGAACACGTTATAAAGTCAAAAGATTAGATCCAACAAGAAGTTTTATCAACAGTATCAAAAGTTATCCTGAAAATATCGAGGTTGTTCAAGATTTTACGTTTGAAGCTGATGCTCCTCCAAGCAATGCTGCTGCAGGAACGATCACAATGAGCGTAAATCAATCCATGATTTTATTGCCAGAAAATCCAATGATGCCAAGGATTTATGATAAAAGAGTAGGGTATTTTTCTATTGAAAATATAGATTATAGCTCAGAGGCATTAAAATCGGATGAAAAAAAATACATCAGACGTTGGCGTTTAGAACCCAAAGATGAAGCTGCTTACAATCGTGGAGAATTGGTTGAACCCAAAAAGCAAATTGTGTATTATTTAGATCCTGCAACTCCTGTAAAATTGAGAAAATACATCAAGCAAGGTGTTGATGATTGGCAAAAAGTATTCGAAACTGCCGGTTTTAAAAATGCCATTGTTGCAAAAATGCCTCCAACTGAAAAAGAAGATCCTGAATTTAGCATGGAAGATGTGCGTTATTCATCTATCAGATATGTAGCAAGCACCACAAGAAATGCTGTTGGGCCAAGTGTTTCTGACCCACGTTCTGGAGAAATTATTGAAAGTGATATTATTTGGTATCACAATCATTTGCGTTCGTATAGAAATCGTTATTTGTTAGAAACTGGCGCAGCCAATCCATCAGCAAGAACCTTAGATACTCCTGATGAAGAAATTGGCGAAATGATGCGAATGGTCATTGCGCACGAAGTTGGTCATGCACTTGGTTTGCCTCACAACATGGCCGCTAGTTATGCATATCCTGTTGATTCGTTGCGTTCTGGAGATTTTACTCAAAAATATGGAATTGCAGCTACCATTATGGATTATGCGCGTTACAATTATGTGGCACAACCTGGAGATAAAAACGTTCGTTTCATCAGACAAATGGGGCCATATGATCATTATGCCATTAATTGGGGATATCGCAAAATTCCGAATGTAACAACTTCTCAAGAAGAAGTAAAAACCCTAGATAAATGGATTTCAAATAAAGCAGGAAATCCAATTTATAGATTTGGAGGACAGTCTTTTGATCCTTCTGCACAAACGGAAGGAATTGGAAATGACCAAGTAAAAGCTTCTACTTACGGAATTAAAAACTTAAAAGTAGTCGCTAAAAACTTATCAAAATGGACATCTGACAAAACCAATAATTACGAGGATTTATCCGAATTATATGATGAATTATTAGGCGTTTGGAGTAGATATGCAGGTCATGTAGCTGGAAATATTGGGGGCGTGTATGAATTCAACAAAAAACCTATTGAATCTGGTGTTGTTTATGAGTATGTATCCAAAACAAAACAACAAGAATCTTTGCAATGGTTGCTAAAAAATGTATTTGAAACGCAAGATTGGTTATTGGATAAAAGTATTTTAGCAAACATCAATGAAAGTGGCTACACATCTAATATGTTGAATTTACAAACCCGACAATTAAATGGATTATTAAATGAATCTCGCTTAAAAAGAATGTTGGATGCAACAGTCATTGAAAAAGATTTTTATCCAGTTGAAGACTTTTTTAGAGAATTAAAAAGTGGTATTTTTAGTGAGGCTAATTACACAAGCAATCTAGACATTTTTAGAAGAAATTTACAAAAAGCTTTTATTGAAAAAATGGGTGTTTTAATGTCGGATAAAAATTTACAAAACACTGATATTCCATCAATTGTAAGAGGAGAATTAGATACTATGAAAATTCAATTAACGATTGCAAAAAGTAGGTTTATCAACAAAATATCCAAATATCATTATGCAGATTGTT
>JANREL010000029.1 GCA_030758355.1 Polaribacter sp.
ACAACGTAAGTCACGAATATTATTTAGTAAATGAAAGTACACGCTACCTCGCTTTGAAAAGAATTGCAGATTTAAATCCTGATATTTATGGAATTATTTTCTGTAGAACTAGAAGAGAAACGCAAGAGGTTGCTGATAAATTGATCAAAGACGGTTACAATGCTGATGCTTTACACGGTGATTTATCACAAGCACAAAGAGATTCAGTAATGGATAAATTCCACAATAAAAGTGTTCAATTATTGGTTGCTACTGATGTTGCTGCACGTGGAATTGACGTAAATAACTTAACACACATTATCAATCACAAATTACCTGATCAAATCGAAAACTACAACCACAGAAGTGGACGTACAGGAAGAGCTGGAAAAAAGGGAATTTCGTTGGTTTTAGTGAATAATAAGGAAAAAAGCAAATTAAGACCGATTGAAAAAATTATCAATAAGAAATTTATTGAAACGAGAGTTCCTTCAGGAAAAGAAATTTGCGAGAGCCAATTAATGCATTTGATTGATCGAGTAAAAAATACGGTCGTAAATGAAGGTGAAATTCAAGAATTTTTACCAAGTATTTATAAAAAATTAGAAGATTTTTCAAGAGAAGAATTGATTCAGAAATTTGTTTCACTTGAATTCAATACGTTCTTGTCATATTATGAAAATTCAAAAGATTTGAATGACTTTTCAAGAGATTCTTCAAGAGCAAGATCAACAAGCGAAAATATGACACGCTTTTTCATCAATATTGGTAGAAAAGATAGTTTGAATCCAGCTAAACTGATTGGATTGATAAATGACCAAAATATTGGTAACAAAATTGAAATTGGAGCTATTGATATTTTAGATACGTTTTCATTTTTCGAAATCGATAAAAACTTTGAAGAGAAAACATTAGAAGCATTTACAAGTAATCAACCTGATTTTGAAGGACGTACAGTGAATATTGAAATCACTAAAAAAGAACGTTCTGGGGGTGAAAGAAGAGATGGAAAAAAACCATTTGCTAAAAAAGATGGTGGTTTTGGAAGACGTAGAAGTGATGATGGTGCTTCTAAAAAGGGAGCTGATTTCGGAGGGAGAAAAAGAACTGATAGAAAATTTAGTGATCGTCCAAAAACTTCTGTAGATAAAAAAGCAGGTGGTTTTGGTAGAAAAAGAAAATAATATTTTATCCTAAATAAAAAAAAAGCTTCACAAATTGTGAAGCTTTTTTTTTATTTGTTTTTCAAAAATGCAACCACAGCTTTTCTAATATCAAAAGCCAATTCGTCAGAATTTGGTTGATACACTGAAAGCACCTCTTTATTTTTCTCGGATAAAAAAGGAATATCAAAACCTTTCAATAAATATTCAGAAAAAGCAACACTGTACGTTTTTTGAATATCAATTTTTTGATTATTGATTATCCAAATATCGTTTACTTTATCAGCATTAAATCGCTGTAAATAAGCACCAGTTCCTGCTGCTAAAACCCCATAATCCAATACTCTTTTTAGCAATCTGCCTTTGATTTGGACTTTTAGAATAGCTCCTCCATAAGGCAACACTCTAAAAATATCAACTGGAGTTATATCTCCTAATAAAACATCATCAATACGAATTGACCCTCCATTGACTAAAGCACAATCTATCTGATTATCAAAGGAATAAGCCATGGATTTTGTGATTAATTCACCCAAGTTGGTTTGCTCACTTCTAATTGGAGTATCTCTTCCATCCAAACCAGGGTTACCATTGTAAATGATTTCATTAGGATTGTCAATAATTTTTTTGATATTATCCACTAAAATTTTTTGCCATTTTACTACAATTTCCCCTACTTTTTTATCGTCTTTGATGCCTTTGTTTATCTCTTTCAATTCCGAAATAACTGTTGCTTTTTTTGTCTGTTTATCAAACGAAATTCGATGAACATAAATAGTTTTGGCATTTGCATCTGCTTTAGTAATTTGTACATTTCCCACTTTTTCTAAACTATTGGTATGTTCATGACCACCCATAATCAAAGGAATATTGGGCAACAGTTTCGCAATTCGTTTGTCATTCACTATTTTCAAATGTGTCAATCCAAAAACCACATCAACACTATCTTTGATTGCGCTGTATGAAGCTCTTGCTTTGGCAAACATGTTTTCATAAATCACATAATCTTTTGGGTTAGAAGGAATACAAACACTTATAAAACCAATTTTGATTTTTGTCCCATCACCATCTTCAAACTCCTTGATAAAAGTATCTTGCAAAGGAATTTTTACACCATTTTTTTCTTTGTAAAATGATACAGTATCTTTTTCTGAAACCAATTTCACGTTGGATGAAATCCAAGGAAAATGACTTTCATTCAATCTTTTTTGTAAATCATTTTGTGATAAATCAAACTCGTGATTCCCAAAAGCAACTAAATCAAACTTCATAGCGTTCATCACTTCAATCATTTGTCTTCCATAAACCCTCTCATTATCAACCTTTAAAGTTCCTAATAAAGACGGATTTAAAAAATCACCTGCCATCACTAATAAGGTGTTTTTGTTTTCTTGTAACAAGTGTTGATGTAACGTTTCTACTCTTGCCATTCCGCCAAATTCACCTGCTTGAATGGGTGCAATCTCATAAACATCATTGAGTTGCATTATTGTAAAATCAATTTTCCCGTCATTCTTTACGCATGAAAAAAGAGAGCTAAAGAGTATAAAAAGTAATAGAGGTTTAAGAATTTTCATGTTAAAATATTTCTAAGGCTTTATTGTAGGCACTTTCAAAACTCATTGGTTTTATGTTGGTAATTGCTTTTTGAGCAGTAAAATAACTTAATAATTTTTCAGTAGGCATGTTTCCTGTCAAATCATCTTTTGCCATTGGACAACCTCCATAACCTTTAATAGCGCCATCAAAACGAACACAACCCGCTTTGAAAGCTGCATTTACTTTTTCAAACCATGAATCAGGAGTGGTATGCAAATGCGCGCCAAATTCAATAGACGGATATTGTGAAATTAAATTCGAGAATAAATAGTCAATAATCTCGGGGGTTGAACTGCCAATTGTATCGGATAATGATAAAATTTTCACCCCCATTTTGGCGAGTTTATCTGTCCATTTTCCAACAATATCTACATTCCAAGGATCTCCATACGGATTGCCAAAACCCATGGACAAATACGCAACAACTTCTTTATTTGTTTTGATGGCAATTTCAAGGATTTCATCCAAAGTTTCAATAGATTCCTCAATAGTTTTGTGCGTATTTCTCATCTGAAAATTTTCAGAAATAGAAAAAGGATACCCCAAATAATCAATTTCTTCAAATTGCGATGCATCACTTGCACCTCTTGTATTTGCAACAATTGCCAATAATTTAGTATGTGTTCTTGACAAATCTAGTAATGACAAAACTTCAGCAGTATCGCGCATTTGAGGTATCGCTTTAGGCGATACAAAACTGCCAAAATCAACGGTATCAAAACCCACATTGAGCAAAGAATTGATGTATAAAGCTTTTTTTTTAGTAGGGATAAAACGACTTTTAATGCCTTGCATGGCATCTCTTGGACATTCTATGATTTTGACTTGTTTCATTGAAATCAAAGATAGCGAAAGAAACGAATTTCTAAAATTATTTAGAATATAAAATTATTGGATTTTAAAAAATAGGTTTGTTTTTTTGAGAAAAACACAAAGAATTTGCATTCAATTCCGTTTGTCAACTCATTTATATAGCATAATTACCAAAAAATCAATAGAGCAATCCCAACAAAAACAAAAATTTGGGCCCATTTTAAAATCAAACCAGTCTGTTTGTTTTGAAGCATATAATCAGAAATTTTACCGCCTAAAAAGGCTATACTTCCAAAAATAATAAAAGAAATAAAAATGAAAATAACACCTAAGATATAAAATTGAATAACTGTTGAAAGCTCTCTAGAAAACAAAAATTGCGGAAAAAACGCCAAGAAAAAAATAGTTACTTTCGGATTCAAGACATTCATTAAAAAGCCTGTTTTGAATAGTTGCCGAATGGATTTTTTTTGAATATTTTCCGTTGAAAAAGTAATTTCAGCATCACTTTGAGACACTTTATAAGCCAAAAACAACAAATACGAAGCGCCAAATACTTTCAATAAAAAAAAGAGATTTTCATGATTATTAATGATTGCAGAAACACCAAAAGCAACCAAAGTTGTATGAATAATACATCCTGTCATCAATCCAAAAACAGTTGCAAAACCGTACTTTTTTCCATTGACAATGCTTTGTGTCAACACAAAAATATTGTCAGGACCTGGAGAAATAGCCAAAACTGCTGTAGCTAAAGAGAATGAAAACAACGTTTCAATCATTCGTTACAATTGATTTAGGATTGCTTTGTTTATGCGTTTTATCAAATTTGGTCCTTCATAAATAAAACCAGTGTAAATTTGAATTAAATCTGCTCCCGCATTAAGTTTTTCTAAGGCATCATGCTCAGAATGAATCCCTCCTACTCCAATAATTGGAAATGCTTTTTGAGAATTATCTGCCAGATATTTTATTACTCTAGTGCTTTTATTTTTAATAGGTTGACCACTCAAGCCACCATTTCCTATTTGTTCTAATGCTTCCTTAGACGCCTTTAAACCTTCTCTTGAAATTGATGTATTGGAGGCAATTATCCCATCAATTTTTGTTTCAGCAACCAACTCAATAATTTCATCCAATTGATGATCATTTAAATCTGGTGCGATTTTTAATAAAATTGGTTTTTTAATCTTGAAGGTTTGATTCACTTTTTGACATTCAGTAATTAGTGAAATCAAATAATCTTTGTCATTTAGTTTTGCGTGACTTGAAACATTTGGACAACTCACATTCAACACAAAATAATCCACAAAAGGATGTAATTCTTGGAAACATTCTAGATAATCAGCTGTGTAATTTTCTGACAATGTTTGGGTGTTTTTCCCAATATTTCCGCCAATAATTACTTTGTGTTTGTTCTTTTTTAATTGTTTAATAACAGCTTCTAAACCATGGTTGTTAAAACCCATTCTGTTGATGATTCCTTGATCTTCTTTCAATCGAAACAACCGTTTTTTGGGATTTCCTTCTTGTCCTTTTGGAGTTACTGTGCCAATTTCAATAAAACCAAAACCAAAATCAGCCAATTCGTTATATAAAACCGCATTTTTATCAAAACCAGCAGCCAAACCCACAGGATTTTTAAATGTTAGTCCGAATAATTTGCGTTCTAATCTCACATCATTCAATTGATAATAACTCCGAAACACCCCTGAAACAAAAGGTATTTTTGATAAAAAAGCAATCAAAGAAAAAATAAGATGGTGTACTTTTTCTGGGTCAAAAAGAAATAAGATAGGTCTTAAAATATTATTATACATATTTTCAAAAATAAAAAAAAAGCTCCAATTTGGAGCTTATAAATTATCGCAAAACTGCGTTTAAATTTTTTTCAAACGATTGTTGGATTTTTTGCATGATTTTTTCAATTTGCTTTTCTTCCAAAGTTTTTGATTCATCTTGCAATACAAAACTCACCGCATAGGATTTTTTTCCTTCTGGCAAGTTATTTCCCTCATATACATCAAACAAATCTATATCTTTTAGTAAATTTTTCTCTGATTGAAAAGCCAAATTATATACTTCTTTGAATTCAGTTTTTGAATCCAATAATAAGGCTAAATCTCTCTTTACTGGGGGGAATTTCGGCAATTCTTGTAATTTAAAATTTTGATTATTCGAGAGTTTCATCACATTTTCCCAATTGAAATCAGCAAACAAAACTTCTTGTTTGATGCCAAATTCTTTTAGAATATTTCGTTTTACAACGCCAAAATCAACCAAAATTATTTTTCCCAAACTTAAAGAAATTCCTTCAGAAAACACATCATTCTTTGTGGGACTATTTTTCAAATTATTCAATCCTAATCGTGATAAAATAGCTGTTACTACTCCTTTCACATAGAAAAAATCACTGGATTTTGTGTTAGTATTCCAAGAATCTTTAGTTCTATTTCCAGTTACAAAAAGCGTTAAGTGTTTGTTTTCTGAATAACCACTTTCAAAATTATGGTAAGTTTTTCCGAATTCAAAGAATTTTAAAGAACTATTTTTTCTATTAATATTGTAATTTACAGATTCTAATCCACTGAATAATAATGATTGACGTAATATACTTAAATCATTACTTAAGGGATTTAAAATACTAACATTTGCATTCTCTTGAAGGTTTTCGCTTAAATTTATATACGAACTTTTTGTCAAAGAATTTGCCATTGTTTCATAAAATCCTAATGAGATTAACTGATTAGCAACACTGTTTTCAATTATAGTTTCATTATTTTTATCGAACGAAATGGAAGTATTTAATTTGTATGAAAATTCGATATTGTTATATCCATAAACTCTTAAAATTTCTTCTATAATATCAGCTTCACGTTGAACATCTGTTCTGTAAGAAGGAATTGTCAATCCTAAACCACCCTCAGTTTCGCTATTGATTTTAATTTCTAACGATGCTAAAATATTTTTGATGGTATCTTTTGAAATCACTTGACCAATCAATCGAAATGCATTTTCGTAAGATAAAAAAACTTGAAAATCTTCAATTTTATCAGGATAAAAATCAGAAATATCAGAGGTTATTTTTCCACCTGCAAACTCTTCAACCAATAAAGCTGCTCTTTTCAGCGCATATTTTGTCATGTTGATGTCAATTCCTCTTTCAAATCTAAAAGAAGCATCTGTATTTAAGCCATGACGTTTTGCTGACTTTCTGATTGAAATTGGGTTAAAAAATGCACTTTCTATGAAAATTGAAGTGGTATTTTCAGAAACTCCTGAATTGATTCCTCCAAAAACGCCCCCTAAACAAATTGGCGTTTCATTGGCATCACAAATCATGATATCCTCATGAGAAAGAGATCTTTCTACTCCATCTAAAGTGGTGAATTTTGTTCCTTCAGCCAATGTTTTTACAATGATTCTGTTTCCTGTTATCTTTTGAGTATCAAAAGCATGTAGTGGTTGTCCTAGTTCGTGCATCACATAATTTGTAATGTCTACCACATTATTTTTAGGAGTAATTCCAATCGCTTTTAATCTGTTTTGAATCCATTTTGGAGATTCTTTAATTTTAATATCAGATATGGTAATTCCGCAATAACGAGGAGCCAATTCTTTAGTTGGAATCTCAACTTCAATACGAGTCGTTCTCTCATAAACGTGAAAATCACTCACAGATGGAGAAATCAATTCAAATTTTAAATCACGTTGCATCAAACCAGCACGTAAATCTCTTGCAACACCAAAATGGCTCATGGCATCAGATCTATTAGGCGTTAAACCAATTTCGAAAACATAATCCGTTTGAATATCAAATACTGTTGCAGCAGGAGTTCCTGAAGCAATAGATTTGTCTAAAATCATGATCCCATCGTGGCTTTTACCCAATCCGATCTCATTCTCGGAACAAATCATTCCATGACTTTCTTCACCTCTGATTTTACTTTTTGTGATTACAAAACATTCCCCTTTTTCAGTATACAAAGTGGTTCCTACAGTCGCAACAGGTACTTTTTGTCCCTTAGCAACATTGGGAGCTCCACACACAATTTGAACCGGAATTCCATCACCCAAATCAACAGTTGTTACTTTTAATTTATCAGCATTTGGATGTTGTATACAGCTTAAAACTTCACCAACTACAATTCCTTCTAAGCTACCTTTTATCGATTCTACTTTTTCAATTCCTTCAACTTCCAAACCTAAATCAGTCAACAATTCTCCAGTTTTAGAAGCTTCCCAGCTTATATTCAAAAATTGTTGCAACCAATTGTATGATATTTTCATAATCTCTTTTTGATTTTTTCAGGAGCAAATTTAAGTATTTTAATCAACTTATCTTTTAATATTTTTTAAAGTTATATCGCTTTCACATAAAAAAACAGAATGAATTTATTCCATTCTAGGAATTGAAAAAGAAAATTTACATAACATTAAATTCACTTTAATTTAATACTTTTGAGTGTTCAAAAAAGAATATAAAAATGCCAAATTACATAAGGTATATTTTTAAAAATGTACTTTTTCTTTTTGTTTACCTTACAATCTTTCGATTGATATTTTATTTTTTCGCACTTGACACGTTCGATTTTGATTCTTCAGAGATAAAGAATGCTATTTTCTTAGGAACAAGATTTGATTTAAAATTGGCTACTTTGGTAGTATTTCCAATTGCAATTTTAATACTAATTCTCAATAATCGATTTTTTACAAAACCATTCTTTAAAAAAATTGCGCTCTATTATTGGGTAATTTCTTATCTAGTTATTACCATTTTTTACTTATTTGATTTTGGTTTTTACAATTATTTAAATACGAGAATTGATGCAACTGCACTTCGTTTTACAACGAATTTAAAAATTTCACTACAAGTAATGGTGGAAAGTTATCCTGTTTTTTCAGGACTTTTCTTATTGTTGATTCTCGGATTTCTGGTGTATAAATTTAGTAATTGGCAATACAAAATATCTTCAAAAAACAATATAATTATTTCTATTAAGAAAAAAAGCTTCTATTTTGCAGGAACAATTATTGTACTTTCTTTTTTCATTTACAGTAGCTTTACACATTATCCTTTACGTTGGAGCCAGGCTTTTTTTTCAAAAAATATTGCGATTAATCAATTTACTTTAAATCCGATTTTATACTTCTTTGATAGTTTTGCTTTTAGAAGTGAAGGTGTTGATTTAGAAGATTTTAAAAGGTACTATCCTGTTATTTCAGAAAATTTAAATTTACCAAAAGACACCATTTCTTTTGAAAGAAAAATGATTTTCAAGAATGCCTCAACTGAAAAAATGAATGTTGTTTTTGTAATGTTAGAGTCATTAGGAGTAAAACCTTTGGGGTATTATGGAAATGCAGCAAACGCCTCACCTCATATTGATTCATTGTTAAAAAAAAGTATTCACTTTTCCAATTTTTACGTTCATAAATCAGGTACAGCAGCCAGTGTTTTTTCTAGTGTTACTGGTTTACCTGATGTGGATGACATTAATACAGCTTCAAGAAATCCTATGATTATAGATCAACGAATTCTATTTGATCAATTTGATGGTTATGAAAAATTGTATTTGATAGGTGGAAGTGCGAATTGGGCGAATATCAGAGGTATTTTTCAGGCCAATATAGCAGGACTTCATATTTTTGAAGAAGGAAGTTATGACATGGAAAATAGAGCTGATGTTTGGGGAATTGATGATTATGAATTATTCAAAGAATCTGATGAAGAATTTAAAAAATTGCATGAACAAAAAAAACCTTTTGTAGCCTATATACAAACAGCCTCTAATCATATTCCATTTACAGTTCCTGAGGAAAAAGAAGAATTTAAACCTCTTTCAAAAGACTCAATTTCCGCAGTTGTTTTGGAAAAATCAGGATTTAAATCTATTGAACAATTAAATGCTCTTAGATACTTAGATTTTAATATTGGTAAATTTTTACAAAGGGCAAAAAAATCAGGCTATTATAACAATACTGTTTTTGTTTTCTTTGGTGATCATAATACTGCTATGAATCCAACTGAAAAATATTCTAAAGAATATGATTTGAATATTCAATTGCAACATGTACCATTTATCATTCATACACCTAAAATATTTGCTCCAATAGAAATAAAAACATATGGAAAATTAATTGATTTATTTCCAACGGTTATGAGTTTGATGAATATCAATCACACAAATTATACGCTAGGTAGAAATCTTTTAGATCCCTTTGCTGCAAAAGATTCTTTTTCGTTTATATATCTGAGAATGAATGGCGAACCTGCAATTGGAATCCTAAAAGATAGCTTATATTTTTCTAAAACACTAGTAACGAATACAAAAGGCTTATACGATTTGAGAACAAAAACGATGGACGATCTTTCTAAGACGGATTCTATAAGAGCTTCACAAATGGATAGTTTGCTAATGGCATATTATCATTCAACAAAATATTTGTATTTTAATAATAAAAAATTAGCGC
>JANREL010000030.1:0-8631 GCA_030758355.1 Polaribacter sp.
GCGATGTTAAAATATTTCCTTCAATTTCGGAAAAATTTACAGAAAGTCTAGTAGGTATTCTTTTAAAAATTTGTCCTCTAGCACTTATGTTATGCTGAGTAGAAACTGATTGTTGAAATACTTCATTTTGCCAATTTGTATTGGCCGTTCCTAGCATTCCAACATCATTTGGTCTTCTTGTAGCAATTAAATTTCTAAAGGCATCTCCATCAAAAACAGATACTCTGTCTTTAATTTCTCCAAATGCAACTTGGTAATCATAATCTAATGAATAATCTGTTTTACCTTTTTTAGTAGTAATAATGATTACCCCATTAGCACCTCTAGCGCCATAAATTGCAGTAGCAGAGGCATCTTTTAAAACGGAGAAAGAATCAATATCATTTGGGTTGATACTATTCAAATCAACACCAGATAAAGGT
The DNA here is from genome assembly GCA_030758355.1 of Polaribacter sp. Taxonomy (GTDB): domain Bacteria; phylum Bacteroidota; class Bacteroidia; order Flavobacteriales; family Flavobacteriaceae; genus Polaribacter. Next base: position 423 of record JANREL010000030.1, read on the forward strand.
AAACCATCAATAACAATTAATGGATCGTTAGATGCATTTAATGATGAACCACCACGAATTCTAATTTGAGAACCAGCACCAGGAGCACCACTTGTAGTAATGTTTAACCCAGCAACTCGCCCACTCAATAAGTTTTCAGGAGTTACAATATTACCTTTAGTCATCTCTTTAGCAGTAATTGCCTCTACAGAACCAGTAGCATCTTTTACGGTAGTAGATCCATAACCCACGACAATAATTTCTTCTAATTGTTCCAAAGCATCCTCTAATTCAACTACAAGATTTTTATTGGTTCCTATTACAATTTCTTTATCTGCAAAACCCAGATATCTAAAAACAAGTACATTACCTGTTTTTACGTTTTCAATTGCAAATTTCCCATTGAAATCTGTTTCTGTACCTTTTGTTGTTCCTTTCACAACAACACTTACACCTGGCAACGTGTCACCAGATTTTTTTTCTTTTACAACTCCTTGAACTGTTTGTTGGGCAAACATGTTGAAAGAGGAAGCTAAAAGAAATCCAATTAACAATAATTTAAAATTTTTCATGTATAATTTGTTAAGTAATAACTGTAAATTTGATTTTGATTTAACAATAAATTTACATTCCACATCGTAAATATAGAATGAAGTTCGTTAATTCCAATGATTCGAAATTCACGAAATCGGTTTCGTGTTGACAACTTTTTTTTTAATAAATTTCATTAATTTAGCAAAAAATTATCCGTTATTTATTTATTTACCAAAAATGAAGCAAAAAATTACTATTAAGACAATTGCTAGGGAATTAGGAGTATCTACTTCTACAGTCTCTAAAGCGTTAAATGATAGCCATGAAATAGGCAAAGAAACAAAAGACAAAATTCAGTCTTTTGCCAATCATTACAACTATAAACCCAATAGTTTGGCGTTGCAATTGCGCAATCAAAAGACCAAAGTGATTGGAGTGATTTTGCCTAAAATTGTACACCACTTTTTCTCAACAGTAATCATGGGTATAGAGTCTTATGCTAATGAAAAAGGATATCATATCATGGTGTGTTTTTCCAACGAAGATTATCAAAAAGAAGTAGAAACTTTACGAGTTTTATCCAATGGAAGTGTAGATGGTTTGATTGTTTCTATAGCTAATGAAACGCTCGAAAATAAAGACTTTTCTCATTTTATTGATTTGGTTGAAGAAGACATTCCCTTGGTATTATTTGACAGAGTTGTAGATGATATTTTGTGTGACAAAATAGTAGTTGATGATGTTGGTGCAGGCTATAAAGCCACAAAATATCTGGTTGATATTGGATGTAAAAAAATAGGAATGATAACCACTCCAGACCACGTCAGTGTTGGTGCTTTAAGGCGTTTAGGATATGAAAAAGCGTTGATAGAATCCTATGTTAAAACAGATAAAAATTTGATCATCAAAATTGATGAAAAGCAAGATATCAAAAAGCAAATTGAACAATTATTTGAGCAAAATATTGATGGAGTTTTTGCTGTAAATGAAATTTATGCCGCAAATACAATGCGAATTGCCAAAGAGAAAGGATTAAACATTCCGAACGACATTTCAATAATTGGCTTTACTGACGGCTTAATTTCAGAATATTCTTCGCCTTCAATTACTACAATTGCACAACATGGTTTTACTATGGGAAGACAGGCAGTTGAACTTTTAATTGAAAGAATTGAAAATGAAACAGAAGTCTTCAATCCTAAAAAAATAGTCATTTCTAGTGACTTAAAATTACGAGAATCTACGAAACCGTCGTCGTAAATTTTTGTAATAATTTTTACCAACTTTATAATAAAAATATATATTTGTTACCGAATTAGTATTTATCAGTAAATTACATTCCACACTTAGTAATTGATAAGTCTAATACACTTATCGAAATATTCTTTAATAATATTCGATAATGGAAAAAAGGAAATTAAATTTCCTTGAAATCTGGAACATGAGTTTTGGGTTTTTAGGAATACAAATGGGTTTCGCACTTCAGAACGCAAACGCAAGCAGAATCTTACAAATTTTTGGGGCTGATGTTCACGAACTTTCATGGTTTTGGATTATTGCACCTTTGATGGGATTAATTGTTCAACCAATCATTGGACATTATAGTGATAAAACTTGGGGAAGGTTTGGAAGAAGAAAACCATACTTTTTAGTTGGAGCCATTTTAGCATCAATAGGATTGGTGTTAATGCCACAAGCAGATATATTTATTGCATTTCTTCCTGCACTATGGGTTGGAGCAGGTTTTTTAATGATTATGGATGCATCTTTCAACATCGCTATGGAACCTTTCCGAGCTTTAGTGGGTGATAATTTAAGAACTGATCAACGAACTTTAGGGTTTAGTGTGCAAACAGCTTTAATTGGTTTTGGTGCAGTCATCGGTTCTTGGTTACCATATGCTTTGACAAATTGGTTTGGAATTTCTAACGAAACTTCAGCAGGAATAGTTCCTGTAAACTTAATTTGGTCTTTCATTATTGGAGCAATTATTTTGATTCTTTCGATTTTGGTTACCGTATCAACTACTAATGAATATTCTCCAGAGGAACTAGAAATTTTTGAAGACGAACAAGGGCATCGAGAAGCTATTCAGAAAGATATTTCAACAGAAAAATCTAGTTTGTTTGATATTTTTGACGACTTCAAAAAAATGCCAACAACTATGCGTCAGCTAAGTTGGGTGCAATTCTTTTCATGGTTTGGATTGTTTGGGATGTGGGTTTTTTCAGTTCCTGCAATTGCACAACATATTTATGGATTGCCCTACACCGATAGTAAAAGTATAGCTTATCAAAATGCAGGTGATTGGGTTGGCATTCTTTTCGGAATTTACAATTTAGTTTCAGCTTTTTATGCATTTGCATTGCCTTACATTGCCCAAAAAATTGGACGAAAAAAAACACATGCTATTTCATTAATTATTGGCGGTATAGGATTATTATCTATTTATATCATGCCTGATAAAAATTGGTTGATTCTTTCAATGATTGGCGTTGGAATTGCTTGGGCAAGTATTCTAGCGATGCCTTATGCTATTTTAGCAGGTTCAATTTCTCCAAAGAAAATGGGAGTTTACATGGGGATTTTTAATTTCTTTATTGTAATTCCTCAAATTATCAATGCATTAATTGGAGGTCCACTTGTAAAATATGCTTACAATAATGAAGCAATTTTTGCATTAATGATTAGTGGAATTAGTTTTTTAATTGCTGCAGCACTCGTTTATATAGTAAAAGATGTAGATGATGTAGTACAAACTGTTTAAATGAAAAAAGGAATTATTTTTGATTTGGATGGTGTCATTGTAGATACCGCCAAATACCACTATTTAGCGTGGAAAAAATTAGCAAATCAGTTAGGATTTGAATTTACTGAAGAACAAAATGAATTGTTTAAAGGAGTTAGTAGAAAACGTTGTTTAGATATCTTATTAGAAATGGGAAATTTATCAGCAAATCAAGAACAAAAAGATGTTTGGATGATTGAAAAAAACAATGATTATCTGACATACATTGAAAAAATGGATGATTCTGAGATTCTTCCTGATGTTCCAAAAATTTTAACATTATTAAAAGAAAATGCGATTCCAATTGCGCTAGGATCTGCAAGTAAAAATGCACTTCCGATTTTAGAAAAAGTAGGTTTAGCTCACTTTTTCGATGTAATTGTTGATGGCAATAACGTAACCAAAGCAAAGCCAGACCCGGAAGTTTTTCTGATGGCTGCAAAAAAAATGAATCTTTCACCATCAAATTGCATCGTATTTGAAGATGCTGTTGCAGGTATTGAAGCTGCAAATGCTGCCAATATGATAAGTATTGGTATTGGTGATAAAAAAGTGCTTTCACAAGCAAACTATATTTTCAAAGATTTTACTGAAATCAGTATCGATTTTATGAAAAAGTTAATAAATAATTAAAAGTCAAAAGTCTATGGTCTAAAGTCTAAAAAACTTCGGACTAAAGTCTAAAAATACAACCAATGAATCAAGATTATATAGAACCAAATGAATGGTCAATCATTGAAGAAGGTTTTGAGCCAAAAAGGGTAAAATCTTCTGAAAGTTTATTTAGTATTGGCAATGGAGCCATGGGTCAACGTGCCAATTTTGAAGAAAATTATTCTGGAGAAACTTTTCAAGGAAGCTATATTGCAGGAGTTTATTATCCTGATAAAACCAGAGTTGGATGGTGGAAAAATGGCTATCCTGAATATTTTGCCAAAGTGTTAAATGCACCAAATTGGATTGGAATTGAGATTAAAATTAACGATGAAACATTAGATTTAAATACTTGTAAAGAAGTTTCAAAATTTAGAAGAGAACTCAACATGAAAGAAGGTTGGTTGGCAAGAAGTTTTGAAGCTGTTTTGCAAAACAATATCAAAATTAGTGTGCATATCAAACGTTTTTTAAGCTTAGAGTTGGATGAAATTGGCGCAATTCATTATCAAATCAAGCCAATTTCTGGTGATGCAACTATCACTTTCACTCCTTATTTAGATGCTAGTATCACGAATGAAGACACGAATTGGGCTGACCAATTTTGGGATGTTTTAAAGATTGATCAAAACAAAAAACAATCATTTATTGTTGCAAAAACGATGAAAACAAATTTTCATACATGTACGTTTATGCAATCAAAAGTATTTGTTGATGGAACTGAGGTTTTGATAGATGCTATAAATACCACCTCCGAAAAAACGGCTTTAAGTAATTACCAACAAAGTATCCGTAAAAATCAAATTTTTGCGATTCAAAAGTTTGGAGGATATATTGTTGATAGAAATCATCCAAAAGATGCCTTAATTGAAGCTGCAAAAGATGCTTTAGACCAGGCTGTCAGTTTTGGTTTTGATTCTTTGTTAGAAATGCAAAAACAATCTTGGGCGAAAATTTGGGAAATGGCAGATATTACAATTGCTGGCGATGTAAAAGCACAACAAGGTATTCGTTTTAATATTTTTCAATTAAATCAAACGTATTTAGGAACAGATGCTTCATTAAATATCGGTCCCAAAGGGTTTACTGGAGAGAAATACGGAGGAAGCACGTATTGGGATACTGAAGCCTATTGTATCCCATTTTATATGGCAACAAAAGATCAATCTGTCGCGCGTAAACTATTGGAATACAGATATAATCATTTGGATAAAGCCATTGAAAATGCACAAAAATTAGGTTTTAATAATGGAGCTGCATTGTATCCTATGGTGACTATGAATGGCGAAGAATGTCATAACGAATGGGAAATTACCTTCGAAGAAATTCATAGAAATGGCGCGATTGCTTTTGCAATTTACAACTATCATCGTTATACTAACGATTATTCATATATTCCTGAAAAAGGTTTAGAAGTATTGATTGGAATTGCACGTTTTTGGTATCAAAGAGCAACTTTTTCAACCGACAAAAACAAATTTGTGATTTTAGGAGTTACAGGTCCTAATGAATATGAAAATAACGTAAATAATAATTTTTATACAAATTATATTGCCAAATGGTGCATCAATTATGCATTGGAAAACATCAACATTGTAAAAAATGACCATATTTCAGATTTCTCAAGAATCAAAGAAAAAACAGCAATTTTTGATGCTGAATTGGCTGCTTGGAAAAATGTAGCAGATTTAATGTATTTTCCATATTCTGAAAAACATCAAGTATATTTACAACAAGATGGTTTTTTAGACAAAGAATTAATCACTGTTGCTGAGTTAGACAAATCGCAAAGACCTATCAATCAAAAATGGAGTTGGGATCGAATTTTACGTTCACCTTACATTAAACAAGCGGATACATTACAAGGTTTTTACTTTTTTGAAGACGATTTTTCTTCAGAAGAATTGGCACGACATTTCGATTTTTATGAACCATTTACAGTCCATGAAAGTTCGCTTTCACCTTGTGTTCACAGCATTCAAGCTTCCAAATTAAACAGAATGGAACAAGCCTATACTTTTTATTTGCGTACATCACGTTTGGATTTAGATGATTACAATCACGAAGTAGAAGAAGGTTTGCACATCACTTCTATGGCAGGAACTTGGATGAGTATTGTGGAAGGTTTTGGTGGTATGAGAATCAAAAATAACATGCTTTCTTTTGAACCAAAAATTCCAAAACAATGGAGTTCGTATTCATTTAAAGTGAATTTTAGAAATACAATTGTAAAAATCAATGTGGAACAAAATGGCACTCATTTTACAATTGATGGAAATGAAGAGGTAACTATTTTGGTAAATGAAAAACCAGTAAAAGTGTCTCCAAATAATTTGGTAACTGTATAGTATATACTAATTTAAAATTATATAATCTAGTATTCTTGATTTAATAAATAATCTAATTTTATGAAAAATAGTTTTTTGCTTTTTATTTTTGTTGTATTTGTTTCTTGCAACAATTCAAACAAAGAATCTTTGAATACTGAAATTAAAAAGGTTTCAAACACATTTTTAGAGCGTGTTGAACCACCAAATTGGTGGATTGATTTCAAAGATTCATCATTACAATTATTAGTTAAAGAACCAAATATTGGAAGTTCAAAACCAACCATTTCAACTCAAGGTGTAAGCATTCAAAAAGTACATCAAGCAAAAAGTAACAATTACTTATTTATTGATTTACAAATTGATAAGAATACAAAAGCAAGCAAATTTGATATCGTTTTTACTTTTGATGACGGATCAACCAAAACTCATACGTATGAATTAAAAGAAAGACAAAAGTCTTCTGAAGAATATGTAGGTTTTAACAGTGCTGATGCCATTTATTTGATAACTCCAGATCGTTTTGCAAATGCAGATGAAACCAATGATATCAATGAAAATTTAAATGAAAAAACCAGCAATAGAAAAGATGATTACGCACGTCATGGAGGAGATATCAAAGGAATTACCAATCACATAGATTACATTGCAGATTTTGGTTTTACGGCAGTTTGGCCAACTCCAGTATTAACGAATGATATGAACAGTGGGTCTTATCATGGGTATGCAATGACCGATTTTTATGAAGTGGATCCTCGTTTTGGTACACTTGCTGAATATCAAGAATTGGCAAATGAATTGCGCAAAAAAGATATGAAACTCATCATGGATCAAGTTGCAAATCATTGTGGTTTAGAACATTGGTGGATGAAAGATTTTCCTTTTGATGATTGGGTAAACAATCAAAAATATTATGAAGATAATAAAGAAAATTGGTCTAATAAAACTGTAAAAGTTTCCAATCACAGACGTACTACAAATCAAGATTTGTATGCTGCAGAAGCTGATAGAAGTGGTAATAATGAAGGTTGGTTTGTACATACAATGCCCGATTTAAATCAACGTAATCCTTTCATGGCGACTTACATCATCCAAAATAGCATTTGGTGGATTGAAACTTTAGGATTGGGAGGGATTAGACAAGATACCTATCCTTATCCTGACAAGCAATTTATGAGCAATTGGGCTGGCGCAATCATGAACGAATATCCAAATTTTTCAATTGTTGGTGAAGAATGGAGTTACAATCCATTATTGATTGGTTATTGGCAAAAAGGAGCAAAAAACAACGATGGATATGAGTCCAATTTAACATCAACCATGGATTTTGCGATGCAAAATAACATTGTTGAAGCTTTTAACGAAAATGAAACGTGGGATACTGGTTTAGTGAAAATTTACGAAGGTTTGGCAAATGATTTTCATTATGCATCACCAAAAGACATACTAATTTTTCCTGATAATCATGATATGAGTCGAATTTTTACGCAATTAAAAGGTGATATTGTCAATACAAAAATGGCGTTGAGTTATTTATTAACCTTACCAAGAATTCCTCAAATTTATTACGGAACAGAAATTTTGATGAACGATTTTGCAAAACCCGGTGATCATGGTTTAATTCGGACTGATTTTCCTGGAGGTTGGAAAAGTGATTTAGTAAATGCATTTTCAGGGGAAGGGCTTACAAGTGAACAAAAAGACATGCAACTTTACTTAAAAAAAGTATTGAATTTTAGAAAAAATAGCAAAGCAATTCACGAGGGAAAAACACTGCATTTTGCACCTGAAAATGGAATATATTTTCTTTTTAGAATCAATGATGATGAAACAATTGTTCATATCATAAATAAAAACGAAAAACCTATTTCTATTGATTTGAATCGATTTAAAGAAGTTGGATTGAAAGGAACAACCCTAAAAAATA